>JBAXHC010000128.1:0-7280 GCA_037139075.1 Bacteroidota bacterium
CCAAGAAAAATCGGTCCAATTTTTATATTCGTAGATGTATTTTACCATTGCCCAAATGCCTTATGCGGTAAATATAAGCATTATTCGCCGCAAATATGCGGTGAATAGATTGATTTTTCACCGCATGGAAGTTCCAAAATGTTGCAGGTTCGCTTTTATTAAAAAATCAATAGCGGTTTTGAGCTGAGTTAAGAATCATATCATTCCGAATAAACTCAAATATTTTGATTCTTAAAATATTCCCTTGTTTCCTCATCCACAAAATAAACATAACATCCTTTCATGCCACGAGTCATTAAAGTACGATAGGTGTTTTTAATAACTAGGTCGATCATTTCTTTTGTTTCAACAGGTTTCTCTTTCATTAGTCTTTTATATCCTTTTACAGAGCTATCGGAACTAGCGCGTTTTGATGGATCGGTAATGATTTTACCGTTTCTTACTACTAAGTCTTCTCCAACAATTACACCAATATAATCTACCTCTAAACCTTGACAGGTATGGATGCAACCAACTTGGTTAACGGATTCTGGGCTGATAATCCAAGTGCTTCCATCTTCGGTTAAATTCCATTTCATCCGAAAATCGTATTCGGGAAATTCAATATCGTAGGCAGATGAATCTTTTTTACTAGGCCAGCGCCAACAATATCCTGCAACCATTCTTGCGCGATTATTCAGCTTGTTTTTTTCGAAAATAATATCCCTTAATTCAGAGGGTGTATCAACAATTTTAAAATCGTATTCTAAATCAGTAATTTCTTCGTTTGCAGTTTCTCTAATTTGTAAAATATTATCTAGCCATGCCAAATAGCCATCAGAACCATTGCATCGAAATTGAGAATTGAGTTCTAATTCTGTAATACTTGCACCAGCTATAGAAGCCCAAATTTCAATTTCTTGTTTACGCCCAATATCCTTTAAAGTAACCCGTTGGTCTTCATCTATAAAGAATACAGAGAATTTTGATGCTGCAATAATTTCTTTGATTTGATTTTCGCCAAGGTTTCCAAATAGCCCACTATGTTTATTCAGGCGATGCGCTTCATCTACAATTAAAGCATCGAACTCATTATTTTGTGTTTCAATAAAGGCACCTGAACCTCTAAACAAATTTCTAATTACAGTAGGGCGAATACTACCGGTTAGTCTTGCTTCATACACTGCTCTTGGAGCAGCATTCTTAGAAACGTATTGTGCAAGCATTCCAATTTTTGTTAGATAAACCAATAGATTGATGGCCACTACAGACTTGCCCGTACCTGGGCCACCTTTTACAATTAATACCTGTTTGTTTTTCTCACTCGCTTTTTTAGCAAGCGCCAAAGCATTTTCATAAACTACTTTCTGGTCATCAATCATTACAAATTCCTGATTACCTTTGATCATTTTACTGATACTATCAGCCAATAATTTTGATGGTCTAATTTTTCCATTCTCAATTCTAAACAAAAGATTAGATCGATCTCCATATTTAATATGTTGCTTAATAAACTCGCGCAATTTTAAAGCATCGGTTTTTAAAAAGATAGGAGCCTTATTAATATATTCAGCGTAAAATGGATTTTTAATTACATCATCCTCAATATAATTGTGCAAGTAAGCACAAGGATGCAATTCAATGTTTTCAGTATACACCACTTCATTAAATCCTTGTAATAGTGTAGCGTAACTCCATGCTTGATAAGAAGGATGTGTATGTTCTCCTATTCTACCGCCCACATAGGTTTCAACAATAGAATCTTTAGTAGTAATTTTTGCTTCAGACCATTGTTTTAATTCAATTAGCATGGCACAATCAGTCTGATTGGCATTTTGTCCGGAGATAATAAAATCAATGCGTTTGCCGGTTTGAGGAATTTGGTATTCAATAGCAATACCACAATCACTAGGAATCTCTGCATCACTCATAATTCGATCCATATAAGATAGTGAAGAAGCCCATGATCTAATCTCAGCAACACCAACGCCTCGGTTCAGTTTTAATTTAACATTACGTAAAACGATGTTTTCAATGTCGTTGGTAAGTACATCATCAAGAAACTGTTTTTTGGTGGCGTTATATACAATCATAGTTCGTTGTATTTCTTGGCAGTCCCTTTTGCTTTTTCAACAGGATATTTTTCTCCATTGCGGATAATTTTCTCCATCACAATTTCTTTCAAATCAAACCCATATTTATCGGCCAATAAAAGTCCATAAGCAAAAATGTCAGCTAGCTCTTCTTTCACTTTTTCTTTATTCGCATCTTCTGGCGATTTCCAAAGAAACACTTCTAACAATTCACCTGCTTCAACACTTAGAGCCAATGCCAGGTCTTTTGGATTATGAAATTGTTCCCAATCGCGTTCGTTGCGAAATTTTATTAGTGCCTTGGTAAGTTCTTGAATTTCGGTCATGACATTTGTATTATAAAAAGTAGCCTATTAAAGTTAAGTAAACCAAATGTAAAAGTAGAAATCAGATTTTGAATTATACATGGTTGTTAAAATAACACATTAAATAGTCTCAGTTAAATAATGATACATATTATCTTCAACAGATGGTGTGATAGAAAAATTGATTTTAACTACTGATGCTTTTTTATCGCCTTCCATTTTCGTTTCTAAATATTTACCATCTAATACTTTCAATTCCCCCATGTAATAAAAATCTGTTCCTTCCCCATCATCTTTCTTAACAAACAAAGGAAGTCTCATAGGATTCTGAGTATTAATTATGGATTTTACATCAGGGCTATTTAAATATCTATTAGATTTTGACATCCATTTGAATTCTGTATTACTTTCAAAGCCATCGTCATATTTTGTTGTTTCTGAAATATCATCGGCTTTGTGATATGTAACAAAAATGGGGCAATTGGTTTTATCTGAGCTGATCATATAGCCTCCAACACTATGAGCAAGTGGGTTCTGGCGCCAATTCATAATTCTAAATACATCTTTCCTAGAATATTTTTGATATAAATGAAACCCATCATTGTATTTAAAAGCACTATTAATTTTTTTATATTTATAAAGTGCATAATTTATATTATCAACTAAAAATTGATGAAACATTTTATTATCAATCAATTTGATAAATTGATTAGAAATGTTGATTTGATCATTAGAGTCAACTACAATCTCAAAGCCATAAATATCTTTAACCGGAACCAGTTTTTTATTTTTATTCTCAGTTACAAAACCAAAGTTTAAATTACTAATGGCAGAATTAATTGTTGCATGACTTGATTTTATATCATATTCCTGATTTAAAATCTCCAATATTTTATTTTTTGAAACAGAGCCTTCTGAAATTAATATAGATAGAATAAGGCTTTCTTCTATTCGCTTCGCATTATTAATTTCATTTGAAAAAAGCTCTAATAATTTCTTTTCGGATTGACTGATTTTATTATTGAACTCTGGCTCTTGTTCAGAAACAAAATTAAAATATGACTTTGCTGAATTGATATATAATTGAGGATCACGAGAACCATGTTGCTCAAAATCAATCATCATGGGTATTCTTCCTAACTCATATTTAAGTAATCTGTAGTCTTTGATTAAATCTTTCTTTTGCTGCATGTTTGCAGTATTGATAGACTCAAATATTTTTCCTTTTGTTATTTCATCAAAGTTAATAGTTGAGGAGCCTGGTATAAAAGAGCTTTTGCTAGAAATTAGTTTTCTTAATGTGTCTTTGTTGTAGGAGTTGTCTCCATACAATGCAATTGGAACTAAATAATTGTTTTTATAATTTCCAATGAAATCAATCACAGTTAGATAATCTTTCGATTCAATTTTTCTGATTCCTCTACCAAGTTGTTGAACAAAGACTATTGCTGACTGTGTAGGTCTTAATAAAATAACCTGGTTCACTTTTGGAATATCAATACCTTCATTAAAAATATCATACGTAAAAATATAGTCAAGCTTTTCTTTAATCTCTTCGGCTTCCAAAAGATTTATTGCATTACTCCTTTCGTCTTCAGAATTCTCACCCGAAAGAGCAACCGTTTTAAAACCTAATTGATTAAACTCATTTGAAAGTACTTTACATTCCTCTACACTAGAACAAAAGACCAATCCCCTTAAAACACCATTATCTGTTCCATAGAATCCTGCTTTTTCAATAATATGATTAACACGTTCTTTAGATGCTAGTTTATTAAAGTCTTTTGCTGCTATTGCATTTTCCCCATCAACTAAAATATCTGTAACACCATAATAATGAAAAGGCGACACCATTTGCATTTCTAGTGCTTTATGGAGTCTGATTTCAAAGGCAATATTATAGTTAAACAATTTAAACACATCAAGTCCATCAGTTCTTTCAGGAGTAGCTGTCATTCCTAATAGAAACTTTGGTTTAAAATATTTAATTACTCTTTGGTATGATTCTGCGCCTGCCCTATGTGTTTCATCTATTACAATATAATCAAACTGTTCGGGTTTAAATTGTTCTAGATTATGCTGAATAGAAAGAGTTTGGATGGTTGAAAAAATATAATCGTTATCCAATTCTTTAATGCTACCAGAATAAGTTCCATAGGTTTTTGTATTTCCAAAAACTTCTTTATACGTTTTTATTGCTGCTTTTATTATATTGGCTCTGTGTACAATAAAAAGGAATCGTTTTGGCTGAAATGCTTTTACATCAAATGCTGATAGGTATGTTTTACCAGTGCCGGTGGCAGATATTAGAAGCGCTTTGTTTTTTCCTTCTTTTCTTAATGCGTCAATATTTCTCAACGCATCAACCTGCATTCTATTTGGTTGAACCCTTGCAGGTAAATGCTCCTTCAGTAACTCTTTATATTGTTTATTAATAAAGAGTTGATTATTGTATTCCTTTCTATAATTTTTTATGAATTCTGCATCAACTGGTACTGCTTTTTCAAATTCATCTGAAAATTCTTTTAAAGCACTATTGATAATTGCACTATCTGGAGTTGCTGTAATTTTCAGGTTTAACTCCTTGTTTACACTTAGTGCGTTGGCAGTTAAATTACTACTTCCAACAATTAGATTATAGTATAAACCATTTCTGAACAAATAACCCTTTGAGTGAAAATCACCAACAACAGCAATTCTAACTTCTATATTTCTAATTTGAATTAATCTAGCTAATGCTTCTGGTTGGGTAAAATTTAAATACTTAGAAACTAGAATCTTTCCGAATTTTCCTTTTTCCTCAATTAACTTAAGTGTGTTAATTAATGAAGCTACTCCGCTTGTGGTTACAAAAGCAACTGAAAACCAAAAATTATCACATACTAATAATTCGTTTTCAATTGTTGTCAGAACCTTTTTACCTTCATCTCTATTGTTAACTAATATTTGAGGGACAAAATTAGATTTTGAGGGTCTATTTATATCAATAAACCCTGTATATAAACTTTCAGAAAGTTGTTTTAAAAAATTACTCATTAAATTCTTTCTTTAGTTTATCAACAATTGGAATATCAGCCGCTGCCCAATCTAAGTTTTCCATTTCATTTGGATAAAGCCATTTGAAATCTATATGCTCTGAAAGATGTATTGTTGGATTATCAACTTTACATTTATAACTATGCATGGTTATTTTAAAATCGGGATAGTTGTGTTCTACTATTTGAAAATATTTTAAATCTTGAATCTCTATACTCAGCTCTTCTTTAATCTCTCTAATCAAAGCCTCTTGATTGGTTTCGCCCGATTCAATTTTACCTCCAGGAAATTCATATTTCTTTGAAATGTATGGCAACTTGCTTTCTCCGCGTTGTACACACAAAATTTTTTTTTCATTTTCTATAATTGCAGCAACAACTTCAACTAGTTTCAAAATTTTTGGTTTTAAAAATTAAAACGGGTTTAATCCAATATAAATTTAAATATAATAGATTTAAAATGAGACTTATTAATTTTTAAAAATGTTGTAGTTGTGCCATTTTAAATTTTCTGTGCTAGGATAATGCTTGTTGTCTTTAGGGAGTAATATCTGTTTTCCTTCTAGCAATTTAAGCATGTTTTCTGATGGATATTCGGTAAATGATTTTGAAATAACAACACGATATTTTTCATCTAACGTTATTAGTCCCCGATCAAAAGCTCTATGCAGGTTTGGACTTAATGAAATACCATTAGATATAGTATCATTATGTGAAACGGAAAAAGGAACAATATGACATGCGTCTACCATTTGAATATCATATCCTGAAATAATTCTCATACCTGAAACACAACAAGTATAATCATATATTTTAGGGACAACTCTTTTAAAAACACCACATCTAACAAAAATTTCTTCGTCGTCGGCAATTTCTATTTGTTTTTGATATTCTATGCTAGGTTCATTTAAAATTTGTTCGGTCACTTCATCCACTAAACCATATTGTTTATGAATCGTGTCGTTTTTACCAAAATATTTTACCGTTATAAAGCGATAAATTTCATCTCTTGTTTTGGGGTTTTGAATCAAGGCAAATAAATTAGAATCTAAATAAGAATACGCTACTGATTCCTTTAATTGAGAAAAGCTTTTTATTGAGTGTGAACTTGTAATCAGTATTTCTTTACCAAAATAAGTCTTAAGTTTCCAAAATCCTTCTTTTTGCATATGAAAAAAGGGGAGTGCAAAATTTGGTTGAAAAATATTGGTATTAACCAGTCGATTCCAATTGTCTTTAAATCTGGCTACCAATAATGGACTAATTTCAATTTTGTTTTCCACTATCTCTCCAAATGCAATTGATTCAATTACTGACAATAGCAATATAGGTTTATGCGGTGCTTTTAAGCCATTGACAGTTGCCCTATTAAGGCTACCAATTTTTTTTATAAATTCTAATAACACCTTTTCCATTGCTTTATAATTGCGTAACTATACTTACTTGTGAAAATTTACAGAAACTAATTAATAAAATGGTGTTTTGATTATTAAATCGGAAATCGATGAATCAATTAAATGTTTCGTCTTTTAATAAGTTTTTTTCGTTTTTGTTCTGAGTGTGTTGGAGTATAAAAGCGGTTTCAATCACAATGTGATTTACTAGCTCGAGATTAGAGGCTGACATTAAATACCTCATTTAAAATATGTGGACCAATATGTTTACTTAATGATTGACGTGTAACTAGCTCAACCTTTCTTCCAAATAAGGCTTCTAAAAAGAAAGACAAATCCATAAAATTGTCGAAATTCTTTTTTTCTGGAATAAAGTCAACCAATAAATCAACATCGCTTGAATCAGTAGAAGTTCCTTTTGAGAAGGACCCAAAAATACCCAGACCATTTACACCAAATGATTTAATTCTCTCT
>JBAXHC010000129.1:0-7265 GCA_037139075.1 Bacteroidota bacterium
ATTTTACATTTTTTTCGAAATTTTCTACATTCTCGAAATCGTCATAATAGGTATAGTCCCCAACAATAATGTTAGAATTTTTGATAATGTTTTTAAGAAAACAAAGTCTTTTGTGATTTTCGAGTGGAAAGATTTCGTTTTTATTTGGTCCGTTCATTTGTTATTATTTCATAAAAGTGTTGTTTGGAAATTATGATTTCTTTGTAGCTATGTCAAAAACTCTAAAATAGTTCCCGCCTCCAATTTTTGCAATTTCATCTTCTTTAAAGCCTATATCCAATAGCGATTTTACTAGGGTGTAATAGAAACCTTGTTTTGTATTTTCCCAGGCCTGATTTGTTTTGCCCCCGAATTTATCGTTTGATGAGGGAGCAATTTTAGTATCTGTTCCTATGCAAACATGATCTATTCCAGCTACTTCAACCATCGCAAGAATGTTTTGTGCATATTCTGTAGGGGACTCTGATAAATGTGTCCAAACACCAAGAATGCCTCCAGCGCTTGCAACAATTTTTGCTTGTTCTTTGCTAATAAGCCTTGGCAGCATCATTTTCGCCATTTTTTCATTATTACCTAATTGTGTATTTAAGCCAGTATGCGAGATTATTATAGGTTTATTCGACACTTTTATTGCATCATTAATTCCTTTATTGCTACAATGAGTTAGGTCAACTAGAATACCTAACCTATTGCATTCTTTAATGGTATTTATTCCCATTTCAGTTAGTCCATTATATTTAGGTGGATCTGTGTAGATATCTCCTAATGGAGTGTAGGAAGGATTATCATGGAGTAGTCCTAAATGTCTTACTCCTCTGTTATAGGCCAATTCAAGCCTTTCAATTTTATCTTCTATAAAATGACCACCTTCTACAGATTGAATTACAATAGGATGCTTTTCTTTATGCGCAGTTTTTATATCAGTAAAGTTTAATGCTCTATTTATATTATTACTTTTAAGAAGTTCATCTAATTCGTCTAGAATGATTATGAATCTTTCATAGGCATATCCTTTGTTATTTAGTTTTGGACGATCTACACAAAATGTTAAACAGATAGCAGACAAACCAGACTTGTTCAGTTCTTCTTTTAGGTCATATTTTTGATTTTTGAAATCTTCTTTAAGGAAAGGTACATCCATGTGATTATGGGTATCTATTCCAATAGAGTTGGATACTATTTTTGCAATCCTCGGGTCTTCTTCAATATTCATTGCAAAGGATGACAGGGGGTAGAGGAAAAAGGCAGCACCAGCACTAGTTATTGTGGTCGTAAATTTTCTCCTTGAGTATTTCTTGTAAGAGTTAATCATATGTTTTTTTATAAACGTGGGTTTAAAAAAAATAAACTATACCAGTTTGCAGATTGTACGTAGCGCCAATGATTTTTATTTCACCGTTTTTCTCCATTAGTTTTAAGATTGGACTTTTGCTGCGAATGGTTTCGATAGTGTTTAATACATTATTTCTGGATACGAATTCAACAAAAGCATCATTTTTAGATGACTTTTCGCCAACAAAGCTTTGGGATTTATCTACTGCCGGTTTTATTTTTTCTAGCATAGAAGTAATATTGCCCAATTTTACATTGTCAATAGCGGATTTAATTGCACCACAATATTGATGACCCAATACTAATATTACTTTGGCCCCTGAAACCTTGCATCCGTATTCCATACTGCCGAGTAAATCAGTATTTGCAAAGTTGCCTGCAATCCGCCCAACAAAAATATCACCGATGCCTCTGTCGAACACATCTTCAACTGGCACTCTACTATCTAAACAGGATAGTACCACTGCCTTAGGGAATTGTCCTTTAGCAGCATCTCTTACCATTGCAGAATGGTCTCTTTGTGTAAGATCATTTTTGGTAAAACGTCTATTACCTTCTTTAAGTATTTCGATTATCTGTTCTGGGGTAAGCGCTTTCTGCTCTTCCGAAGTCAATACCTTTTCACGTGTTGGTGTTTGTTTTAGGACTGCTTTTTGAGATTCTATTTCAACAGTTGACTCAGTTTTACTTTTTTGTCCTTCTTGACAGGATGTTATCAAAGCAAAAATTATAAGTGTAAGTATACTTTTATTGAAATTCTTCATCTTGATATATTTATAGGTAGATTATAAATAGTGACTATACTTTTGAATTAAATGTGCCAATTAAATATACAAAACGAAATGAATATTTTACAATGAACTGTAATATTTGTATATGAAGGAATGTATATAAGGATTTAAAGGCTTATGGAAGGATGAACAACAATAATGATGTTAAAAACAGATGGCATCAAGAATTAATAAAAAATTGTCAGTCAGATATTTAATTATTTAGAGCTTCAGGTTCTTCAATGAATTTTCTCTTTTTTCTTAATCCAATAAGACCCAGGATGGGGCCAATAGCAAGAAATAGATAAATATATTGAGCTTCAACTTTATCTGATAGCAAATTTATAAATTGAATACTAATAATAGTGATTGAAAATCCAATACAGTTTACAATAGTTAAGGAAGTGCCTCTCGATTCTTCAGGTGCGCTCTGAGCAACTAAAGTTGAAAATAAAGGAGAGTCGGCTATCACTGTAATTCCCCAAAGAAATAGAAAACAAAGGAAAAGGAAAGTAGAATTCGAAAAAAGAAAGAGTGGTGAAATTATACAACAGATACAAGATATGAATAAAGATAAAGTGGCGATTTTCTTTACTCCAAAATATTGAGAAACAATTCCACTAAATACACAAGCTAATCCACCAGAAGCAATAATCAAAAATGAGAAGAGAGGAACATTAAGATTGGTTACAGGGTAATGTTTATTATAAGCCAATAACATCATTGGAACAAAGGCCCAGAAACTATATAATTCCCACATATGACCAAAATAGCCAAATGAAACTACTCGAAAATTATGGTTTTTAAATCCAGTCAAAAATGATGTGAGTTTCATTTTCTGCCCAGCTCTTCGATAAGGTCCATTCGGTACAAATAATAGAATGGTTAGTCCTCCAAGAGCAGATAGAAATGTTGTTGTATATAAAACGTATTTCCATGGAAATCCAACGATAATGGTTTTTAATAAATGAGGGAATGCAGTACCAATTACTAATGCCCCTACTAAAAACCCTAGCGATTTTCCTAGACCAGATTGGTAATAATCAGAGGCTATCTTCATTCCTACAGGATATATTCCTGCTAGAAAAAAACCAGTAAGGAATCTAAACAGTAGTATTTGAGTCTCATCGATATTATGTATACAAAGTCCGAGATTAAAAAGTCCTGCTAAAATAGAACTGAAAAAAAATACTTTAGAGGGAGCATAGCGATCAGATATTGTAAAGATTGCAAAGACAAATGTGCCAACTATAAATCCGAATTGTATAGCACTAGTCAGGTGTCCTAGAAAATGATTGTCAAGTTTTAATTCTCTTGCCATATCAGAAATGACTGAGTTCCCAGCAAACCAAAGCGAGGTACATAAAAATTGAGCAATTACAATAATCGGTAAAATTCTTTTCATGTGTAATTTTTATTCAGTAAACAAACATCCTATCGAGTATGTTTTTGCTTGTCCACTTATAATAACTCGATCAGCTTTATCCTCGCAAAAAAGTTTCCCCTCCCTTTCAGAAACCTGATAGGCTATCATTTCTTTTTTATGTAGTCTTTCAGCCCAAAAAGGGATTAAGGAACAATGTGCAGAACCTGTAACGGGGTCTTCTAAAATGGATGTTTGTGGCGTGAAAAATCTGGAAACAAAATCACAATTATCACCTATGGCTGTGATAATTACACCTCCAGGTTCAAGATTTATTTGATCAAAAAGAGCCCTGTTGATTTTAATATTTCGAATTTGAGTTTCATTGTCATAAACTAATACATAGTCTCTTGACTTCAAGATTTCCTTTGGCTTGATATTTAAAGAATTTTCGATGATTTCAGGTAAAGTACTTGATATAGGCATTCTTGAAGGGAAGTCTAATTTATAAAGATCATTTTTTACCGAGACTATCAAATCACCACTTAAAGTTTCAAACACAATCTTGTCTTTTTTATAATCAAGTATTGTAGTTAAACAATGAGCCGTTGCAAGCGTAGCGTGGCCACATAGATCCATTTCAATTTCAGGTGTAAACCAGCGTAAATGTATTTTGTCTCCTTTATCTACAAAAAAAGCGGTTTCCGCAACCGCATTTTCTTTTGATATTTTCAATAACAAATCGTCAGGTAGCCAACTATCTAAAGGAACAACACAAGCAGGATTTCCTCCAAATGTTTTATCGGTAAATGCATCAATTTGATATAAATTAAGTTTCATGTTTTAATCTTTAGTTATCAGATGAACAATACAATTATCAAAACTAAGATAGAAGCTTTATTTTCTTATTCTGAAACACTTGTAAAAACAGATCCGTCGAATCTATATAAGCCTGTATTTCTAGTGCCAAACCAAATATTTCCTTTTTTATCTTCAAGCATAAACATAACTGAAGTATTATTAAGACCTTCTTTCTTTGGGTATTCTATAAATGATTTGCCATCATACTTCCAAATCCCTCCTGTGGTAAAATCATTATCATTTACATAGTCGGATGTGAACCAGACATTTTCATTTCTGTCTACGAACCCAGCATTTAAATGATTATTATTTAATTTCTCTGGTTTATAAAGATTTGAAAAACTATTTCCGTCATAAGAAATTAAACCTACATGTCTAGTAACAAACAAAATTGCTCCCTTTTTATTTTCAGAGATACTCCTAACCCATGTTTCATTTTTTGGTTTGAAATTGGTTAATCTGTTGCCACTTAGTTGTCCAATCCCTTCAAATGCCATAGGGCCAGAACCAAACCATATATTTCCTTTAGCATCTTCAAACATACATTGTATACTTTTTAAAGTAAGATTACTCTTATTATTGATTTTTAGATTATCTAAAAAGCGTGTGAATGTCTTTCCATCAAAACAATAAACCCCTTCATCGGTTCCAAACCAAATGATTGCATTTCTATCTTGCAGTATACTCCATACTGCATTATTTGAAGACATAGATTTTATGCCCAAAAAGTTTACATGATTGATAGGTATAGAACTAATTGATTTGCCATCATATCGGCAGATCCCAACTTCAGTGCCAAACCAAATATTACCTTGTTTATCTTCTAAAATAGACCAGATAACATTACTTGTCAAACCGTCTTTACTTGTGAAATTGGTAAATGATTTACCATCAAAGCGATAAACTCCATCCCCTGTTGTGCCAAACCAAAGATTGCCATTTTTGTCTTCTAATCCGCAATGAACATTATCTGCTTGATTTGAATGCTGTGTTTTTACAAGTTTTGGATAACTTATCTGAATTGATTCTGCCTCGGTTGGTTTTATTTGTTTTGTGGGTTGTCCTTTGCAAGATGAAATAGAAATAATGACAAATAATAAACTATAAATTGTTTTGTTCATGAGATGCCTTTTTCATTTTAGTTAATTCATCTTTCGATGATAATTTTTTCATAAGCTCTTCTTGGAGCCCCACCAAACATTATTTCTCCGCAATAAGTGTATTGTAATTTATCTAAAACTTTCATCATCGGTATATTATCGAAATTCGTATCCACTTTGATGCTATATACCTTTTGTTCAATGGATAGGTCTTCTATCATTCTAAATAATTGAGTTGCAATTCCTTTCCCTTTGTATTCATTGGATGAAGCAACACGATGTATAACTACATAATCGTCATTTGTTAACCAACTTCCGTTAATGTCATTATAGGCTGGTTCCTCGCCAAAAATAATTGCGGCGTATGCAACAATAACATTATTGTCAATAAGTACATAGCCATAACCACTGTTGATGTCATCGTAAACGGTCTGTTCATTTGGGTATCCGTGTTGCCATTGCTCGCTACCATCTTTTTTTCTTTGATCAATAGCATCTTGAAGAATATTCCAAATAATCGATTGTTCTGAAAGTATTGCTTTTCGTAATATCATTTTTATTAAATAGACATTAATAATGATTTAGATTTTAGTTAATTTTTTATTGAACATATTTATCAAACCAACTGATCATTCTCTTATAAAAATCAATATTGTGTTTTATTTGTTTAAAGCCATGAGGTTCATTTGGATACAAAACCAATTCAGTTGGTACATTATAATAACGAAGAGCTCTATACAATTCCTGGGATTGACCAATAGGATCTATTTTGTCATTCTCACCCTGAATGATTAAAGTAGGTGTTTTAGTATTTTTTATAAAATTGATAGGGGAATGGCTTGAAAAATTCTCAGGATGTTCATAGGGTGTGCCAAAGAACCAACGGTCATAAGCTGCATTATCTTCAGTTCCAAATTCACTGGCTAAGTTTGCAATACCTGCACCGGACATTGCTGCTTTAAAACGATTGGTCTGCGTGATTGCCCATTCAGACATAAATCCACCATAAGACCATCCAGTAATACCCATGCGTGTACTGTCAATATTTTCTTTTGCTATCAGCATATCAACACCATACATGATATCTTTAAAATCATTTCCTCCCCAATCATTCCGATTTGCAATAATAAAATCATGCCCATAGCCAGTTGAACCTCTTATGTTAGGACAGAAAACTACATATCCGCGTTGTACAAATAACTGAACCCATGCACTATAGTCATTTATAAATGCAGAGGTTGGGCCGCCGTGTATGAATACCATCAAGGGTAATAGTTTGTTTGAAGTATTTAAGGGTTTGTAAAGTGCGGCTTCAATTGTAAGTCCGTCAACACTTTTATAAGTTATAAATTCTGGTTTTGCAAGTGGAATGCTATCAAATACTTTATTGAAATGAGAGACCTGTACTGGTTTATTATCTGATCCCATCAGCCATACCTCACTGGGTTTTATAGCATTAAAGCTTTCAAATAGCACAGTTCCATCCGTAGCAATATCAAAGCTTCCAATGTTTTGATTGATAGGATATTCGTATTGATTTCCATTATCAGCAATACTAAAAAGTTTTGTTGAAAAGCCCTTTTGCACAACAGAAACTAAATGATGGCTGTCTGAGAATTTGAAGACCCTTATTGGAAGGTCGATATTTTTACCTGTGATATTTTTCGCAACACCTGTTTTCAAAGGTTGAATAAACAGATCATGAGCGTCGGGGCCATCACCCCATGAAGAATTATAAGCTATCGTATTACCATCGGGTGATATTTGAATATTTCCCCAAAAAGAATGAGATGGGCTGGGAATATTTACAATGGAACTGTCTTTTAACGACAATGAACA
>JBAXHC010000130.1:0-7139 GCA_037139075.1 Bacteroidota bacterium
GGTGCTTACTCAAAAACCTACGCGGGCTTCGCCCGCGGGTTTTGTTGTTTCACTCCCTTACCCAAGCGAGCTTGGGACGGTCGTAAAACAACAAAACCCTCCCGGTTCTCGGGAAGGTTTTTGTGCGGAAGAGGAGATTCGAACTCCCACGGCTGTTACCCCGCTACCACCTCAAAGTAGTGCGTCTACCAATTTCGCCACCTCCGCTTGAAGGACTGCAAATGTAGGGAGTTTTCCTATTTCGCGGCAATCACTTACTTTGTAAAAAAATAGAGATGGCTGCATTTATTATAAATTGTCCTAATTGTCAACACCAATTCGAACCCGGCGAAAGTATGCGCGACGAAATTCAAAAAGAATTACGCGTTCAAATGCTCGATTGGCAGAACAAAAAAGACCAGGAATTCAAGACCAAAGAACTTTCTTTTCAACAGTTATTAGCTGATAAAGAAAAAGAATCCGCTGCATTATTAGAGGCCGAAAAGAGAAAATTGCAAGCCGAACTCCAGGAATCAATCAAAAAATCTGTGAGCTCCGATTTCGAAAATCAATTGAAACTCTTAGAAGATGCTGCTACAGAAAATGCAGAGAAATTAAAGGAATCCCGGAAAAAAGAATTGGAATACCTGCAAAAAGAACAAGCACTTCAAAACAGAGAAGCTGAACTACAAATCAGCATTCAACGTCAGCTGATGGATGAAAGAGAAAAACTAAAAGAACAACTCTTAAAAGATGAAGCTGAAAAAACTAATTTAAAAGAACAAGAATATCAACTGCGACTAAAAGAACTGGAAAAACAACTCGACGATCAAAAGAAATTAGCAGATGAAATGCGCCGCAAATCTGAGCAGGGCAGCATGCAATTGCAGGGAGAAGTACAAGAATTAATGCTGGAAGAATTATTAACAGTTACTTTTCCATTTGATAAAATTGAAGAAGTGGGAAAAGGAATACGTGGAGCCGATTGCATTCAAATTGTGCGCAATCAATTTGGAATTGAAACGGGCAAGATCATTTATGAAAGTAAAAGAACCAAAGATTTCTCTAACGACTGGATTGAGAAATTAAAAAGCGATATGCGTAGTTTGGGGGCTGAAGTGGCAGTGATTGTTACCCAGGCTTTTCCAAAAGATATGGATCGTTTTGGTGAAAAAGATGGCGTATATATTTGCACATTTGCGGAAGTAAAAAGTGTTGCATTGGTTTTGAGAAATGCCATACTGAAAGTGTATGACGCTAAAAAAAGTCAGGATAACAAGGGCGACAAAATGGTGATGTTATACGATTACTTAATCGGCTCTGAATTTAGCGAACAATGGAAAGCCATTCGGGAAGGATTTATGAGTATGAGACAAAGTATTCAGGTGGAAAGGAATACCATGGAAAAATTGTGGAAGTCGCGCGAGAAGCAATTAGAGAAAGTTTTATTAAATGCAGCACATATTCGAGGCTCTATTGAGGGTATTGCTGGCGCAGATGCCGTAAATTTGAATCTCACTGACGATAACGAACCCTTATTACTTGATTAACTTATTCGAAAATCACAAGTCCAGCGATCAACCCGATCGTCCATCCAGAAAGAAACCCATCTTTCCGGTACAGAAACCCTTGCGCGATTATCTGATCAAATACGGCAGAGAAGTTAACCTCCCAGCCAGCTATAATGATCTTCGGAATTTTACTTATACAGTTCCCATTAAAGACAAAAATGGTAAAGATACTGCCTGGGAAAAAGCCTCTTACGATATGCATCAATGGGAGTATCTGCGTGAAGCCCTTGTGATGAATTATGCCTATTTAAAAACTAAAGGCGACCTAAGTTTTGTGAATCACTTAGATGTGGCAGGAATTGATTTTTGTTTTTTTGGAAATAGTCAGCCGATACGAATCCGTATCATCAATAAGTATAACGACAACTACGATCACTATTATATTAAAAAAGCAGATGCCAGTAGAATTTATGGTTTGGAATTAGAGCACTTATTGTCGCCCAATAGAATTGTCTATTTTACAAATGGAGAAACATTGGTTGAGGAACATATTCCAGGCATTCCAGGTGACATCTTTATTCTGGATTATTTGAATCATCCGAGTACCAATCAAATCAGACTCGCTAAAGAATTCGTGAAGTTCAACGAACGATGTTTTGCACATTTATTGGGTGATATGCGGAGCTATAATTTTGTGGTGAATATTACACCAGACATTGTTGACTTTCAATATCGAATTCGTCCTATCGATTTTGATCAGCAATCTTATGAAGGAAGAAAAAATTTATACCTGCCTCAATTCTTTAAAGAGAATAAACCCTTTGTAGATATTGTTACCAAGCATTTGAACAAAGAATCGATTGAACAATATCAGGCGGAAGAAAAAACACAGATGGCGTTTCGATTGTCATCAGCAAAATTCCGTGTAAAGGAATTATTGGATATTATGACGGGGGATGATATATCCTCAGAAAGTAAAATCAATCAATTAAAAATGGAGCTTTCTGAATTCTTTGATCAACCTAAATTTCTGAGAGCAACTACAATGGGTCAGATTGTGAGGACGCAGATGAAACAGACTTTGTTGAAGAGTTTGAAGTTAATTCCGAAGAATAATATTAGGGTGGCGGATTGAAAATAAGTTAAAAGTAAAAATTCAAAATAGGATGGTTTTTCAATGAGAATGTAACCACCCCGCCCATCGCTAAGCCGCTTGGGCTGCCCCTCCTATTCGCAAGCGAACAAGAGGGGTACTTATCGTTTTAAACGCCTGCTTTTAAAGTGAAAATTCTGAATCTTCACTCCTCATTTCTCACTCTTATCTCTTATCTTTTATCTCTTCACTTAGAACTTACCCAAACTAAACACATCCTCTCCATCATCCGATAATTCAATTCCAAAGGAGTGATTGTTTTTCCTTTTTCAAATCTTGCATGGATGATTCCTTCATGTTGCATGAGAAAGGGATCGATGCGTAGAACTTCACTAAAATCTACATCACCATTACCCCACCATTTAAACATGGCTTCTTTGGCGCTCCATAATAAAGTGAGTAATTGAGTTTGTTTTTCTTCTACTATATTGTTTACAAAAGCAAGTTCCTGAGGATGCAAATATTTGTGTTTGATCCGGTGAACCCGTTCTGTAAATAATTCAAGATCTATGCCTACCCTTTCTTCACTGCTAACAATTGCAGCCGCATAATTACCACAATGCGAAATGGAAAAATGATATTGCTCCTCGGGTAAGTAAGGTTTTCTTGTATCAGCAATAGCAATCGCACTGGAAGGAAAATCGGGGAATAAATAAGGCAGCAAATATCTTCCTGCTAAGTGTTGTAGCCTTTTATGAGGATGTGTAACATTACTTTGTAACATCACTGAAGCAGCAAAAAAATCTTCATTTTCAGTCAATTCCCAAATGGCCAGTTTTGTTAGTTCGTTGATATTTTGTTGATAAAACAATGCCACAGCTACAATTTAGAATTTAGCTTGCAGCACTAGTTTTAAAGCACTGCAATTCAAACAAAAATAACATGATTCTCTCTGACAAGCGCATTTTAGAAGAAATAGAAAAAGGCACCATCAAAATTGAACCCTATAACAGAGCAGATCTGGGTAGTAATAGCTATGATGTTCATTTAGGTAAAAACTTAGCTACTTACGATAGTGAAGAATTAGACGCTAAAAAACACAATACCATTTCTCACTTCGATATTCCTGATGAAGGTTTTGTTTTGCAACCAAACGTTCTATACTTAGGCGTTACAGAAGAATATACCGAAACACATGCTCATGTACCCTTCTTAGAAGGTAAGTCTTCTACTGGCAGATTAGGCATTGATATACATGCAACAGCTGGTAAAGGTGATGTGGGTTTCTGCGGTAACTGGACTTTAGAAATTTCTGTGAAACAACCCGTAAGAGTGTATTATGGAATGCCAATTGGTCAGCTGATTTATTTCCCTGTGGATGGTGAAATTGAAGTGAAATATAATCAGAAGAGTAATGCAAAATATAGCGGTCAGCCCAACAGACCCGTGGAAAGTATGATGTGGAAGAATAAATTCTAAGTTAGATTTTTCCGAATTTTTTCTTGTATGCAATCATCCATGCTATTACATCGTCGTAGCTGTCGATTCCGGCTGCCTGTTTGTTTAATTTGAGGTATTGATCGTACATGCTACCAAATGCAGGACTGATATTGTTCTTTCTTTTTTGAAAGAATATTCTGATTTCTTTTCTGTCTTTCCGTACCAGACTATCCAAATAGGATTTATTGAATTTGATCATGCTTTCAAATGCAGGGAAATCCTTTTCTTTTCCATACAATAGAATCTCGGCACTTTGTGCATAGCTAAACAATTCCAGATAGACCGAGTATCGGAAATAAACATCCTTAGAACTAGTAGCAGTTAAATAGCCTACAAAATTCGCTTCCGATTCACTGGCATAGCCCAATTGATGCGCCATTTCGTGACAGGTAATAAAGGGCACCATGATTCTGGGAATATCATTTCGAACCTGTGCTTCGCCTGTGAAAGGATTAAAATAACCAGTAAAACCCATAAAATCGCCAATAGGACTAAATAGGCTTTCTTTGACTGATCGATTTCTATAATTCAGGAAATGATATTGCATCGATTGGTTTTGGTAGCATCGATAGGCTTCCCGATTAATCAGGTCGAATGATTGTTCCTTTATAATAGTATCACTGATCTGTTTTCTACAGGCGTTTAAGCTATCCATCAGGTCTCTGGTAATTTGAACCACCGCTTCTTTTTGATAAGGCTCGGTATCCAGGTTTAACTGATAGGCAATCCCCATCCTGTCGTAGTTCAATCCCCAGAGCAGCTTAAAAAAGATATAAAACCAAAGCAATTTTCTGCAGAGCAAGATCAATCCGGCACCAAATACCTGCCAGTTTAAACCCAAACGAATTGCAGCTATAACCCACCTGATCAGGCCTACAAAGAGTGAAAAACCGAACAAAACATAGAATATATCCCCCATACTAAAAGGTGTCAACCTTGTTATCATCCGAAGGGTATTTCCAATGGCGGGGTACCAATTGGTAGAGTAATATTCCTCTACTTGAAGGCTGAAAAAGGAGAAAATAAAGATCAAAATAGCTGGAATTAACAACAATCCCAGTGAAATCAATGCCTTTACTTGTATCTTCGCCTCGGTTTTCATAGGTACAAATTTGCATATTATATCTGTTATTCAGTACTGTTGATAAGTGAATCTCTTTTAATGGCGATTTTCCTTTGGCAGTTTTGCGTAATTGAACTACCTTTGCGAGCCTTTAAAAAGAGGATATGAGTCATCGGAGGGAATTTGAAATAGCATTTGTGGGTTTGAAGCCGGGGATTCATGTATTCGAGTATCGAATAGACGATCAGTTCTTTGTACCCTATGGCGAACAGGATTTTATTAATCTCGAAGCCAATGTCAAGCTGAGTCTGGAAAAAAATTCCGGATTCATGCAGCTGAAATTTGACATTGACGGAGCGGCTAATGTAAATTGTGATCGTTGTGGAAACCCTTTACCCATGCAGCTTTGGGACGAATTCAACATCATCGTAAAGTTGGTGGAAGATCCGTTACAAATGAATGAATCGGAAGAGGACCCTGATATTTATTATATCAGCAGAGGAGAAAGTCATTTGCATTTAGCCGATTGGATTTTTGAATTCATCAACTTGAGTTTTCCATTACAAAAAATGTGTAAGGAAAATGAGATAGGCGGACCAAAATGCAATCTGGAGGTATTAGAAAAGTTGCGAAAAATGGAAGAGGAAGCAACTAGGGATACTACCCCAGGTACGGTTTGGAAGGGTTTAGATCAGTTTAAAAACTTAGAATAATTTTTTTTGATATTATAAATTTCGAATTATGCCAAATCCTAAACGCAGACATTCTCAGCAACGTAGTGCTAAGAGAAGAACACACTATAAGGCTCAGGAAGTGACCTTAAGCAAGGACACCACCACTGGAGAATTACATGTACGCCATCGTGCGCACGTGAGCGAAGGCAAATTGTTCTACAAAGGAAAGTTAGTAGCTGAGAAAGCTCCTCTGAAAGCATAACCTTTTAGTTACAATTAAATCCTTAGCTTACCGCACATGAATATTGGAATAGACATGATGGGTGGAGATTTTGCACCGCTTGAGGCGGTGAAAGGCCTGAAGCATTTCTTGTCTGTCAATACTAGTGCAGCTAACATATTTTGTATAGGTGATGAAGCCATAGTTCAACCATTATTGGATGAACACCAGGTTTTATCACCTTTACTGCATTTAATACATGCCCCAGAGGTAATTGGCTACCACGAACATCCTACCAAAGCGCTAAAGGAAAAACAGAAATCATCTATTAGTATCGGATACCATCTGTTAGCTACTGGAAAGATTGATGCTTTTATTAGTGCTGGAAATACAGGTGCTATGCTGGTTGGCGCAATGTTTAGCATCAAGCCAATAGCAGGAATTCTTCGCCCCTGCGTTTCAGGTGTAGTACCAAAATTAAATGGAGAAACGGGTGTGATTTTAGATGTGGGTTTGAATTCCGATTGTAAGCCTGAACAATTAAATCAGTTTGCATTATTAGGAAGCTTATATGCGCAACATATTTTAAAGGTTAATAACCCTAAAGTAGGTTTACTTAATGTGGGTGAAGAAGAAGGAAAAGGAAATCTACTGGCACAAGCCACTTTTCCACTTCTGAAAGAAAATACACAAATCAATTTTATCGGCAATATGGAAGGCCGGGATATTTTTACTGAGAAATGCGATGTAATTGTTTGCGACGGTTTTACAGGAAATATTATCCTTAAAATGGCTGAAAGCGTCTATGATCTTGCGGCACTTCGCAATTTTGATCAGGATACTTATTTTAATCGTTTTCACTACGAGAATTACGGTGGATCTCCTGTGTTAGGGGTTGCGAAACCCGTTATCATTGGTCATGGTATCAGTAGCTCAAAGGCTTTTACCAATATGATTAGCCTGGCTGTACAAATGGTTGCATCTGATATTTGTACCAAAATGGCAGAAAGCTTTAAGGCTATTAATTAATTCCTTTATTTGAAAGATCTTACCCACCCCGCCCTTCGGGCACCCCTCCCTAAATAGGGCGGGGAAATAA
>JBAXHC010000131.1:0-7041 GCA_037139075.1 Bacteroidota bacterium
CGAAAATATGCTGATTTACATTTAATTGTTTCTGATGCTGTAAAAAAATATACTATAGATGTAAGATCAAAAGACTTCCCGAAGGAAAAGGAATCTTATTAAGAAGTCATAAATCGATACAAGGTGATTCATCCCAGTGCATCATGGCATTTATGAATTTTATCTTTTTGAAGTCTATAAGTTGTTGCACAAAGATATCCTGCTCTATTATTTGCTTCTCACGAAGAAGAAATGCTCGTTTCGTTCCCATCAACAATGGAAATTTTGGTGTGATCCACTTGTAACCATCAAAGAGTGCAATATTTGTATAACTCGCATCTTTAATTAATCCATTTTCAGTAAAGATCACATCGTCGGTTTTTACAGCTGCAACAGCATTGTTGATCCAATTCCTATCCGTGTACTTATGATCGTATTTATTTACTCCAATTTCAACCAAGGAAAATGTCTCAATTTTTCTGATAGAATATGGTTCAAAGCAAATCGAATAGTTTCCATCTAAATCGTAACTGAGTCTACATTTATAAACGCCACTATTTGTTAAATTCGTTGCTTCAGGGATTTCATTGAATTTAATTTCAAGCAGGTTTAATTTGCATATTTTACCCTTTGAAAAGTAAGTCCGTTCCACCCTTTGTTGGTGAAAAAATAAATTTTCGGCTTGCGCATCATGATATCGTATCGTTTCAAAAAATGGGTACATATACTTTGTCGATCATTTCATTGTATTCATCATTAAGATCACTCATAAAAGTAATGCCACCGCCGCTTCTGTAATTGTAATTTTGCTCAATGAACCTAATCAACACACAACTGTCAAGATTCTTCCCGTCAAAATAACCAGCAACTCCGGTATAATAGCCTCTCTTAATCCCTTCCACTTTTTTAATAATCTCAATTGTTTTCTGTTTAGGCGCGCCAGATACTGAACCAGCAGGCAAGAGTTTAAATAGTATATCACCAATTTGTTCTTGGTAGTTATTTGGTAGTCTTCCCGAAATTTCTGAACTGATCTGACCAATAGTTCCATTTTGTGTTTTTATTTCTTCATAAAACCTGAATCTTGCGACTTCCACTTTTTCTGCAACAAGACTTAGATCATTTCTAATTAAATCAACAATAGTAGCATGCTCAGCAATTTCCTTTTGATCATTTAAAAGTATGTTTTTTGCATTATGCAGAGTTGCATCAATAGTGCCTTTCATGGGATATGAATAAATAAATCCGTTTTTGATTGTGATGAATGTTTCTGGCGAGAAACAGACAAATTCATTTTCAAGCCAGCAACTATATTTTGAATTTGCATTATAAAATATATCTCCGAGGCTATAATTAATTTCTATTGGCGTAGAAGTGGTAAGGTTTACGAGGAAACTATTACCATACAGTAAATTGGCTTTTACTTCGTCAAATTTTAACTGATATTCTCCAATACTAATCGGGTATTTCTTAAACGTGATATTTGAATTGTTAGAGCCCTGTTGCTCTTTTTTGTAATTTTTAACCCCTTGAAAATTAATTTTAAAAGGAGATTCCTGATCATCGAGTTTCCAACATAAAGGATTATTAGATTCGAAGTCAACCAAAAAAATAAAAGGGATTCTTTCCCTTCCCCATTCATTTAAAATTTCTTTCATTTTCTTATATTCTTTCAGAAACTGATATAAAAATAAAGATTGATAAACCGTTTCCATTAATGCATTAAAATAAAGTTAACAAGTATTTCATTTGTAACTGGTCTTTACATTATAACTATAAATAGTAGCATCAATTAATCAGTAATAAATAAGATAAAATGTTAAATTACAATTACTAAATAATTCAAACAATGAACAAGAAAGAAATAAATACCAGAAGAAATTTCATCAGTGCCATGGCCATGGGTGTTACTGCGAGTAGTTTATCTATTTTAACGAACCCAATTTACGCCAATGATTCAAGGTTCTTCCCAAACCAATTAGATGATGCTGATGATTGGTTTAAAAATATCAAGGGCAAGCATCGCATTGTATATGATGGTTCAATGCCTAATAATGGATTTCCAGTAATTTGGAACTGGGCCTATTATGAAACAAATAACCAAACTGGAAGCAAAGACAAAGACATTACTGCATTAACTGTTTTCAGACACGGGGCTAGTGGCCTAGGATATGACGATGTAATTTGGGAGAAATATCAACTAGGTGCTGTATTAAAAATTACCGATTCTCAAACTCAAAAGTCGAGTGTAAGGAATCTATTTTATGATCCCAAACCAGGCGATTTCCCTTTACCTGAAATCCAGGGCATTAAAAAATTACAAGAAAGAGGAGCTCTGTTTTGCGTATGTGACCTTGCTACAAAAAAACTCACTAAAACGATTGCTGAAAAAATGAATCTTAACCCGGCAGAGGTTTATGCCGATTGGATAAGTCATTTATTACCAGGCATACAATTGGTACCATCAGGAGTTTGGGCATTGGGAAGAGCGCAAGAGCATGGTTGTGGGTATATTTATGCAGGATAATTAACCAAATGAAAAACGTCATAAATCTCAATTACATTTGATGCATGGAAAAACCAAAAAACCCTGATCCCTTACATGGTAAAACTCTTGAAATGATTGTTACATTTCTTGTAAATCATTATGGATTTGAGCAATTAGGCAAACTAATCAGCATCAATTGTTTTTTAGACAATCCAAGCATTCAATCAAGCCTAAAGTTTCTTCGTAAAACACCCTGGGCTAGAACCAAAGTGGAACAACTCTATATTGATAGTTATAAAAACTTAACTACTATTTAGTAAATTCAATCCCTATATAACAATAGCATTATGAATAAATTTCTGATGGCAGTTGCAATTGTAACTGCTCCTGTTTTTTTGTTTGCACAGAAAAAGCCTGTAAAAAAAACCAAACCCGCATCCACTGCTGTTTCGGTTCCTCCTACCTCCACTATTCAGGCGCCAATGAAATTATGGTATGAAAGTCCTGCAAATTATTTTGAAGAAACATTAGTATTAGGAAATGGAACACAGGGCGCCACGGTATTTGGTGGGATCTCAACTGATAAAATTTACTTGAATGATCTAACCCTTTGGTCTGGAGAACCAGTGAATGCAAATATGAATCCTAATGCTTATAAGTACTTACCCGATGTTCGTAAGGCTTTACAAGATAAAAACTACAAAAAGGCAGAACAATTAATAAAAAAGTTACAGGGAAAATTTTCAGAATCCTATGCACCGTTAGGTACCATGTTAATTAAAATGAATGATGATCCTTACATTAATGATTATTACCGTGAGCTTGACCTTGATCATGCAATTGCTAAAGTGAAAACAACTTCGAACAGTAATGTGATAGAAAGAGAATACCTGGTGTCAAATCCTGACAAGATCTTTGCCATACATTTTACCAGTAAAACTCCTGGAGCTTTGGGCTTTACAATTGGATTTGAATCATTATTGAAATTTCAAAGAACAACCGCCAACAATATCATTACTATACAAGGAACCGCGCCTGTAAAAGCAGATCCGAGTTATGTTCAAAAAACAAAAAATGCAGTTTCTTTTGATCCTAAAAAAGGAACCAGATTTTCTGCAGATATCAAAATTCAGAGTACTACTGGAAAAATAACAAAGACAGATTCTACCATCAGTTTATCAGAAGGAACAGAAGCAACCATTTATGTGTCTATGGCCACAAGTTTCAACGGATTTGATAAAGACCCAGCCACAAAAGGTGCAGATAATGTAGGGATTGCTGCTACAGAACTTAACAAAGCCTATCAAACAGGATGGGCTGAGATTAAAAAAAGTCATATCAAAGATTATCAAACATTTTTTAATCGAGTTCAATTAAAACTTGCCAATAAGGATACCGTTAATCTTCCTACAGATAAACGTTTAAAGCGATATGCAACAGGTGCAGCTGATCCGTATTTAGAGACCTTATATTTTCAATATGGCCGCTATTTATTGATCAGTAGTTCCAGAACAACAGCAGTGCCTGCAAATTTGCAGGGATTATGGAATCCTTATATTCAACCACCATGGTCTAGTAACTATACCATGAACATTAATGCTGAAGAAAATTATTGGTTGGCTGAGAATACAAATCTCTCTGAAATGCACCAACCTTTTTTACAATTCATAGGCAATCTTGCTAAAACGGGAAGCATTACAGCTAAAACATTTTATAATATGCCAGGTTGGGCTGTGCATCATAATTCTGATATCTGGGCTATGTCTAACCCTGTAGGAAATTTTGGAAATGGAGATCCTAGTTGGGCTAATTGGGCAATGGGTGGCACCTGGGCATCTACACATTTATGGGAGCATTATTTATTTACACAAGACAAACCATTTTTAGAACAGAAAGCCTATCCTTTAATGCGTGGGGCGGCAGAGTTTTGTTTGGCCTGGCTGGTAAAAGATAGCAGTGGACAGTATATCACTTCACCATCCACATCTCCTGAAAACACCTACAAAACTCCAACAGGTTTTGTTGGAGCAACCATGTATGGTGGAACTGCAGATCTGGCTATGATCAGAGAATTATTTCTAGATGTTGTAGCAGCACAACAAATATTAAAGAACGACAATGATTTTGCAGCAAAAGTAAATGCGGCATTGAATAACCTACATCCTTATCAAGTTGGAAAAAAAGGAAATCTACAGGAGTGGTATTACGATTGGGAAGATTCAGATCCGAAACATCGTCATCAAAGTCATTTGTATGGTTTATATCCAGGTACACATGTAACCACTGAGAAGACCCCATTAATTGCTGCAGCAGCCAAGAGAACCCTAGAAATTAAGGGAGATGAAACAACAGGTTGGTCGAAGGGATGGCGCATTAATTTATGGGCTCGCTTAAAGGATGGGGATCATGCCTATAAAATGTATCGAGAATTATTAAAGTATGTAGCTCCGGACGAGATCAGAGAAAATTATTCTAATGGTGGTGGCACATATCCTAATTTGTTTGATGCGCATCCACCCTTTCAGATCGATGGAAATTTTGGCGGAGCAGCAGCGGTTGCCGAAATGTTGGTACAGTCAAATGCAGAGTACATTGAACTATTGCCTGCACTTCCAAAAGCATGGCCAGCTGGAGAAGTAAGAGGTTTAAAAGCAAGAGGTAATTACGAAGTTGATTTAAGTTGGAGTGAGGGGAAAGTGAAAACTGTTAAAATCAAATCAGCTAATCAAACTTCAGCTAAGGTTTTCATGAATGGTAAAATGGAAATAATTAAGGTTACCAAATAAATTAATGATGTAGTAAATCATTTACTTGCATATATTTAAATATGCGTGGTATTTAATAATTAAATTTTGTTTACTTCATTATCAATATAAAATTGACATAGTTGACTTTTTGTAAATTCAACATATGGTACCCAAATATTTTTTACCGGTAAATACACATCACAAGCATCTGAATCAGGAAATGTTTTATAATCATATTTTGTAGTCGAAGCACTTATGTATCCTGTATACAAATAGGAGTAATTTTTTTCTATACAAAAATCTATTCGCTTTAACATTAAAAAATGCCCTAAAGAATATTTTTTATAATCAGGATGATAAATATTAAAAATACCACTCATGCTTGTTTTCCCTAAATCAAAAAAAGAAACTCCAATTAATTTTTCATTTTCCCTTACCTCAATAATCCATGAATCAAAGGGATTCTCTAAATAACTCACGTGTAAATATTCGTTACAATTAGGTGCTATTGAAAAATTGATACTTTCTTTATAAAGTTTATAGAGTTCTTCAACCTCTTCTGTTATTACTTCCTTTTTGATTGTGACCTTGAATTCACTACAATTTTTTCTTAATGCTCGAATTTTTTTTGATTCTTTTATTTTAATGATATTATGTCTTAACCAAAATATTTCAGCTAGAGTCTCGTCGATATCATTTTTTACATAAAAAGCAGAAAAAAGAATGTGCAAGGTTCTAAAATACGCATTAGAAAGATGCTTATCTAAAAGTTCTTCTTTAAAGCCAGATTCATCGGGGAAAATATAATTTAAGTCATTCATTTTTAAAAATTTATTACAATTAAACTTAAGTAATATAATAATTAATTTATATTTAAATAAATTTTAAGATTACACTGTCACTTATAAAACACGATTTTCAAAATACATTGGGTAAATATAAAAATAATATTTACTTTTTAGCCTGTTTATTGTGCTAGTTGAATTTAAAAATAATAATAATGAATTGCACACTAAGCGCTTTTTTTTAACTCAAATTAGACTTATCTAATGCCTAAATTTTAGCATATTGTAATTGAATTACTATTTTATGGATTTATTAAATAAACAAACAATTTTAAAAAAAAATCGGTGGCCCTGGGTTGATTACGATAAAGGAATTAGTATACTATTAGTAGGCTATGGTCATTGCATAGGAAGCATAAAAGGTTATGGAATTGATTTATCAAGTTATCCATTTCTAACTTACATAAATGTTTTTTTATATGGTTTTAGGATGCCTCTATTCTTTATTATATCTGGAATGTTAGTAAGAAGAAGTTTAATAAATAAAGGGTTAAAGGGATACTTCATTAATCGTTCAAATAATATTTTATACCCATTATTGGTTTGGGGATTTATACAAATTACCCTACTGATTCTTTTATATAGTTATACCAATTTTACCCATAAAGAATTTATTGATTCTAAATCATATTTATATCTCTTAATAAAACCTGATAGGATGGGGCATTTTTGGTACTTAAATGCATTATTTTTCATTGGAGTTGTTTATGCCACATTAACTACCTTATTCAATTTTAATACGAAAATTCAATTAGGGTTAGGTATAATTTTATATTTCGCTAATTATTATTTAAGAGAACATGATATTCACATTGGTTTGCTTACCAACGTTTTTGAGTATTATGTATTTTTTGGTCTAGGAGATTTAATTTCCGCAACTATATTAAACGAATCGATAAGAAAAAAATAATAATTAGCGATAATTTTATCACTGTTCCCCACCTTAAAAAAGCAGATAAAGAAAAAGTTAATGTCATTGTCC
>JBAXHC010000132.1:0-7006 GCA_037139075.1 Bacteroidota bacterium
ATTAGGGGGTCAAGGCTCCCTAGAGAGTGGGGGTTAAAGTCGGTGGTTTCTCCACATATGCCTGCTGGCTGTGTTCCTGTGGCAATGGCACAAGTAATGCGTTTTTGGAACTTTCCTACTTCTTACAATTTTAATATTATGCCAAAATCTCTTTGGCTTGATCCATACACGATGAATATTACAGGTTATGCAGAGGCTTCAAGGTTAATATCTGATATCGGCTCACATGATATTACTAAATGGACGCAAACAACAAGCCAATTTGTGACATATTCTGATAATGGAACTTCCACAAACGATTATTATTGCCCTTCTGTATTTGGGGATTTTGGATATACTTCAGCATCAAGAACAGAAACAGTAAGTGATCAGATTTTATGGGGTGCAAAGAATGGTCTAGCTTATTCTGGTTTGTTGAGTAATGAATTAAGTACAAATCTTAGACCATGTATCATGGGAGGCTACGCAGGACAAAACACTGTCGGCGGATTAGTGTATTATCCTTATTTCGATCAGGGGCATGAATGGGTTTGCGATGGAGTTTCCCAAACAATTATTTACCCTTGGTTTATTTTAACTTATTATGACAGAAGTGGGAATATCTTACGAACTGAAAAAGTGTATGATTTATCTTATATTTCAGGTGCTTTTCTTCATATGAATTGGGGTTGGGGTCCTTTTGCACTTGGTGGCGCAAATAATGATGGATGGTATAATTACAGCATTAACTATTCAAGTGCCCCCAATGGCAAGGACTATGGTTATTTTCAAACTGTTATTTACAATATTCATCCCTAAATAATTGAAGCATGAGAGCATTATACAGTATACTTATCTTGTCTTTAGTACTATTCCCATCTTGTAGGAAAGGAGCAGGTGACTTTTTTTCTGCCGTTCATATCCATTATATGGATAGTTTGGGTAATGATTTGTTTACAAATGGACAGAACGGTTATATCAAGGATAGTGTGAATGTTTACGACTTTCAAAATGGCATGAAAAAACCATTAACAATTGCCAATCAATCTGCCTACTTTGCAGATTGGGCAAATAGTACAGTTGTAATTAATGGAATAATTAATACTAATGTAATTAATCACTACACAAAGAATATTATTCATTTAAAAATGGGTGTTGATGATACATTAAGAGTGCATTTAACTAGAGATGCACAAATGGGGTCGTTATACGATTCTATTTGGTATAATGGGGTCCTAAAAAAAGACACTTTTTCTATAATTAAATGAGGCACTGTTAATCTGTAGGCGATTCCGGAATTAGGCTGTCAATAACACAGAATCGTCTGTAGATTTCGTATATCGACTAAAAATCGTCATTGTAGTCTGGTTCGAATCCCTCATGGGCAACCACAAGAATTATCGAACCATCCATCAAAACTTGTTAAAAACAATAAATATTCATTGAAAACTGCCGCAATTCTGTAGTAAATGGGCAAAAAAAGAAGGAAAAGCACTAGTCTTTTCCTTCTTTTTTTGTAGCCCTTGCGACACCTCTTTCGAACCATTTTTTGCCAGATTTGAAATTGTTGGCTACGATGCACATACTATAAAATGTATGAATTGGATAGATAGTGAATATGTTATGGGAGTGATTATTATTTTTCGTGATTATAAAAGTGGTTCGAAAAATGCTCATTTTGTCCCATTAGGGTTAGAGAGAGTTATACAAAAGGATTTGCTCATTTATGCGTTAAACTATCCTTTCTTCTAACATATCTTTCCAAATTATAAATCCTCTTTGGATATCTACATAATCATGAAGAAGGCGGCTAAAATTTTCCGGCAAAGCTTTAAGAAATCCCTGTCGACCTATCTCTCGGATAATATTCAATTGGTTGTCTATCTCTTTCAATCTTAGAGCTAATTCAGATACTCTTTTAGGAAAATGCCACAGATAACTTGCCTCTTCGGAATCAAGTGTTTCCAAGATAATGTGAAATTGCTCTATTCCTTCTAGCAGAAATACAAACGAAAAGGGCTGTAAAACAAATCGAATTTTTACTAAATGACCCGCATGTTTATCAGCTAGGTAGCGGAGATGCCGGTGATGTTTAAACTTGGAATGTTTCAGCATGTCTTCCAACAGTTCTTCTCCTGATTCATATAATGGATGCTCTGTTTGAAGCTGCTGATTCACAACATTTTTATTTTCTTCAATCGTTCGATTAAAAAGTGACTTGGTGATAAATTGGAAGCGAACTCCTTCAATAATCTGCTTGTTTATTTTTTTGATATCTTCTGAAGAAGCTAATTGAGACACCAATTGACTATTCTCTATTTCTGCATAAATATTCGCCTTAATATTTTTTGACTTCAGGAACTTTACAAAATAGGGCTTAAGCACTTCGAATTCAGGGCGGATATCATTATGCTGTACCTCAAATTCTATTTTCATGTTCACTTCTGAAAAAGCATATGTAAAGGCAATACTTCCATATCTAAATTCCAGCAATTCGATTGCGACGTTGATTTCCTTATCAATTGTTAGTGTCGCACTTTTTTCTACAGAAACAATTTCTTCTGTTGGATCATCAAATAAACTTATCTGATGTTCTAGCTTTCTGTAATAAGCATTTCGTTTTAGGAACATTTTATTGAGATAGTCGATCTTACTATCCCGGTAATCATAGATTATAGGCGAAAGTTCCGATCGCTGCACTCTTCCTATGTATTGTATTAATTTCCCTTCAAATGAAAATGGATATACAAGAAATAAAGAAGTTGCATTGTGAAGATCTGTTCCTTCACCGAAGAATTGCCCAGTGGTTATCAATGCCTGATAATTGCCATTCTTTAGTATTTTCCATTTTGCTTCACGATTGCTTTCAGAATCTTCCCCACATAATGTAATTACTTCAAACGATTGCTTTAGATATTGCTGTAAAGTTTCAATATGCTCTTTTCGTTCAGTCAGAATAACAACTCTTTTGCCACGGTTCAATTCATTAGTGATATCTAGTAAAATCAATTTATTCCGATTGGAATCATGTACCAGAATTTTTGATAACGTTTCGAATCGATCTGTTTTTGAATTAAACGGAACATCCAGCTCGGTATTTCTGATAATGATTGAAGCTTGTTTATGTTTTCCCGTATGTTGTTGTGTAATCTCCGCAATGATCTCTCCAAGGTGAATAAATATCAGTTTCCCGTCATTGTATTTTCGAAAGGGTGTTGCAGTGAGGCCGTATAAATAATAGGTATTGAATTGTTGGATAGTGTTTCTATAGCTTTCGGCGGGAATATGTTGACATTCATCAATAAGAATGGTTCCAAATGCATTTTTTAATTTGGTATCTTTTTCTATTTCTTTAATTAGGCTTTGAATTGTCGCAACAGTTATGCGAGTACCGATCTTTGATTTTCCCTGGCCTATCTTTCCTATTTCCTGCCGTGGAATTCCCATAAAAGCTTCAATTCTTTCAATCCATTGATCCATTAATTGTTTTCGGTGAACGACTATCAATGCGGGTTGTTGTTTGTTGGCAATTATTTTCAACCCGATAATCGTTTTACCAGAACCCGGTGGAGCAACAATCACCCCCATTTCTTTTTTGAGGGTTGCTTCATAAGCCGGAATCTGGTAGCTTTTTAATTCTGCCTGGAAGTTAAATGAAGCAGATACTTTTTTCTGTCTTTGATCTTCAAAAGAAAAAGCAATGCCTGTATCTTTACAAAACCGTAATAATTTACCAGCAAAACCTCTTGGTAAAATAATATACTTGTCAATTTCTTCTATAAACCGGAAATAGCGTTCTGTTCCGAATGTATTTCTTCCGGTTTTCTTTTTGATGATAAATTCTGTGTTTGAAAAATTTAATTCTTCTTTGAGAAAAGTGGTGAGAGAAAGTGGTATGGCGAAACGGTTTAGATTTACAACATTGCTTAATGAAATAGTTAAGTTTTTATCATCCTTGAGTTCATTGACATCTGCCTTCTTCCGGCTGATATCCGAAATTGAATGATAGATCTCATCTAATAGTTCTGTACTTGCTTTTTCAATACTTGAAAGAAAACCCCACTGATCCGGAAACGGTAGCATTGTCTGTGGATCAATGAAACAACTGTTTCCCTGATCTAAAGCAGGCTTGTAAAACGGCAATGCTATTAAGTTGCCAAGCCCTTTGCCCGAAAGGGTATCCTGATTTGGAAATAGCCTGTCAAAGCTTGAATTTTTATCAAAGGCTGAAATAATACCTGATTCAGTTAGAAGTGATAAGATGATCTTTCTGCTTTTAATGGCCGGGTAAGGGTAATTGAAAAATATCCATACATGCCCACCATTTCCTGAGCGGGATCGTTCCATATAAGCTGGTATACTTTTCGCTTTAAGGCATTCAATAAATTTCTTACTATCAGCTACCCAGTTTTTTTCATCAAAATCAGCAGCAATAAACCATGATGTATTATCATGTAATAACGGGTATAATCCTATAAGCTGGTTGCCGCTCAAATGTTTTGCAAGCTGGTCGTCTGTTAGCGGTAAATAAGTTTTATCTGTATAGGTCTGGAAAGTACCACCTTTTATTTTATGTGTTCTGTACCGGTATGGATCATAAAAATAAGCAGGCATATAACCGCTTTTCGTTCCCTTTTCCCAGTGCTGCGCAAATACATCTTCGCGGCCTTTGAATAGGGAACGAAATTGTAGTAGTTTTTTATCAATTTTTAGTTCTGACAATGGTTTTCTTTTAAAGAGCTTACTGAGCCCATTGAAGCGGTTACATGGTGTCCAACCTTTTTTTCAGCGAATTGTATAGTTCCAAATGTTTTGCAGGATTGTTCGCTTTGAGTTTTTCCAAGTTCTGCTGCTTCCACCTGATGGAAGGGAATTCTTCAAAATTATAAATCGACCAATCCGGCTGCGCGTTCTTTACACTAAGTATAAATTCTTTGTCTTCCTCCGTTATAGCATTCTGTACTGTTTTAACCATTGTTTCACGTACCTGCTCGTATTCCTCATAGGTAAATGACTCATCCGACATGCCGGTAAACTGGTTCTCCATTGCTTGTCGCTGATCCTGCAGGTTGGGAAACAATACATCTTGCACGGAACGTTCGGAACTAAGTAAACGAAAGAAAAAGCCTTCCTTTATTGCCTGCGTGAAGCCTTCGTTTTGCATCAAATGTTTCACATCAAATATATCGCGTGGATGCTGCCTGTCCATTGCAGCGCATACTTTTCCGCCGTACAATTGTCCATTTGGTACCACATTGATTGCGCAGAACACCTCGAACTGTGTTTGCGCCTTATCGCAAAGCGGTTTTTCAGTGACCGGCCCAAGCAGACCCCTTACGATCTGGCTTACTTCTATTTTGATCATTGCGTCTTTATTTGCAACCAGCAGTTTGAGCGCATCCTCTTTGTGCTCAATTCTGATCCTTGGGAAACGTTTTTCAATCCGGGCACGCATTTCCACCAGTGCTTGCGAAATATTACGGAATGAAGTCTCACGGTCTTCAAAAGGGGTGTAGGTAAGGTCGATGTCGACCGAAATCCGTGGCATATCCCGAACAAACAAGTTGATGGCGGTTCCTCCATGCAATGCGAACCGCTGGTCCGATGCAATTTCAGGGATCATACTGATCAACAGTGTTGCCTGCTTGTTATATGTTTTATTGTTCATTCTTAGCGAGTGTTGGCGGTACAGTTATCTGGTATTTTGGTATATATGTTCCACCCTGAACTAAGCTTCTTTTTCCTTTGCCTAGATTTATGTTCTTAAGGTTTATGTATCTGAACCAACTGTGATTCAGTTTTTCAGCCATGTACAGGAACAGCCGTTTTACCTTTACGGAAGTACATGCTTCTAGAAGCGCTTGAACCTCTAGTGGCCGGAGGTCGTTCAGGTTTTCCATTAGTTCAAAACATTCACTTAAGTCAAATTTTTCAGGAGCTAGGTACAGACATTCCATTATGGCCCGTGTGGCGCCGGAAACTTTTATTGAGAAGCCGGATAACGCCAGGTCAGTTAACCCTTTTTCGGGTGGCAGGAAAGAAGTGGCTTTATATTTTATTTTCTGCGGCCAAGGGTGGTTGCGGAACCATGCTGGTAAACTTTCCTTTTCTCCGCCGAATAACCATATTTGTGAAGCTTTTAATTCAAGGTAATGTGCCTTACCCAGTAATCCAAGAGCAGTGCGACCCCCAGGATGTATCGAAAACCGCGATTGGTTTTGCAGCGCGTAGACGGCTCCTTCGTAGCCAGGTTGATCATTGCTGCGTACCATCGCTCCGGTATCCCATGCTTTTAACCACCCGCTGTTCCGGTAATACTTTTGTAATTCCGGGCTGTAGCCCCGACTCGTTAGCCACGAGGCTTGCAGTACAATGCCGGGAGGAACGGTTTGTAAGAGTTGGTTTATTTTTGTTACGTTTTCGGTAAGCATACTGCCGTTTTAACAATAAAAGTAAACTATTTTCTTTAATTGGTTTAAAAAATATCTTAAAAACGTAGTATTACTTCCTAGAACGAGGATAAAATAAACTAAACCACTTCGGAGTATGAATGACTTCCAGTGAACGTTTGTCTTGTCTAGGCTGGAAAATCCACTTGATTTGTACCATTAATACTATCGGTACTTGACCCCTTGTAAAATATCGATGGTATATTGAATTTGCAATATTTGTAGTAAAATAGTAATCAAATTAAAATGGGGGTCAAAACCAAATGGTTGTTGGGGATTGAATTAAAATGGTATTAGGGGGTCAAGGCTCCCTAGAGAGTGGGGGTTAAAGTCGGTGGTTTCTCCACTGTATAGAAGGGTTATTCACAATTTCTTTCTAAAAATCGGATAAGAATCAAAAAAAAATCAAACATTTTGCTATTTGATATTGCCCTCCTCGCCTCAGTAAATTGTTTGAACTATGATTGAACTAAAATGAAAAACCCTTTCAAAGCAAAGCTGTGAAAGGGTTTAAAGCATTGTCTGTAGCCGGTACGGGAATCGAACCCGTCTTTGCCCCGTGAAAGGGGGCTGTCCTA
>JBAXHC010000133.1:0-6992 GCA_037139075.1 Bacteroidota bacterium
CCTGTTCTAGAAATACAATCACAGGGCGAAGCCAATTAACGCTTGTTCCGGAAAGCCAGGTTCAATCCTTAGCGGTAACTCAGTACAAAGAATTTTTGAATAAAAACAAAGTGATTCCCAATAATTCAAAAGATGCGGAAATGGTGAAGCGGGTAGGCAATAAAATTGCACTTGCAATTGATAAGTATTATAATGAACATGGAATGCCGAATGCACTGAAAGGCTATCAATGGGAATTTAATTTAGTAGAAAATAAAGAGGTAAATGCTTGGTGTATGCCAGGAGGCAAAGTGGTTTGTTACACTGGACTTTTACCTATTACGCAAAATGAAACAGCATTGGCGATAGTACTAGGGCACGAAATTACACATGCAGTGGCAGGTCATGGTAGAGAAAGAATGAGTGAGCAATTATTGGCACAAGGACTTGGTATCGTTGGAGATATTGCATTAGGTAATAACCCTCAAACAGTAAGCATATTTAATCAGGTTTATATGCCATCAGCTCAAGTGGGGGTATTGTTACCCAATTCCAGAAAGCAAGAAAACGAGGCAGATCATTATGGTTTAATATTTGCAGCAATGGCGGGTTATAATCCGGAAGATGCCATACCATTTTGGAAAAGAATGGCTGCGATGGGTGGAGATAAGCCCCCCATCTTTTTAAGTGACCATCCAGCTGATGAAGAAAGAATTAAAAATTTACAAAATTTAATGCCGGAAGCATTAAAATATTATCAAGCTGTAAAAAGCCCCCTGAAAAATTAATTACAGAGGGCTTTAGCAAATGAATCGCAATTAGTTCAACACATTAATTTCGTTTCTCAACTATTGGAACCGCAGGTGCTTTGAATTCTTTTGTTTTCAATAAATTTTTTATCTCCACAATTGCTCTCTCTAATTGTGGATCAATCCCCTTCGCCATAGCACCTAAATCTTCCGGCACATCAATATCAGGGTCTACACCATGTCCTTCCTTAAACCATGTTCCATCAGGATTATAAAGTCTGAAAGATGGAGCAGTAATATTACCACCATCCACAAAATCAGGATAGCCACTGATGCCAATGAGTCCGCCCCAGGTACGAGTACCGATCAATGGTCCCAGATTTTTCTTACGGAAATAGTCAGGGAATGCATCTCCACCACTCCCGCTCCATCCATTGATGAGCATTACTTTAGGACCAAAATTGGCGTATCCAGGAAACTGCCAGGGCTTACCATCTCTTGTAGCTACATATGATAAAGGAGTACGATTTAGCATTTCAATGAATCGATCTGGAATTTGACCACCATTATTGAAACGTTCATCGATAATCAAAGCTTTTTTATTCCATTGGGCATTAAACTGACGCATTAGTTCACTTTGTCCGTCTAACCCGGTACTTGGTACATAAATATATCCTACTTCACTATTTGTTGCCTCTTCAACCCGTTTACGCATCCCTTCTATCCAATCTAAATTTCGCAGTCGAGATTCATCATCCATTGTTTTTACTACTGCAGTCTTAGCACCAGCTAAAGATGCTGATGAATTATAAGTAAGTTCCACCGTTTTATTTGCAAGACCTTGAAAAGCAACATAAGGTTCGTTCTCAGTAGTAACTGGAATACCATTAACAGCAAGAATAAAATCAGCTTCTTTAATATCAGTTCCGGTTCTCTCTAAAGGAGATCTTGTTTCTGCATCCCAAATAGCACCTTTGATAATTTTTTTAATTTTATAATAATTTCCTTCTGCTTCCCAGTTGATTCCTAAATATCCAATTTGTTCTGATTTTACTTTTTCGAAATCGCCACCACCATGATACGTATGACTGGAATTTAATTCCCCAATCATTTCACCAATAACAAAATCAACTTCTTCTCGGGTAGTTGCACCATTCAAAATTTTCAAATACCTTTCTTTGGTTAATACCCAATCTACCCCATGCATATTTTTATCATAAAAATAGTCTCGCTCAATCCGCCATGCATCATTAAATATTTGTTTCCATTCCAGCATTGGATCAATCGTCATTTGCATTTCATTCAAACGTAAAGGCTTATCAAACTTTGCAGATTCATCAGGAGAAATAACAGCCATAGCTGCCCCTTTTGCAACTAACATTTTTTCATCATTCCCGCTTAATGTATATCCATCAACATCATTTATAATTGTTTTTTCTTCACGCTTTTCTAAGTCGTAAAATTTAATAGAACCTTTCCCTTCAGGCGAACCCGTATTGGGATATCGCATATAAATTAATTTCCCTTTTATTGCAGCAAGAGAATTTATATTACCCGAAGGCAAAAGCAATAATTCTAAACGCCTTTCCATTCCTTCAAAGTCGATGACTACTGCAGCTACTTCTGCCTTTTTTTCAGCTTCAGCTGGCTTGGCCTTATCTTCATTCTTCTTACTGTCTTTTTTAGGCTCTTCTTTTACAACCGCTTTTTCCAATTCTTTCAATGCAATTGTATCGTTTTTTGCATATAAAAGTGAAGCAGTATTTTTTTGCAATCCGATAGCGGCTAGTTGTGTGCTGTTAGCATAAATAAATGTATTATCTGCATCACTATAATAAGGTTGAAAAGTTTGATTGGTTGCCACAAAAAGGTATTTCCCATCAACACTAAATACTGGATTATTGCAACTATAATATCCATTGGTAACCTGTCTTGTTTTATTTTCTTTAGTATCGAAAACAAAAACGGCATTGTGCAGATTTTCTAAATCCCGACTATATGCCAACCATCTACTATCGGCCGACCAACTAAAAGTAAATCCTTCCATATTCCCATGCGAAAAGTAAAGACCTTGATCTATATCGGTGGTGTTACCTGATGCGATATCAAATAATTTTATTTTGCCTGCTTTATCAATAAAAGCAAGTTGTTTGCTATTTGGTGAAAATGAAATCCCATAGCGGTAACCAGCCCCATAATTGGTAATTTTTCTTGCAGAATTTCCATTCCCGAGTTCCATAAACCATAGTTCGTATTCACCGCTTTTATCACTCCAATAAGCGATGGTTCTTCCATCGGGCGACCATGAAGGATAACGTTCTGCTACACCTTGGGTCATGGTGATATTTTTCACAAACCCATTTTCAGCAGGTACATTAAAAATATCTCCTCGGGCTTCCACTAACACTCTTTTCCCATCGTTACTAATTGCATAATGCTGAGCTAATTCTGCAGCAGATACATTTTTTGATTTTAAGAGTGATTTATCACTTACCAGGGTAACTTTTACTTCCCTGGGTTCATGTGTAGCAAAAGGGAAAAGAAATAATTTGCCACCAGCTTCAAAAACTATATCATCTGGACCTTGTGAGGGGTAATGAACATCATAATCAGTAAATTTTGTGAGTTGCTCAAATGATTTTTTCTGCGTGTCATACTTCCAGATATTCATTCGCATTTCCGGACCACGATCGCTTAGAAAATAAATAGATTGCTCGTGCCACATTGGAAGTTCATCACCAGCATCACTATTGCTACTAATATTTACTTCACTTTGTTTTGCAAAATCATAGATCCGAATATCGCCATTAGTACCACCACGATAACGTTTCCAGTTACGGCCTACTTCTGTCATTACAACAACTGCCATTTGTTTTCCATCAGGAGAGTAACTTCCATATTCGGCATATGCCAAGGGCAACTTTGTTTCAATACCACCTGTGGCAGGAACCAAATAAAATTGATTAAACCTTTGTTTACCACTTTCGCGGGAGGAAGCAAATAAAATTTGTTTTCCATCATTGCTCCAATCCACTACCCGATCATTATAACCGTGAGCAGTAATTCTTTGAGGTACACCACCAGTTATAGGCATTGTGTAAACATCTCGATTGCCATCATAAGCAGCATTAAAAGCAATGGTATTTCCATCAGGAGAAAACTTAGTATTGGATTCGACTCCGGGAGTTGAACTTAATTTAATTGCTAATCCGCCTTCTTTAGGTACCAACCAAAGATCGTTAGCATATGTAAAAACAATCTTTGTTTTAGATACATCTGGAAAACGGAAAAGTCCAGCATCAATCTGTGCTGATACTGAAATTCCTATTAAAAGGCCAAGGCATGTAAAAAGATGATTTTTTTTCATTTAATAAGTTGTTTATAATGATGGGAGCCGAATTAAATTACTCGTTAAATTAAGGATATTATTTATGTATATCATACCATTTGCATAAAAGCCCAAAATCAAGGATAACTGGCAACAAAAAACCCATGCCAGTTGGATAACTAACATGGGATATATAAAACGAGATATTTGGTATTAATTTCTGGAAATGAAATCTTTAGCTAATCTTTGGTAATCATTACTACCTGCGGCAACGGCAGCTTCAAAACATTGTTCAGCAGTTTTCTTCGCAGCTTCTGAATTGCCTGATAACTTTTCGATATTCGCTTTTACAAAATGCATATAATAAGCACCTGGCACTTCCGCTAAAGCTATATCAATATATTCCAGGGCTTTGGCAAGATCACCAGCCAACATTAAATTAAAGATAGCAGCCTGAAAATATGGCTTTTTCTCACCTTGCATTTGTTCGTCGAAGCTTTCTTTAAGTCTTGCTACAATATGTGTTCCGATTTTTATTGAAACAGATACATTCGCCCAAATAACTTCTAAAATACAAGTTTCGTACCCAAAGCTATGTAACTGAATGGTGAAAGTTTCAGAAAATGTATTTGTATTTTGAACTGGAACTTCTACTTCCAATATGTTCTTTGCAGGATCATAGCCTCTAAGGCCAGCAGCAATATCTGTATTTAAAATAATTTTCCATTTTGTTTCCTGAGGTATCGCGAATACCAAATAAGTACCAGCCTGAACTTTTTGGCCCTCAATCTCTACATCATCTGTGAAATTTATCTGTGTGGCTGCGTCTGCACCAAAGCGCCATAATTTACCAAAGGGAGCCAAAATACTGTTTTCGCTGAATACGGTTCTTCCTTTGATTAATGGACGAGAATAATTGATTGAAATTTTACCTAAACCAAAGTCTTGTGTTAGGTTTTGCCTTGGGCTTGAACTGGGCATGGAAAGTATACTCATGATTGTGATTTTGAAATAATTAAATAGTACGCGAATGTATCGTTTAATAAATACAATACATTCCTAAAAAATTAGAATAGTAATTAGTTGGTTCTTTGCCAGATAACATTAACAATAATTTCATTTTTTCGATTAATAAACTGGTAAGGAGCATTGTAACCTAAAAAGCGAAAGTTTCCGAAATACTCTATTTTATTTTCAATCAATAGATTTATAAGTCTTTGAGTATTCTGTTTAATATCTTCATCCGAAGCATAGCCTCCGAACTGAATAGCTGCTACTGTTTCATCAGGAACGGTTTGTATTATTACTTTGGCATCATTGGGTTTAGGTAAATTTTGAGCATTGAAAGCCGAAGGCATAACAAAGCTCATTGTAGATGCAGAATCATTGATATCCATATGAACGGGCGAAGTCATTGCAATACTTTTTCCGCCATCGTTTCCTCCAAAAATATATCCTGCCAATTTTCTAAATCCCGGGCTAGCAAGCTCTTTATAGGTTTTAGCTGAGGATGTAATCGAAGCCATGGTAACAGAAGGATAAAAGCGGATTTCAAGTTTATCTTTTGAAAAGAGTGTTTTATAAATTTGTGTTTCTGTTTTACCTGTAGACATCACTAAATATATTTGAAATACGATAATTAAAGCAACAATTAAGAAAGCGAATATTAATATTATTTTCATGCGACTGTATCTATTTAAATATGAACATTTGAATAAATATGGTGATTATTTTTATTTTCCAATATTATCCAAAGAATTATTGCACTGATGATGGTAGCAAAGTAACACCAAATTGAAATGATATAATCTTCAAAAAATATTTTAGCTATCAAATAAGACACAATTAAAGCTATTCCTATCAACCAAGCTTTTTTTACTGTAGAAAGAAAAGGAGGAAGCACTGCAGTAATAAAATAGAATACGTTGGTAATTGATTTAAAATTATCTGGGGTATTTACAGAATACATTACATGATTTCCTATCACTTTAACATCAGCAGTATAATAAAATAGTGAATACGCTAATACAGCAGAAAGTCCGATACTTCCATAAAATATAACTCGCAATATATTTTTTCGTTTTTCTTTTTTTTCAAAAAGCATCATTGAAAAAGATATTCCTATCGGCCACATAACCTCTGCAAAAAATAAAAATATATAGGTACAAGGCAACTTCCAGGAAATAAAGTTTTCTTTAGTGAGGGATAACCATACCCATCCTTCTGTGAATTGTTGGATTGAAAAAATGAAAGGTATGAACGCCAATACTCTAAGCGAAGGGGTCTTCGCCTTAATAATAGATACTGACCCTATACCAGCAAGCATCATACTTGCACCAAAACTTGCGGTTGCTGAAAAACACATAAAATGTTCTTATTTTTTTTATTACATAAAGTTCCATCTTATAAGCTAGTTCGAGTTATACAATTTAAAAAAATAGTTGAATTAATCACAGATTAGATTGCATATTTTGAAACTTTTTTGGTATTACCAGAGCAAAATTATGGAGGGATAGTTATTTGCTATCATTCAGATTAAATTATATTGTATAAAGTTATTTTTTAAGTTTAAATTTTAACACCTTTAATCCAGTGATGTCACCAACGTAAATGTTGCCTTTGCTATCAATTGCTATGTCATGGAACCAGGAAGTGATTCTGTTACTTGATCCACTTGCTCCAAAGTGATATTTGACTTGATGGGAAAGATCGAACACAAAAATAGTTGAACCCTTTGTGGTGCTATCATTATTTTTTGTTGGATCGTAGTCGACAGCAAAGAGATGGTTTGCTTTATCGATAGCAATGGAAGGCAGTTCTTCAACCTGCTCATCATTTTTTAATTCCTTTATGAAATTACCATTGGTATCAAATAATTGTATTCTGTTGTTTTGTCGGTCTGCCACATAAATGATATTTTTCTGATCAATAGCTAT
>JBAXHC010000134.1:0-6965 GCA_037139075.1 Bacteroidota bacterium
ACCCCAGCCGCCGCCACCGCCACCTCGTCCACCGCCAGATAGTAATGAAGTCCAGAATAAAGTTTCTGCCAATCCGCCTACTCCTCTTCTACTCATCATTCCTCCACCGGGTCCACCACGGCTTGATGAAACTATTACCACCACAATAATTAAAATGATGATAAATGTAAAGATGCCTGAGCCACCTTTTCCTTTTGCTTCTTTTTGTCGCGCAACTTTATATTCTCCTACTGCTGCTTTGGCAATTGAGGTTGTTGCTACATCGATCCCATTAAAATAATCTCCTGCTTTAAAATTAGGAGCAATATCATTTCGGATAATACTCGCTACCGTTATATCGGGAATAGCACCTTCTAAACCGTAGCCGACTTCGATACGAACTTTATGATCGTCAATGGCTGCAATTAAAAGAATTCCGTTATTTGTTTTTTTATTACCGATTCCCCAATCACGAAATAATTTTGTGGAATATTCCTCAATGGGATAATCGTTTAAAGTTTTAATGAGTACAACTGCAATTTGATTAGAACTACTATCATCAATTGCTACTAATTTTCTTTCAAGAAAATCTTTTTGTTGTTGAGATAACACATTAGCCATATCCGTCACCAACCTGGGCGGATTCGGTTTTGGCAAAATATTCTGCGCCGATACCAGAGAAACGGTAAAAAAGCTAACTAGTATAATTAAGAATTGCTTCATGCTGTAGTATAAAGTAGGAGTGTAAAATGTTACACTCCTACTATTTATTTACCAAATACGATTTCGTCGGGTAGTTCATTTTTATCGGTATGTGCATCATAAGGAAAATGTGTTTCCAATGCCTTACCAATAGATCTTACTACGCCAGCGATACCACTTGCATAATCTTGTTTATTGAAATGCGAAAGCATATTTTTCACCTCTGCATTCCAGAAGGAATCTCCTACTTTCTGATGAATTCCCTCATCTCCAAATACAGCAAGCTGTCGATCTTTCATGGCTACATAAACCAGTGCCGCATTTCGGGCTGCTGTTTCGTGCATCTTCAGATTTCCGAAAATTTCTTTAGCTCTTCGAACTGGATCAATATAAGTGCACCGACTTTCAATGTACACACGTACCTCACCACTTGTGCTTAATTCAGCTTCCCTAATCGCTTGTACGATCAGATCCTGCTCTGCCGCAGAAAAATAACTGATTGCTTTTTTTGAAAATAAAGAAAACATGAATTGGGTTTAGAATTTTACTTCAGGTGCTTTCTCTGAACCAACTGCTGCTGTGAATCCTTCTTTTTGCTTGAAGCCAGTTAATCCAGCAAGAATATTCATTGGGAAAGAACGCGCTTTGATATTATAAGCAGCCACTGCTGAGTTGAAATCATTACGTGAAACTTTGATCCTATTTTCAGTTCCTTCCAATTGTGCTTGCAAACCACGGAAAGCTTCATTAGCTTTTAAGTTTGGATAGTTCTCTGTAAGAACCATCAATTTACCCAAAGCTTGAGATAACTGACCTTGTGCAGCCTGGAACTGTTGAATTTTTTCTGGAGTCAGGTCATTTGCCTGCAACTTAATTTGTGATGCACTAGCTCTTGCTTGTATCACATCAGTAAGCGTTTTTTGCTCAAAATTAGCTTCTCCCTTTACAGTGCTAACCAAATTAGGAATCAGATCAGCACGACGCTGATAATCAGATTGTACATTATTCCATGCATTTTTAACAGTTTCATCCTGTTGAACCAAACCGTTGTATCCATTGCAGCCTGACCAACCAAGTATTAATATTAATCCGGCGATAACGATCAGCGTGATGTTTTTTGTGCTCATACAAATTTTAATTTAAGTGTAATTTAAATGTTTGTCGCAATACCTATAATAATATTACAAAATAAGTGCCATTAGAAAAAGATAGCAATAATGGCAGACAAACGAGTTAGACTAAACACATTTAATTGGATTTCACCCGGTTTGACTCTGCGTCGGATGCAGACTGACGGTTTCTGGCTGCTTTTAACTTTTGGTTACCAAAACTATAGGTAAATGCAAGGCGTACATTGCGCGTTTCTTCCATGGATTTGACCTTAATATTAATATATTGGTAATCGATCATGGCAGTAGATTTTTGAGAAAGCAGGATATCATTAAAGTTGAGCGTTAATTTGCCTTTTTTATCCCAGAATGATTTTTGAATAGCGAAATTCAGAGAACCAAGTGGATTCACCATTAGAAATTCTTCTAAAAGTTTAGTGGTATAAAAGCCAGAAACCTCAAAATTCCATACGGGTGTGGGTTTGTAAGCTACCTGCCAGTATGCCTGCCAATTCCATTTTTTATTGTCGTAAATACCTCCTAAATAATCTGCCTTATAATGGTTTAAGATCAATTGATTTCCACCATATCCACTGATTTTTTTTCCGAAATTGAGTGGAAAGTTTAGTTCAAAAGTGATATTCTCATAGATTCCCAGGTTTTCAGGGGTAACATATGTTTGGTTACCATCCTGCTTAGGAGCAGAGTTGAAAATCACATCATTTGTTTTATTATAACTGACAGAGAAAAAAGGCTGGTTTTGAAATGTCAATCCTATTTTATAGGCATCCATTATTTCTGGATTGATCAGGGGATTGCCTTTGGAATAAGTTAATGAATCTGCATATTCAATAAAAGGGTTTTGTTGCTGATAGCTTGGCCGATTCACCCTTTTGCTATATTGAAAAACAGTGGAAAGATTCTTATCTAATTTTCTGGTGACAAAAAATGATGGGAACAGTTTGGTATAATTTCTATTCAACACTTCTACCTGTTCACTTTCACCAGTTGCAATAGTTTGTTCTACACGCAACCCGGCATTGAACTCCCATCCACCCATTTTTTTGATGAAACTTGAATAGATGGCATTGATATTTTCTTTGTACTGAAAATTAGTACTTCGCTTAGGATCAACAACATCTCCATTTTTGAAAACAATAGAATTATCAATCGTTGCAAAACTCAATTTTGATCCTATTTCAAATTTTGTGTCTTTATCAATCGGATGTGTATAATCAATTTTACCAACTGCAAAATGAACCGGGTTATTGATGCTTTGTGTGCTGATTGTATAATTACCATTGGATAAAATGTTTTTAATATCATTGGTATTATTCATTTGATAATTCGAGTAATCGAGGTCAACATTCAATTCTTTACCTGTAGTATCAAAACTATGTTTCCAGTTCACATTCCCAGCCTGATTCACACGTTTAATATGATTATTGTTCAGAGTTTGAAAAGTGCTTTGTAATATGCCAGAACTTGAATTGAATTCTTGCGTGTTATTTACGGCTTCTTCAATACTGCCTAAAGCATATCCGCGATATAAAATTCCGAATGTATTTTTATCGTCTGCATAGTAATCTACGCCTGCCCTATAACTAGTACTATTTCGATTATTGGGATTATACTTGGTTTGTAAAAAGCGACTGGGTGGAATTACTCTTTCGAACTCTTCATTGCTAAAAAGATTACGATGAAATAAATTGATATTTCCATACACATTTACTTTTCCTTTTCGATTATTGATGGAAACATAAGGTGTAAGTCGATAAAAATTTCGATCGATGGGTGTGCCATCTTTGTTATACAAACCCATTGAACCAGACATTGAAACGGTACCATTGGTTCCCAGATCAGCATTCTTTTTTAGAATGATGTTTATGATGGCACCACCTGCTGCATCATATCTTGCACCGGGGTTACTGATCAATTCGATCTTCTCGATATTAGAAGCAGCAGTGGTAGCCAATACCTGATTGATATCGGTGTACTGCGAGCTTTTCCCATTGATCATAATATTTACACTACTCTTTCCTGCGAGGGTTACTTGTTCGTTTCTTACGATTACACCCGGCACTTTTTGCAATACTTCTAATGCAGTTGAACCTGCAGCCGTAGCACTTCCTTCCACATTCACCACTAACTTATCGGCACGTTGTTCTAAAAATGGTTTTCTTGCGGTTACAGTTACTTCTCCCAGATTCACAGCATCCACTTTTAGAATAATATTGGCTACTGTTTGATCTTTACCATTTACGATAACTGGGGTATAATTTTTTTGATAACTCATTCCATTTACCAGAATCAGGTAATTGCCATTTGCAATTTCTTTAAATGAGTAGAGCGCAGATTCATTGGTAAGTGTTGATTTAACTAATGTTGAATCAGACTTCTTTAAAAGCAAAACAGTAAATGATTTCAGTAAATGCTGCTTTTCATCCCCTATTTTTCCTGAAATACTTGATTGTGCCTGGAGGTTTGTTATAGCAACAACACTCAATAATATTATTAGTATAGATCTCATGTAATTCTGATTGCAATATATTACGGATGAGTGCCGAATATGTTACCGTTTATGTAGAAAAAAAAAGACTGCCCAGTTGGACAGTCTTTAATATAGAATACTATTCGACTATTTATTAATGGCATCAATACCTGGAAGTGATTTTCCTTCAAAGTATTCGAGCATGGCGCCTCCACCAGTAGATACATAGCTTACTTGATCATGAAATCCGAATTGATTCACAGCAGCAACACTATCACCACCGCCTACTAAAGAGAAAGCGCCATTTTTAGTAGCTGCAGCCACTGCTATTGCAATTGCTTTAGTTCCGTGCTGGAATTTTTCCATTTCAAAAACGCCCATTGGTCCGTTCCAAAGAATGGTCTTCGATTGTTTGATTACGTTACTGAATTGTTCTGCAGCATTTGGTCCGATATCCAAGCCCATCCAGCCATCTGGGATGTTAAAGCTAGGTGCATCAGCTGTATGAGCAGTTGCAGAGAATGCGTCTGCAATAATAGAATCAGCAGGCAAGTGAATATTCACAGCTTTTGCTTCTGCTTTTTTCAATATTTCAAGAGCAGTATCAATACGATCGTTTTCACATAAAGAGTTACCGATTTTTCCACCTTCCGCTTTCATAAAAGTGTAAGCCATTCCACCACCGATAATGATGTCAGTGGCTCTTTCTAATAAATTTTCGATGATCAAAATTTTATCAGAAACTTTTGCTCCGCCAATAATAGCGGTGAAAGGCTTTTCGCTTTGGTGCATTACTTTTTCTGCGCTAGCAACTTCGCCTTCCATCACAAGACCAAACATTTTTCTATCACCAGGGAAGAATTGTGCAATTACTGCAGTGGAAGCATGTGCACGGTGAGCGGTTCCGAATGCATCATTTACATAGAGATCGCCTAATTTGCTCAGTTTTTCTGCAAAAGCTACATCCCCTTTTTCTTCTTCTTTATAGAAACGTAAGTTTTCCAGTAAAAGCACTTCACCAGGTTGTAGTGATGAAGATAATTCTGTAGCACTTGCACCGATACAATCGTCTGCAAATTTTACTGTAGCACCATCTAACAACTTCACTAAATGAAATACTAAATGTTTTAAAGAATATTTTTCTGTAGGGCCATCTTTCGGACGACCGAAATGGCTCATCAAAATCACGCTTCCACCATCCGCCAATATTTTTTTAATAGTTGGGATAGTAGCACGCATACGGTTATCGTCTGTAATAACGTATTCTGCATTTAAAGGCACGTTGAAATCAACACGTACCAGTGCTTTCTGTCCTTTAAAATTGTGTTCAGAGAATTTACTCATGATGAATATTTTAAAAATTGAAAAACCGCAGGGTCGCAACCACGCAGAGAAAAAGAACTCAGCGCAATTGTCTCTGCGGTTTTTAAAATATGATTAGCTATAACTTATTTAATCTTTCCAGCGAAGAACTTCACTGTACGAACCAACTGAGATACATAGCTCATTTCATTGTCATACCAGCTTACAGTTTTAACCAATTGGGTATCACCAACAGTTAACACTTTAGTTTGAGTAGCATCGAACAAAGAACCAAAATGCGTTCCGATAACATCGGTACTAACGATTTCGTCTTCTGTATAACCGAAGCTTTCGTTGCTAGCTGCTTTCATAGCTGCATTGATTTCTTCTACGGTTACTTTTTTAGTAAGGATAGTAGTTAATTCAGTTAAAGAACCAGTAATAACCGGAACACGCTGAGCGCTACCATCTAATTTACCTTTTAATTCAGGTAATACTAAACCAATTGCTTTAGCGGCACCAGTGCTGTTTGGAACGATGTTCTGAGCAGCAGCTCTAGCTCTACGTAAATCACCCTTAGGATGCGGTGCATCTAAAGTGTTCTGATCGTTTGTATAAGCGTGGATAGTTGTCATGATACCAGAAACGATACCAAAAGAATCGTTCAAAGTTTTAGCCATTGGAGCTAAACAGTTAGTAGTACATGAAGCACCGGAGATAATAGTTTCAGAACCATCAATAATATCGTGATTCACGTTGAACACAACGGTTTTCATTTCGCCTGTAGCAGGAGCAGAAATAACAACACGCTTAGCACCAGCGGTAATATGCGCTTGCGCTTTTTCTTTATCGGTAAAGAATCCAGTAGATTCAATAACTACGTCAACATTATGAGCACCCCAAGGAATTTGTGCGGGATCTCTTTGAGCATATATCTTAACAGATTCTCCATTTACAATGATAGAATCCGCTGTAGCAGTAACTGTAGCGTCGAAACGACCCTGTGCACTATCATATTTTAAAAGATGTGCCAAAACAGCTGGACTGGTTAAGTCATTAATGGCAACAATTTCAATTCCCTCCATATTGTAGATCTGACGATAAACAAGACGACCGATACGTCCGAAACCATTGATAGCGACTTTAACTGTACTCATGAACTTGTGATTTAAATGATAAATATTTTTAAAGAGTGGCGAAGTTAACGAATTGTACAAAAAAAAGAATGTGAAATCTCTATTATTTCTATGGACAGGTAGAAAAAAAGCAAAAAAAGGGTAAAAAGTTTTGGCAGAAAGCCCCTCCACCCCTATTTTTGCAACCCATTATAAAAATGGCCGGTTCGTCTATCGGTTAGGACAGCCCCCTTTCACGGGGCAAAG
>JBAXHC010000135.1:0-6962 GCA_037139075.1 Bacteroidota bacterium
AATTATCGTAGTCAGGTTTCCTCTTTTGCTACGAATCATTTAAACTATTCTCTTGGATTTTCTACTTCTTTAAAAGAGAAGAAAGCACCGGTTGTAGTTGTTGCTCCGCCGCCTCCACCACCTCCTCCAGCTGATACAGATGGGGATGGTATTATTGACCCTAACGACAAATGTCCTACCGTTCCGGGTGTTGCTAAATACCAGGGTTGTCCTGTACCTGATACAGATGGTGATGGTATCAACGATGATAATGATAAATGTCCTACCGTAAAAGGTCTTGCTAAATATGAAGGATGTCCAATCCCTGATACTGATAAAGATGGTATTAACGATGAAGAAGACAAATGCCCTACTGTAGCTGGTGTTGCTCGCTATCAAGGATGTCCAATTCCTGATACAGATGGTGATGGCATTAATGATGAAGAAGATAAATGTCCTCATGTAAAAGGTACACCTGAACTTTTCGGTTGCCCTTCATTGAATTTCAAGGCTGGTGATATTAATTTTGCAAACGGTAGTACTGCACTGACAAAAGTTTCTAAAACTGAATTAGATAAAGGTGTGAAAGTTTTGACAGAAAATCCTCAATTGAAATTGTATGTTGAAGGCCATACTTCAAGTACCGGCAGTGCTAAATTGAATGATAAATTATCATTAGATCGTGCATTTTCTGTAAAGTCTTACTTAGTAGGAAAAGGTATTGCTGCTGATAGATTAACAGCAACAGGATTTGGTAGCAGTAAACCAATTGCTGATAACAAAACCAAAGAAGGTCAAAAAGCAAACAGACGCGTTGAATTTAAAGTACAGGAGAATTAATCTGAATTCGAAATAATAAAAAGCCCGTTACGAGTAATCGCAACGGGCTTTTTTGTTGAAAAGGCCATAATGCTATAAAATATTGACTTCTCTTTCCAGCTGGATATTAAATTTGTTTCGTATCGAATCGATTATTTTTTCAGATAAAGCAAAGATCTCTGAACCAGTGGCATTTCCATAGTTAATTAAAACTAATGCCTGCAAAGAATGACAACCAGCATCTCCTTCTCGATATCCTTTCCAACCCGCTTTTTCTATTAACCATCCCGCAGCAATTTTAATGGAGCCATCTTTATTCTTGTAACCTGTAAGTTCGGGGTGTGTCACTTTTATTTTTTCAAATAGATCCTTAGTGATACTTGGGTTTTTAAAGAAGCTACCTGCATTGCCGATAATGTAGGGATCCGGTAATTTACTGGAACGTATTTTAATGATTGCATCTGATACTGATTGAATACTAAGCTCTTTAACCCCCATTTCGTTCAATGCCGTCTCGATAGCTCCATAACTTGTTTTAAAAATTGGATTTTTAGTGAATCGAAACAGTATTTTAGTAATTACAAATTGATTTTTCCATCTGGTTTTAAAAACACTATCCCTGTAATCAAATGCACAATCAGTATTGGTAAAAACCTGCATGGATTGATCGGCAATATGATAAGCTTCTACAGATTCAATAAGGTCTTTAACTTCTACTCCATAAGCGCCAATATTTTGAATTGGAGATGCTCCAACTGTACCAGGAATTAAGCTCAAATTTTCTACTCCTGCCCAGCCTTGTTTAATACAATATAACACAAACTGGTGCCAATTTTCACCTGCTGCAACCTCCACATAATAATAAAGTTCGTCTTCTCGAATTAATTGAATTCCCTTTATTTCATTCTTCAATACGAAGCTATCCAACAAGGGTTTAGTAAATAAAATATTACTGCCCCCACCTAATACAAAATGCGATTGCAAAATTTGGTCATGAAATTGTTTTACAGTGTCAATGAGGTCATCTTTACTTTGAATGATGGTAAAATTTCTTGCAATGGTTTCAATGCCAAAGCTGTTGTATTTTTTGAGTGATATATTATTTAGTAAGTGCATCTTCCTAAAAATAAGTATAATGAATTAGTTTGGATCTACATCCGTAATAATATGAACAGATCTGTATCGCTTATGTGTTTGCAAAATCAATGATTGTTGTTGTATTGCTATTTTACTTTGATGAATAAGACGATTGTCTTTCGGTAATTTCAAAAGTATCTCCCAGATATATTGATTTCGAATTCTATCAACAACAGGTTGTGAGGGTCCCATTATATAATTACCAAACTGCGATTTTATCCCATTTGAAAATATATTTGCAGCTTCTTCTGCAATATGTTTTTCCTTGTGTTTGAAATTAATTCTTATTAATCTTGTAAAAGGTGGATATCCAAACTGTTTACGATTGTCAATCTCGAAAATATATAGTTGATGATAGTCATGGGCTTTTACAAAATTCAAAATCGGGTGCCGCAAATTACTTACTTGAACAATTACTTTTCCATCCGCATTTTTCCTCCCAGCTCTTCCACTTACTTGCTCCATCAATTGAAAGGCTCTTTCATTTACTCTAAAATCAGTGAAGTTTAAAATGCCATCTGCATCTATTATCCCTACTAAATTTACATGTTCAAAATCAAGTCCCTTCACTACCATTTGAGTGCCTACCAAAATATCAATGCGTTGTTGTTCGAATTGTTTAATAAGAGCATCATGAGCATTTTTCCCTTTTACACTATCATAATCCATACGTGCTACTCTTGCATCGGGAAATATTTCTAAAACCTGTTCTTCAATCTTTTCTGTGCCAAAATTTTTCTGAATAAAATGGTGACTTCCACATGCCGCACAAGTTAAAACAACGGGATAAGTGCTACCGCAATAATGGCAAGATAGTTTATGCTTTGATTTGTGATATGTAAGTGTAACGTCACAATGTTCACAATGAGGGATCCACCCACATGTATCGCAAAGCAAGTATGGAGAATATCCTCTGCGGTTTTGAAATAGTATGATTTGTTTGTTTTCTTGTAATGTTTTTTCCATGCTTTTGAGCAGTGCATCTGTAAACACGGTCATTCCATTTGCAGTTTCCACTCGATTTTTAAAATCTGCTAATTCCATCTTAGGTAACTCAGCATTTCCAAATCTTTCTGATAAAGTTACCAGGCCATATTTTTTTTGTTGACAGTTAAAATATGTTTCAATACTAGGTGTAGCACTACCTAATAATACTTTAGCTTGAAATAAACCTGCATAATATATAGCGCTATCCCGAGCATGATATCTGGGTGCAGGATCCTGTTGTTTATAAGAAGGATCGTGTTCTTCATCCGCAATGATTAAACCTAAATCGATAAATGGTAATAGGAGTGAGGATCTGGCGCCTAATACCGCTTTCATTTCACCCGTTTTAATTTTATTCCAAATTTCAACTCTTTCGTTTGCATTGAATTTAGAATGATAAATACCAATTTTGTTGCCGAAATGTAATTGGAGTCGTCGAATTATTTGTGACGTAAGGGCAATCTCAGGAAGTAGATAAAGAACCTGTTTGCCCTGATTAATATATTCCTCAATCAATTGAATATATAGTTGAGTCTTCCCACTTGCAGTAACTCCGTGGAGTAAACAAACTTGTTTTAATAGAAATACTTCTTTAATATTTTTTAATGCAAGAGTCTGGGCGGGAGAAAGTTGGATATTGATATCAATCTCTTTTGTATATGCAGCAATTCTGGAAACACTTCTTTTTTGTACCAATAAAATTCCTTTATCAACTAAGCCCTTTAATTGTGCAGCAGTTGCATTCGATTTTTTTAAGAGTGTTGATTGAATTACTTCTCCTTCTGTTTTTGAGAGATATAAATAGGATAGGAGTAATTCCATTTGTTTCGGAGCCTTCCCCCAGTTATTTAAAAGCGCTGCCAATTTTTCTTCACTACTATAATTGGAATGCAATAAAATATAGATTTGCTTTTTCTCCTGATATTTTTCTATCAATTCTTCCCAGACATAACAAATTTTTCTATCGATTAATTTTTTGATAATGGGATAGACATGTGAACTATCCAATAATTGTTGCACTTCACTCAGTCTTAATTCTTTCTTTAATTCTAAGGCTTCTGCAACAATAAATTCTTCATCATTTAAATCACTGTATGATTCATCCAGTTCTTCATTCCAAATTAAAATACTCTCACTGGATAATTTTAAATTCGCAGGAACAGCAGCCTGCATTACTTCGCCTTCACTACACAAATAATATTTTGCAATCCAATCCCATAAAGCTAATTGTTGAGGATTCACAAGTGGGTCTTCATCTAATATATTCAATAAAGGCTTCGGTGAAAAACCTACCGGCGGTTCAGAAAAAATCCTTTTTACAATTCCTGCGTATTTTTTGTGTTTGCCAAGAATAACTTCTACTCTTATTCCAGGTTGAATACGTTTTTGCAAGTCGAATGGAACTGACCAAGTATAATTCTTGGGTAATGCTAATGGTATAATTACTTCAGCAAACATCATTGCCTCATTAATAGGAAATGCAGAAAGTGCCGTAAATGAAGGATTTGTTGCCATGAAAATTAGAAGGCTAAGTTAAGTAGCTTTAAACAATCAAAAAGAATAACTGCGATACCTTCTTAAACCCGCATCCATCAATTCAAATACATGTTCTCTAAGTGCTGGAATATCTGAGATCCCTAAACCTGTTACAGGAACTTCTTTAAGATATACCACTCTGTTTTTACCAGGGGTTAGTGAAAAGATGGATTTAAAATGTAATCTATCTATTGTGTCAACCAGCAATACGGGTTTAATTGGAGTTTGGGTTTCTATAGCAATTCTGAATGCGCCGTCAAAAAACGATTTAAGGGGATTCGCAGATTCATTAAAAGTTCCCTCTGGAAAAATAAAAATAGAAATATTGTTTTTGATCGCAGCTTTAAGTGCTCTAACGCTTTTTGACCTCGTTTCCGGATTACTTCGATCTACAAGTATCACAGCAGCACGATAAATCAACCCAAATACAGGGATTTTCACCATTTCATATTTGCCCAGCACTCGAATTGGTTGATGTGCAATTAATACAATGGGCGGAATGTCGATATAAGACGAATGATTGCCCACAAAAATGTATTGCTGATTGATATTATGTTCTGATTCAAATATCTCCTGATGACGAATGCCAATAAACAAATACCAAATCCAAGCCCAGGTTTTACAAATCTGATAAATGATATTACCTCCTTTTACCTTACCAAAAGACAGCGACAACATTACAAAAGGAAATGCTATAAATGTAAGTAGAACAAAAATTAAAAGTGCGTAAATACAATAGACAAATTGCAAAGGCTTCAAAATCCATTTCATTATTCTAACTTAAGTAGAATATGGGATATTTCTTTTAAATATTATAGGAAGAACAAAAAAAAAGCAACCCAAAGGTTGCTTTGTAAAATATGGCTAAGCTTATATTTTAGATCGTAGTTTTTGCTTCATTTTTCCAAAGTAATAAAACGATGGAAATGATACAAGCGGTAACTCCAATAATCATCAACGGACTTTCGTTTGGTGTATTATTAGCGATTTGTGCTGCTAGTAAGATCATGTTTTGAGTTTTTATTTGTGGTTAATAGGATACAAATTGAGCTCAAAATTTTGAAATAAACAACAATCTGAAATTTTAAGACTGTCAGTTAATATATTAAAATTTAATTTAAAGTAATGTAGATTTCAAGAGTCTAAATCAAAAACCGATGATTTATGAAAAAAGTTTTATTATTTCTAATTCTAATCGATCCGGGGGATATTTTCCTAATTAAAAACTCAATATTTTGGATTGAAAAAAAATGAAAAAAAAGTGAAAAAAAATTAAAATATTTTTTAAAACAGCTTGAAAATGACCTTAAAATGGCATTTTAATCAATTTAAGAACCAATTTTCTGCTGCTTAAAAAAGCAAAAAGGACCATACTAGATGGTCCTTTTACTACAATTAAAAATTGTAAAGTGGTTTTCTCAGATATTTATAATTCTAATCATGGTTGTTATAAGCAGCAACACCATGTTCAAAGAAATCAAGACCACCTGGTCCGGTTTCAGCTTCTGGTTCTACTCTTAATTTCCAAGGATAAGGCAGTTTATTAACGATAAACATTAAAATTAATGCTACACCGAATGTGGCAAGCGTAATAACTGCGCTACCAATCAATTGGGCTTTAAGTACGTCCCATCCGCCACCATATAATAATCCTTTAACGGGGGCAGAATTATCTGCTCCTGTAGACCCTGTTGCACCATATTGACCACTGGCAAAAAAGCCTAATGATAATGTTCCCCAGATACCTGCTGCAAAATGCACAGGTACAGCACCTACTGGATCATCAATTCTAAAATGTTCTAAAAGCAAAGTACCATAGTATACAACTACACCTGCAATTAAACCAATGATAACGGCTCCTAATGGAGACACCCAATAACAAGGTGCTGTAATTGCTACTAGACCAGCTAATAAACCATTAATAGTAAAAGGAAGATCATATTTGCCTTTATTTGGACCAAACCAAAGCGGCAATAACATGGCTGTTAAAGAACCAGCACAAGCTGCTAGTGTAGTATTTGCTGCAATACGTCCAATACCATCCGCATCCATTGCTGATAAAGTACTACCCGGGTTAAAACCGTACCATCCAAACCAAAGTATAAATGCTCCAACGGCTGCTAATGGTAAGTTATGAGCTGGAGGTAAGCCTCCTTTTTCTTTATCATCTCTTGTAAATACTCGACCAATACGTGGTCCTAATACCAATGCACCTGCTAATGAGATAGCTCCACCAATGGTATGAACTACAGTAGAGCCTGCAAAATCGCGGAAGCCTTGTCCAAGGCCTGGTAAGAAATGGCCTTCTGAACCCATTAATGCTAACCAACCATCCGGGCCCCATGCCCAATGTCCTATAATTGGATAAATAAATCCTGTTACACCAATACTGTAAAGGATATCCCCTCTAAAGCTGGTACGTCCAATCATGGCACCAGATGTAATAGTAGAAGTGGTATCAGCAAAAGCAAACTGAAAAATCCAGTGTGCTAAGATTGGAATAC
>JBAXHC010000136.1:0-6922 GCA_037139075.1 Bacteroidota bacterium
CTTTTAATAAAAATTGAATTATGAAATCTATATTAATACCTCATAGCTATAAAAAAGTCGGGTGGATTCTATTATTGCCTTCCCTTATAGCAGGGCTAATCTATGTTGTACTTGATTTCAACTTTCCATTCAACCCCAAGGTCAATACTTTTGGATTATTCGGAAAAGGACTTATTATAGGGTCTGCAAAACAATCAGCTTTTCGGATTAGCGAGGTTGAATTGATTCCGAATATGATCAGTATTTTACTGGTTATAGGAGGAATGCTAGTGATGTTTTCGAAAGAAAAAAAAGAAGATGAATTCATCAACCAGATTCGATTACATAGCTTACAGTTCTCAGTTTTTATAAACTATACATTATTACTCATTTGTATTTTATTTATACATGGTTTTGTATTCTTGGATGTAATGGTTTACAATATGTTTACGGTGATCTTTATTTACATTATGAGATTTCATTACTTGCTTCATAACAATTCAATCATCAGAAATGAACAATAAGATTAAAATTGAACGAGCGGTGAATAACCTTACCCAAGAACAATTGGCCGAACTGGTTTCAGTTACAAGACAAACAATCAATGCAATTGAATTAAAGAAATTTGTTCCTTCAACCGTTTTGGCACTTAAAATTTGCAGGGTTTTCAAGAAACCAATTGATGAAGTCTTTATGCTTGAAGAGAATGACTAATGATCCGATTTGAATTTTAATATAACCAATTCACCATATTGCATAATTACTTATTAAGATTAACTTTATAGTAAATCAATTAAGCTGTACCATGAATTTAAAAGTATTATCATTTCAGGTTGCAGATAGCATCGACATCAAACAATTTAAAACTGCATTTACCGCTAATCTGCATTTTACAGATTCTGATGAATTATTCTATCATGTAGATACTTTCAAATTTCTTTACGTTTTTAAATATGGAATTATTTGTTTTCTGGGATATGATGAAACTGAAATGTCTGGATTCTTACAATTAATCACACCTTATTGTAAAAATTATTTTGATCAGCGCTTAAGTGATGAATTTGATATAGAAACCAACGCACCAGCTATTAATTATGGCTATAATAAAATAGAAATTCCTAATCCCAGCATTGATGCCATAAGATTGATTATGCTCAATGTTTCTCAAAGTGTATCCCTGGATTATTTTGATCAACAAACCAATCTTTTATTGGAGGAAACCAATTATCAAACACAGGAATTAGAAAAGAAAGGGAAGATTGATCTTGGGGGCAAGGAGCTCAAAAAATACATTGGAAGGACATTGAACCTAAAAAATAGAATTGCTGGCAACCTATATATTTTCGACTCACCCGAAGCAACCTGGGAAGATGAGAACTTAAATAAACTAGATCTTGGAATGAAGAAGACCTTTGATCTGCAATCCCGGTTTAGAACCATTCAGGAAGGCTTACAGATCGTAAAAGAAAATCTCGAATTATTCAAAGACCTTTTGCAATATCGTAACAGCGTAGTCTTAGAATGGGTAATCATTATTTTGATCTTAGTAGAAGTGTCTAATATTTTTTTAGAGAAGATTTTTAAATAAAAGTTTCTTAGGGTCTGTATGTAAAGTCCAGTAAACCTATTAGGCATTAACAACCATCTAGTTAATCTATAGTTGAAGTTTCATCATAATATCTGTTTGCTCATCATCTCCTAATTTAAAAATATGTTTATCAAATTCAACAAAGCCATTCTTCTTATAAAAATTGAATGCTCGTTGGTTTTCTTCCCATACACCTAACCAAACATAATTCATTTGCATCTGCGCTGCAACTTCTATGGCTTTATCATATAATAATTGACCAACTTTTTTGCCGTGATACTCATTCATCACATAGATCCGCTCAATCTCCAGGGCTTTGCTATCTTTTAATTCAGTTTGTGATTCGCCGAAATTCAATTTCAAGTAGCCGATTACTCTTTCATGATCTAAAGCAAAGAAAAATTTCGAATGTTTATTATTTATTTCTTCAGTAAGCTTCTCAATTGAGAACCCATCTTTTAAATAATTTGACATGTTCTCTTCGGTGTTTGAAGCTGCGAATGTTTCCGAAAAGGTTTGAATTCCTATTTCCTGCAATGCCAGTATTTCATTTATTGTAACTTCTTGAATATCGATCTCCATAATGCTAAAATATAACTTTTGAACACTTAGTTCCTAATAAATCGATATAAATAAGGTGCTTTATTCTGTGCTCCAGTAAATTTCTTTTCCAATCTTTCCAACACATTTAAATCAAGAATTTTCTTTTGGAAATTATTAGTTGCAAAAGGCCTGGTATAAACTGCTTCATACAATTCCTGTAGTTCCTTCATGGTAAATGTTTCTGGTAGCAGATTAAAGCCAATCAACTTACGATCAAAATTGATCCGGAGCGTTTCCAATGCAGCTGCTAAAATTTCTTTATGATCGTGCGTTGTTTTTTTGATGTCATTTAAACTTCGCCATTCAAGGCATTCATCAAATTCACCTTTTTGAGGGTCAACTAGATTAATATCAACAAGCGCATAATAACCAATACAAATAAATCGGCTTGTTAACCAATCAATCACTTTTTTATTAAACCTTTTCTTGTCATATAACCTGAGCCCTTCTCTTAAAGTGCTATTATTGTCACTTCCTACCACCCTATTTTCATCACCAAAAACTCGAAACTGCTCTAAATATATATTCTCTAGGCAGGTTCTTTCTTTTAAAATTCTATTCGCTGCATCATCTATTGACTCCTGTTTTAAAATATAGCCCCCTGGTAATGCCCAGGTGCCCTTATAAAATTTTGATTTAGAAACCAAAACCTTTAACTCGAGATCTTTATATCCAAAAATCACACAATCAATTGAAAGATGTGCTATATAACTATCAATATCAAATTTCTCCATAATACATACATATAGTCAGTTGTAAAATTAGAATTAAAACCACTCATTTCATCACTCAAAACAAGTGCAAAAGAAGAATTGCACCTATTTTCTTTTTTTTAGATAATAAAGATAATCTTATTACATTTGATATGCATCAAAAAACAAAGTCTTTTCTTTTTAAAAACAACTAACGATTTATGAAAACCCATTTTCGCTTGCTCTACTTTCAAAATAATTTACAAAAAATTTGTATGCCCATTTTTTGTTTATTTCTTTCATTAACGGTTTTTGCAAAATCGGCTGCTGATACTACTAGTTATATTCAAACGATAAATATAAGTACAGGTACAATCGATACTGTTCTTGGTATCAAATCACATGTGGAAGCCCCCAACTGGCATCCAGATAATTACCTGATTGTAAATAGCTATGGCAAAATATATACCCTCGATTTAAAAACAAAAAAGTTAAGTCAGCTTTACACAGGTTTTGCCACAGAATGCAATAATGATCATGGTATTTCTCCAGATAAAAAATGGCTAGTAGTTAGTCATAATGTTAAAAATGATCCTTCACCAAAGCCTTACAAATCTGCTATTTTTATAATTCCTATCAGTGGAGGCGAGCCAAGACGCGTTACTAAAGAAGTTGTATCATATTGGCATGGATGGAGCCGAGATGGTAAAACATTAGCCTATTGTGCAGAACGAAATGGCAACTTTGATATTTATACCATTGGAGTTGAAGGAGGTGAAGAAAAAAGAATAACAACAGCAGAAGGCTTAGATGATGGACCTGACTATTCTTTTGATGGAAAATATATATATTACAATTCGTATAGAACTGGTCATATGCAAATCTGGAGAATGAATACTGATGGCACTAAACAAGAACAATTAACTTTCGATGATAACAGCAATTGGTTTGCCCATCCATCTCCAGATAACAAATGGATTGTTTATATTTCCTATACCTCAGATGAAAAACAAAATCATCTTTTTGGTAAAAATGTAAAACTTCGATTGATGAATACCCAAACCAAAGAAATAAAAGATCTTACTCCTGTTTTTTATGGCGGACAAGGAACTATTAACGTACCTTCTTGGAGTGCCGACAGTAAAAAAATTGCTTTCGTAAGTTATTCAGTTAAATAATTATTTCAACTTATAATATTCTTTTATGCCAAATAATAGCAACAACTCAAGAAGAAAGTTTTTACAACAAATTGGAGCAACTAGCTTGTTAGCAGCAACTAGTCCTTTGTCATCACTTGCAGCAAGTGGAAAAGCTGAAGAGCGAATACTAACCTATGACAGAAAAATTTCATCGAATGATAGAATTCGAATCGGTGTTATTGGATATGGGGTGCAAGGTCATTTTGATCTGACTACCGCACTAAAAGTTCCAGGGGTGGAATTGGCAGGTATATGTGATTTATATACCGGAAGAATTGAAAATGCGAAAGAAACTTATGGTAAAGAACTTTTCACAACCAGAAACTATCATGATCTTTTAGATAGAAAAGATATAGATGCAGTTTTCATATGTACTACCGATATCTGGCATGCACGTATCACTTTAGATGCTTTAGCAAAAGGTAAACACGTCTATTGCGAAAAACCAATGGTCTATAAAATCAGCGAGGGCTACCCTGTGATGGAAGCTGCAAAAAAGTCAGGAAAGGTTTTACAAGTGGGTAGTCAGAGAGTAAGCAGTATTGGATATGCAAAAGCGAAAGAATTAGTTGCTGCAGGAGAGATTGGCAAACTTAATATGGTGAACGCAGTGTATGATAGACAAAGTTCAATTGGTGCCTGGGAATATACCATTCCTAAAGATGCAAGTGCACTAACCACTAATTGGGACAACTTCATTGAAGCCACAGAAAAAATGGCTTTCGATGCCAAGAAATTTTTCTGGTGGCGCGCTTATAAAGAATTTGGCACTGGGGTTGCTGGAGATTTATTTATTCATCTTTTAAGTGGTACACACTTCATGACCAATTCAAAGGGTCCAGAAAGTATTTTTAGTACCGGTCAGTTTAGTTATTGGAAAGATGGAAGAAACCTGCCTGATGTGATGTCTGGTGTATTACAATATCCAGAAACAAAAGAACACGCAGCATTCTTAATGACACTTCAGGTTAATTTTATTAGTGGTACAGGTGGACAAGAAATTATTCGCTTGATAGGTTCAGAAGGCGTGATAGAAGTAAATGGAAATAACCTTACCCTTAAACATAGTTTGATGCCTGAGGCACCAGGTTTTGGTGGTTATGATTCTCTGTTTACGTTTTCAAAAAGTATGCAAGATGAGATGCAGAAAGATTATGATGCAAAATGGACTGCTGAACAAAGAAAAAGAAAAACAAAAGCTGATATTCTTTTTAAAGCCCCTGTAGGATATAGCGATCATTTAGATCATATTACCAACTTCTTTGATTCTATCAGATCAGGGAAACCTGTAGTGGAGAATGCTGAATTTGGATTTAGAGCTGCAGCCCCTGCTTTATCTTGTAACGAAAGTTTTCTTTCCAAAAAAATTGTGCATTGGGATCCCGAGCATATGAAATTAAAAACAGTTAAATAATATATTGTCAATTCCTGAATACTATAGTTCCCTATTCCTAATTTTATACTTTAATGATAAAACTATGAATAGGGAACTACTTGAAATAATGCAGTCAGGAAAACCATTTCGTTTAGACGATCCTGCATTTCAAGAAATCATAGATTTAAAGGACAGAACTTTAAGTCTATCTCCACAATTAAACGCATCCACTTCTTCTGATCAGTTTAGAGATCGCTTGAGTGATATTATTGGAAGTAAAATTGATAAGAGCACTACTATTTTCGCACCCTTCTATACAAATTTCGGGCGCTATATTAGTATCGGAAAAAATGTATTCATCAACCATGCCTGCTCTTTTTTGGATATGGGTGGAATCACAATTGGCGACAATGTTTTAATCGGACCAAAAGTGAATTTAGTTTCAGAGAACCATCCCATCGATCCAAGTCAAAGAAATTCTTTAATAGGCAAACCCATTATCATCAAAAACAATGCATGGATTGGTGCATCTGCAACTATTTTACCTGGCATCACAGTTGGAGAAAATTCAATTGTGGCTGCTGGCGCTATTGTTACAAAAGATGTGCCTGACAATACCATCGTAGCAGGTAATCCAGCAAAACAAATAAAAAATATATAGTTTATTAAAGTACCTTGACAGAACAAATAGATTCCACATGATAAAGTCTTTATTAGTTTTATTGGTTAGCACTTTTTTTCTTCATACAAATGCTCAATGGAATGATCCCGAACAAAAAGAAATGAATGCATCTGCAAGAAAAGGGGTTTCGGGTAATTTTATTCAATTGACGGATGGAATTACACATTATGAAATTGCAGGTTCTCCAAAAAAAGGGGTCGTGGTTTTGGTTCATGGATTTAGTGTGCCCTATTTTATCTGGAATGGATTTTTTGAGAACCTTGTACAACAAGGCTATCAAGTGATACGCTTTGATGAGTTTGGCAGAGGATATTCCGACAGATTGAAAAAAAATTATACATCGGCAGTTTATACACAACAAATAAAAGATCTTTTAAAAGGCCTAAATATTAAAACCCCAGTCAATATTATCGGTGTTTCATTTGGAGGAATTGTAAGCACCAACTTTACGCTGGCATATCCTCAATTAGTAAAAAAAGTAATTTTAATTGATCCAGCATCAGAGCGCAATAATAATAAAGGCACTGTGCAAGAACTAGAAAAATGGATGGGTATGAATTCAGATAAACGAGCTGAAAGTCAATTGGAAGATTTTAAATACCCAAGTAAGTTTCCAAATTGGGTAACTGATTACAAAGTACAAATGCAATTCAAAGGCACTAGGATGGCATTGGCTTCAACCAGGTTTCATTACGACAGTATTAATTATCTAGATCGCTATAAAAGCTTGAATAATTTAAAGAAGTCTGTTCTATTAATTTGGGGTACTGAGGATCATACAGTACCATTAAAATATAGTGATTC
>JBAXHC010000137.1:0-6843 GCA_037139075.1 Bacteroidota bacterium
GATGAACCCACGGCGCAGTGGATCAGCCAATCGCTCAATGTGCCTATCATCGACAACTACTGGCAGACCGAAACCGGCTGGCCTATCTTGGCGTTGGCCAACGGCGTCGAGAGGAAGACCAGCAAGTTCGGTAGCCCCGGTGTGGCCATGTACGGCTACAACGTCATGCTGATTGACGAAAACACCGGCGAAGAGCTCAAAGGGCCTGACCAGAAGGGTGTCGTCGCCATCGAGGGGCCCTTGCCCCCGGGTTGCATGCAGACGGTCTGGCGTGACGACAAGCGCTTCGTCAGCACCTACTGGAGCAGCATTCCTGAGCGCATGCTGTACAGCACGTTTGACTGGGGCATCCGCGACAAGGATGGCTACTTCTTCATTCTGGGCCGAACCGATGACGTGATTAACGTGGCTGGCCATCGGCTGGGCACCCGCGAGATCGAAGAATCCATCTCCAGCCATCCCAAGGTGGCCGAGGTGGCGGTGGCGGCGGATGGGGTGGTGGAGATAGCGGTGGGGGTTTCGGTGGTTTTGGCGGAGGAAGCAGTGGTGGCGGTGGTGCCAGCGGCAGTTGGTAATTCTAAAAATATTTTATGAAATATCTTGTTTTCATAACGGTCCTGTTTGTTCAAATAAATATTGGAGCAGCACAAAGCATCAAGCTTCCAGTTGGATCAAAGTTTACCATATTAACGAGTACGGATAACCTTGTTGAAATCACTATGATGGATCAGCACATGCAGATGCATAGTGATGGCAAGGTGAAATTAGTATATGAAATAATGTCTGTAAGCCCTAACGGTTACATGATGCAGATAACTCCCAATCATTTAGTTTCAACAGTAATGATAAATGGAAGGGACCAGAAAATTGATACGGATAGTGCCAGTGATAGAAATAATCCAATCTATGCGAAGATCTTCGAATTAATGGGGCATTCTCAAACCATAGAAGTAAAGGATAATATAGTGATCAAAAATTCTCAGCTCGCAGAATTTAACCAAACAGGAATACAAGACGACCCTACTAAATTTTTTTTAAATATTGCTGCTTCAAAAATGCATAATGGTTTTCAATGGGCCGATTCTTCTGTCAATGAAAAATCAAAAGTTTCTAATCAATATACAGTTATTCAAATAACAGATTCAACCGTAACAGTCAATGTAAATTCTGACTTTAGTAACCATAACACGGTAACGCAAGGAGAGATAACCATCGAACAAAATCTGAAAGGGTTTAGTACTGGTAACAGAATTTATAATAAACAAAATGGTTTACTAAAAGAAGAAACAACAGACATTACTATTTCTGGAAGTACCGAAACAAATGAAATGTCTTCTCCCGTTACCATGAAGTTGACAATTAAGTCAGTCGTAGAAAAGTAAAAAATAAAATTTCCTTGTTTTTAAGACGAACCACCCCAGTCATCGCTAAGCCGCTCGACTTTCCCCTCCTATCCGCAAGCGGCATGAGGGGTGCAATATTTTAGAAAAATTAAAGATCCGTGCAAATCCGCTTTATCCGTGTCATCTGCGTGCTATAAAAACATCCTTATTAAAAGTAAAATCTGAAAATAAAAAAGCAGCCTCGAATAAACGGGCTGCTTTTTTATTCATTAGAAATTCAATTATTTCTTAACTGGAATTTTACTATTCACATAATCCGCCATCGCTTTTGCACCGGCTTTTTCTTTCTTGGTAGCAAGTCCCTTTAAGATCATATTATTGATATATGGATCTGTTTGAACTCTGATCTGACCAGGAAGATCATCTCTGAATTTCACAATTTCATCCACCCCTTTTTCAAATTTTTGTTGATTGGTTAATTTGGCAAGAAAATCTGCTACGGAAGTTACTGCGCCAAATTTTTCTTGCGACAAAGGCATGCTTGTAAAATTGCTCATGATATAATCGTAAGCCGACTCATCTCCGAGTTTAATAATCACATTTGAAATCGCAGCAGTTAGTCTTCCTTTTGAAGGTTGCTTACTCAAATCAATTGCAATTTTATAGGCTAATACACTATCAACCGATGACAAAGCTAAAAGCCCTGCACCAGCAACAGAATAAGAAGAATCTTTTGTGGCTGCCAGATATAAATCTTTATAAGCTTTGTCGTTCGACTTTGATAATAGATCAATTGCTTCTGCTCTTACCAATCTCTTAGGATCATTTTTCGCAATCGATTCTAATTTTGAATAAGCTACAGCATCTAATTTTGCTAGGTTTAATCCTTGAATTGCTTTAGCACGAATACGATCGTATGGATCATTTAGAGCTTTAATGTGTAATTGATAAGCAGCAGGGTCGCTCAATTTTTTTGAAGCAAAATCTACCGCTTCTCTTCTATCTAAATATTTACCAGCATAATTATACTGATGTATAAACTCAGCTAAAGTTTTGTTGTCTCTTTTATCTGCCAGAATAATTTTATCGCCATCCACATTAATCAAGTCTGGTCTGGTTGGTGCAGCAAATGAAAAAGTATCAGCTTTACTATTTGCCCAAACCTGGTGTCTTGTTTTTTGAGCGCCATAATAAATATCAATCGCCAAAGGCAAACGGAAGATCTTATCTCCTGTTTGAGTTTGTTTCACATACACATTTGCAATGTGTGCTGCAGAATCATATCCATAATTGATTTCTAATTTAGGATGTCCGTTACCAAAATACCATTGATTAAAAAACCAGTTCAAGTCTTTTCCAGTAACTTCTTCAAACGCTAAACGAAGTTTATGGGCACTGCCATTTCCAAATTTATTGGTTGTAAGATATTTATTTAATGAAGCAAAGAATGCCTGGTCGCCTACATAATTGCGAAGCATATGTAAGATGCGGCCACCTTTCTGATAACTCACCTGATCAAACATATCTTCTTTATCATTATAATAAAAACGAACCAGATCTTTTCCGCTGGCGCCACTCGTTAAGTAACTCTGCATTTCTTTGAATTGCTCAAAACCTGCAGCATCAGCACCATATTTGTATTCTTCCCATAGCAATTGACTATAATCTGCAAAGCTTTCGTTTACGGTAAGGTTGCTCCAGCTTTCAGCAGTTACATAATCACCAAACCATTGGTGAAACAATTCATGTGCCACTGTTCCTTCCCAGTTATTTTCATCAACCAGTTGACGTGCATCTTGCTGCGCTGTTTCCTGATGCAAAGTAGCAGTGGTATTTTCCATTGCTCCACTAACATAATCACGACCAACTATTTGACTATACTTATTCCAGGGGTATTCAATTCCGGTAACTTTTTCAGAAAAGAACTGCATCATTTCTGGAGTGAGTCCGAATATTTTACGCGCTACTTTTTCGTAATCTTTCTCTACATAATAGTTCACTTCTTTTCCTTTATAAGAATCCTTGACAACAGCAAAGTCGCCAACACCTATAAAGAATAAATAAGGTGAATGAGGTAATTCCATTTTCCAGCTATCGGTTCTTGTTCCATTCGCGTTCTTAGTTTGAGAAACTAATTTGCCATTTGAAAGCGTTACATATTTATCTGGAACTGTTAGGTTAAACTCATCGGTACATTTTTGATTCGGCCTGTCGATAGTTGGTATCCAAACAGAAGTTCCTTCGGTTTCACCCTGGGTCCATATTTGGGTAGGTTTCTTTTTATCTTCTCCTGTTGGGTTGATAAAGTATAATCCTTTTGCATCAGTTATCGCAGCACTTCCCTCAGTTTTGAATTCATTTGGTTTAGCAGTATAATCGATATAGATGGTATATTTTTCATCTTTTTGATAGGTCTTATTCAGTTTGATGTTTAAGAATAAGCTATCATAGCTGTAAGATAGTTTGGTGTTTTTTCCAACTCCAACCAGTTCAACTGCATTAATATTCATTCCTTTTGCATCTAATAGCAAAGAGTCGGTAGCGTAGAAATGAGGTTTTAAAGTGAGCCAAACTTTACCATTCAAATATGACTTACTATAGTCGAAACGGGCATCTAGTTTGGTATGCACCAGGTCGTTAATTTTTAACGAGGTTTCGCGGTAAATCTTTTTCCAGCCATCGTTAGCTGGTTGGGCCATAGATCCTAGAACCAGGAAAAGGGCCAAAACTGTCATAAATTTCTTCATTGTCAAGGTTTTATCTGAACATAAAGATAATAGGGCGCATCATTTGAACGTTACTAATTAAGTAAAAGGCAAAATTGGGTTGATTTTCGACAAATACTAAGGATAAGTGCGCATTGAATATTTCTTCTAATTTTGCATAAAGGATTGATGATGTACCGTTTTACCCTATTATCTAAAACTCTGATGCTATTCGTGGGCCTATGCCTGACGATGGGAGCGGTTGCACAAACAACAAACTTTATTTTTATCCTCTCTGATCAAAAAATGCCATTCGCGGTTCAATTGGGCGAAAAAACTTTTCATTCTAATGAGAAAGGATATTTATTGATACCTAGTTTGCCTGCCAGTGAATATACTTTACTACTAAGTTTCCCTAAGAACCAGTTAGCAAATCAAACTTTTAAAGTAGAATTAAAGGATAAGGGTCGTGGATTTTGGTTAAGACAGGATATCGATAATTCAGTTATTCTTCAAGATCAGGTATCATTAGCCGTCATTAAAAATGCGGTAGGAACCGAAGTTTCCAAGCTTAATTACGATAGCAAGCTTCAAAAAACAATCATTGATACGCTTTCAACGAATGCCAAAGGGGAGCGAATGAAGATTAATAATCCAAATCTTGGGAATAATACATCTGTTACTTATAAAGCACCCCCTAAATTAGGTCCGCCCCCCACGAGCGTTACTAAAACCTATGAAAAAGTGGGTGTTAATGGGGTGAATCAGGCTTTCGCAGTTTTGAATGGCTCTAAATTGGATACGATCTTCCTTTTTATTCCTGCTTTAGATGAAACGAAGGAATTACCCATTCCAGTTAAAAAGAAATTGAAGGAGAATTCCCAAAACGAGGAAGAAAGTGCTGGCCCTACCTTCGATCTTCCCATGCCAGCCAATGCTGTAATGCCCCGGAAGGCCAAAAATTCTTATAATTAAATCCTCATGCAGCGCTATTTTCTGGAACTAGCATATAAAGGAACATCTTATAGTGGGTTTCAGATACAAGATACTGGGGTTACGATTCAGTCTGCATTAACGGATGCTTTGCGAACCATTTTCAGGCAGGAGTTTCAGCTAACAGGTTCCTCAAGAACTGATGCAGGCGTTCATGCTGAACAAAATTATTTTCATTTTGATTCGGATATCATTTTTACTGACAAGCATATTTATAATCTGAATGCAGTATTGTCGAAAGATATTGCAGTGAAGCAAGTGCGGATGGTAAAGCCAGAAAGCCACTGTCGTTTCGATGCGGTTTCGCGGAGTTATAGATATAGTATCATTCGTACTAAGGATCCTTTCTTAACGGAAACGGCTTGGTTGTATCCTTTTAGCATTGATAGGGCTTTATTGGATGAAGCAGCTGTTATTATTCAGGAGCATACCGATTTTACGAGCTTCTCGAAAAGGAATACACAGGTGAAGACCTTTAATTGCAGCATCGAAATGTCGCAATGGGTGGAAAGGGATGGACTCTTAATCTATGAAGTAAGGTCAAATCGTTTCCTTCGTGGAATGATCAGAGGATTAGTAGCTACCATGTTGAAAGTTGCCAGAGAAAATATCTCTTTAAATGATTTGAGAAATATTCTTGCAGCCAAGGATTGTTCTAAGGCCGATTTTTCTGCTCCTGCACACGGATTGTGTTTAACTAATGTGGCATTTCCCGACCATGTTTTTATATAGGTAAAATTATTTTTCTCTTGAAACTACTACTATCATTGGGTTTGTTGAATTAACAAATGTTTTAGTGCAAAAAAGATTTGTTAGGAAACATCTCGCCCTTATCTTTGCACCCCGCAATTGAAAAACGGCATCGCTCTTTGCACACTGATTCAAAAAAACAAGACTGAAATTTATAAATAGTTGTAAATCAATTTTGTTGGTTCGGAATCTGTCTGTATATTTGCAACCCGCTAATAAAAAGTTGGAAAGTTCTTAAAAAAATAACGTGATAAAGTTGGTCAAGAGGGTTAAAAACTTTTGGTCATAATAATAGGAAGTATTACTTTTGCAGCCCGATAAAAAGGGAGGCTTTGAAGTAAGAAGCCGAGAAGATCTTTGAAAGTTTGGAAGCAACAGAAGAAATCTGATTTTATGTAGTACATGAATCAGGTAAGGTTTAAGCATCAAAATAAAATTTAAATCGATTTTAATTCAGATTTATTTTTGAGATTAAAGTCAGATCAAGCAACACATTTACAATGGAGAGTTTGATCCTGGCTCAGGATGAACGCTAGCGGCAGGCTTAATACATGCAAGTCGAGGGACAGCACAGGTAGCAATACTGGGTGGTAACCGGCAAACGGGTGCGGAACACGTACACAACCTTCCTTTAAGTGGGGGATAGCCCAGAGAAATTTGGATTAATACCCCGTAACACAGTGGAGTGGCATCACTCTATTGTTATAGATACGTCGCTTAATGATGGGTGTGCGTCTGATTAGATAGTTGGCGAGGTAACGGCTCACCAAGTCTACGATCAGTAGCTGATGTGAGAGCATGATCAGCCACACGGGCACTGAGACACGGGCCCGACTCCTACGGGAGGCAGCAGTAAGGAATATTGGTCAATGGACGCAAGTCTGAACCAGCCATGCCGCGTGAAGGATTAAGGTCCTCTGGATTGTAAACTTCTTTTATTTGGGACGAAAAAGGGCCTTTCTAGGTCAACTGACGGTACCAGATGAATAAGCACCGGCTAACTCCGTGCCAGCAGCCGCGGTAATACGGAGGGTGCAAGCGTTATCCGGATT
>JBAXHC010000138.1:0-6768 GCA_037139075.1 Bacteroidota bacterium
CTCGCGACCTATAGCTTGGAAGGCTATCGCTCTACCAATTGAGCTACTTCCGCTTAAATCACCGCAGCTTATGCAAAGGTGAAAGAATATCAATTCAAAATTCAAGAATCAAAACGAAACTTTTGATTTTTGAATTTTGATTTACAAAGAACTATAGTCTCTGAAACCTAAGCTTCAGAGACTTTCGTGGGCAGAGTAGGGTTCGAACCTACGTACACGTGAGTGAACAGATTTACAGTCTGTCGCCTTTAACCACTCGGCCATCTGCCCATTTTAAAAATGCAACCCAGCTTTTTTTGTTTTGATAAGAAATTCTTACCATACAAAACAACCAAATGCTACACATTTAGAGCCGAAGATGGGACTCGAACCCGCGACCTGCTGATTACAAATCAGCTGCTCTACCAACTGAGCTACTTCGGCATTACAAAAAAGAACTATCCCATTTTTTGGGATGGCAAAGGTAATGGAAAACTTTATTCAGCAAAATTTTGAAGCAAAAATTTTGAAACAGTTTTCAACAGACTGTTATCAACCTGTACCATATTTAGTGTAAAGCTCAATGTTTTCGGCTCTTTTGTTCAAATATGGGTATAAAATAAATCTGTTTATAGGGCAAAAAAAAGCCCCTGATTTTTCAGGGGCTGTGAGCTTTTTAAGCTGCAAGCTTATCTTTTTTTCTTTTTATCTGTGAAATGATTGAATCCATGGCATTGTCAAATGATTCCTCAAAAGATTTAGAAGATGCTTTTACAAAGAAATCATGCTTCGGCACATGCACTTTTATTTCAACAACTTTATCTTTGATGGAGTGAACTACATTATCCAATTTTAAAAAAAGATCCACCTTTAAAATCTGGTCGTGAAATGTGTTCAACTTTTCTACCTTCTTTGTAACATAATCCACCAATTTGTCATCTGCATCAAAGTGCACTGTCTGAATGTTAACGTTCATAGCAACTCACGTTTAAACGGTTAATTAATAAAATATGGGAAAGAACTCATTGCCGGTATCCATTAACCAGCTATTCGATTCTGTTTACAAGTTAATTGAAATAATTACAAAAACCCAGAAATAAAACCTGTTTTTTTAAGTTTTAACAGTACATAAAATTGAGCTTTGATGAATGTACTTACGCCTTTGGATGCGCTTTGTTAAACACTTCTTTTAGCTTTTCAATAGTGTTATGCGTATATATCTGAGTGGCGGCCAAACTACTATGTCCCAATAGCTCTTTTACAGCATTTAAATCGGCCCCGCCATTCATTAAATGTGTGGCAAAACTATGTCTTAAGATATGTGGACTTTTTTTCTGAACAGTGGTAACCAATGCTAAATATTGATGTACAAAAGCATATACTGATCTTGCTTGTAAAGGGTTTCCACTTTCACTCACAAAAAGATTTTGAACCCCAGTAATTCTCACAGGCTTCTCATCCACATATTTTTGCAACTCTATCAGAAAGGTTTTTTCAACCGGTATAATTCTCTCTTTGTTCCCTTTTCCTAATACTTTAATTTGTTTTCCGGCAACATCGATTTGCACTTCCTTTAGATTGATCAGTTCAGACAAACGCATTCCTGTCTCATAAAATAGTTTTAATACTAGCAGCTCTGTTCTTCCTTGCCAATTATCTGGAAATTCCACTACATCAAATAAAGTGTGCATTTCCTTCTCTTCAATGTATACTGGTAGTCGCTTACTCGTCTTTGGAGATATGATGCTTCCCATGGGGCTCTTTTCTAATTGCCCCGTTTTTAATTGGTATTTGAAAAAAGATTTTAGAGTAGAAATTTTTCTATTGAGTGACTTAGCGCTGATTTCCCCTTGATTACGTTTGATATCCGCTAACCAACTCTTCACGAACATGCTACTAATCTGATCAATAGAAGGAATTTCGTCGTATTGTTTTTTAAGAAAAAGAAAAAATTGTTCCAAATCGGTCTGATAGGCAATAATGGTATGCCGGGAATATCGCTTCTCGAATTGTAGATAATCTAAAAAGGGCGCTATTTGTGAATATTCAGTGATGGACATAAAAAAGTAGTCTAAAGATATAACCTTAGACTACTCTAAAATATTGTGATGAAGGAAAATTACCCTTCGATCTTACCGCTAGCGATCTGCTGCTTGTAGATTGCCTTCAAAACCTCACCACGACGTCTTACTGACGGCTTGATAAAAGCTTGACGCTCTCTTAATTGTAATAAAGCCTTAGATTTCTCGAATTTCTTCTTGTACTTCTTAAGCGCTTTGTCGATGTTTTCGCAGTCTTTTGAATCAATAATTAACATATAAATATACCTCCTCAGGTGTTTTTAGGAGCGCAAAGATACGCCTTGGTTTGTATTTTCCAAATCAAAATAAAAACTCTTTTGATTTTATTGTCCCCATTCAATTTGCCCAATTAACTTGCAGCTATGTTTACAGGAATCGTTGAAACCACTGGAAAAATCATTTCCATCGACAAAAAAGGTACCAATGCGAGTTTTTGGATCGAATCTCCCCTATCTGGTGAGTTAAAAGTTGATCAAAGCTTAAGCCATGATGGTGTTTGCCTTACCGTTGAGGCCATTAATGGCACACAACATCGCGTTACCGCCATTGAAGAAACGCTCAAAAAAACAAACCTTGCTAATTGGACTGTGGGTAATCAAGTGAATTTAGAAAGATGTATGATCATGAACGGCCGTTTGGACGGGCATATCGTTCAAGGGCATGTAGATGCTACTGCAACATGCATTGAATACCAAGTTTTAGAAGGCAGTTGGGAATATCGATTTGAATTTCCTGATGGATTTGCACACCTCGTGATTGAAAAAGGAAGTATTGCTGTGAATGGAACCAGTCTTACTTGTTTTAATGTGGATAGTAATCATTTTAGCATCGCAATTATCCCTTACACTTTCGAACATACCAGTATTAATGAAGTACAAATTGGTTCAATTGTAAATATCGAATTCGATATTTTAGGAAAATATGTTCAACGCTGGATGCAACTAAAAGATTAAATAGTTTTTCCTTTCAAAGCGCCGCTAACTGCAGCATCCATCGCCCTTTCAGCAAAAGGCCGGGATACTTCATTCAATTCTTCAATCTTCGTTTGAATCAGGTTTTTATCATCCATTGTTAACGCCATTTGTAAGGATTGCATGGCCGCGGCTGTATCTAATATTTCTTGTTGGGTTAATAGTAATTGATTTTTACCTATGAACTTTTCAGTAACATCTAAAATCTGCTCTGCCTCTGTTCTAGCTTCTACAAGTGCTCGAATTTGCATATCATCTTTTGCATTTGTGATGCTATCCATCAACATGATTTCCACTTCTTCATCAGTTAATCCAAATTGAGGTTTCACTTCAATACTTTGTTCAATTCCACTCCTCAACTCTTTTGCTTTCACTACTAAAATACCATCTGCATCAATTAAAAATTGCACTTCAACTTTTGGTAAGCCAGCAGGCATTCCAGGTATTCCTGTTAGATTAAATTCTGCGAGTTTTCGATTGTCTTTAACCAGATCTCTCTCGCCTTGAAAAACGGAAATTCGCATGCTTCCCTGTCCGTCTTTATGGGTAGTATATTGTCTCCCTACGCTTGTTGGAATTTTAGAATTTCTTGGGATCAATACATCCATCAACCCGCCCATTGTTTCAATTCCCAAACTCAATGGTGTGATATCTAGTAATAAAAAATCTTTGTTGTTACCAGCTAAAATATCAGCTTGAATGGCAGCACCCAATGCCACTACTTCATCAGGATTCACACGATCATTCACGGGCTTTCCAAAGAAAGCACTAACAGCATTTTTTACTGCGGGAACACGTGTAGAACCACCCACCATCACTATCGTAGAAATCGCGTCAGGACTCAGTTTCGCGTCTGTAAGTGCACGTCTACAACATTCAATTGTTTTATCAACCAAGGGCTGTATTAATAATTCGAATTGATTTTTTGTAATGCTTAAAACTTCTCCATTCCAATCAGTTGAAAATCGTTCATGCGTACTCAAATGTTTTTTTGCTTCTTCCGCTTTTAATCGCAAACCCTGGGCTAATGTTTTATGCTCGTGCAATTCTTCAATTGTAATTCCAACTTCGCTTAACCAATGTTGCATGATGGTTCTATCAAGATCATCACCACCTAAATAAGTATCTCCGTTGGTACTCAATACTTCAAAGATTCCATTACTGATATGAAGAATAGAAATATCAAAAGTTCCTCCGCCCAAATCATACACCGCGATAGTTGCTTCTTCCTCTTGATTCATTCCTAAACCATATGCTAAACTTGCAGCAGTTGGTTCATTCACAATTCTCATCACATCTAACCCAGCTAATTTTCCAGCATCTCGTGTAGCCTGTCTTTGCGCATCATTAAAATATGCAGGTACTGTAATCACAGCTTTTGTGACAGGCGTTTTTAAAATATGTTCAGCTCTTTGTTTTAATTCTTTTAAAATAAAAGACGATAATTCGATGGGAGAAAAAAACTGATTGCCTACCTGCACTTTTACCAGGCTTTCGGTATCATCATCGATTACTTTATAGGCAAAAAATTCTGCATTTTCTTTTATATCCTTATAACTTTTTCCCATTAATCGTTTGGCACTAAAAATGGTATTCTGAGGATCTAATTCTAAGAATGCTCTAGCTTGTTCACCAACTGTGGGATTTCCAAATTCATCAAAATGCACAATACTTGGAACAAGACTACTGGTATTAAACTCACGTAACGCTACCGGTTGCTTGGTTTCGGGATGTATAATGGCCACTAAACTATTCGTGGTTCCTAAGTCAATTCCTACAATCATTTCTGCTTGCTGTAAACTTCCTGTTGCGATATTGATAGCAATTTTTGCCATATATAAAATGAGTTTCGAAAAATATTTGAATTTCCAGGCGGCAAATGTAAAGTAATGCAGGTGCCCCTAGTTGCGATTTCAGGAATGAATCAATCTATCGCATAAATCAGTTTTCAACCACTTCAGTACTTGTCCATTTATCATGTAAAGGTTTTCCCCAGAAAGCATTGAAAAAAAAGTCTATCACAATAAGTCTTAAAAAGCTACGCCCCAACACTTGCCATGTACTAGGTCTTCCCCCATCTTTGTTCACCACTTTGGAGCTTGTTAACCATTTACCAGGCGTTCTGGCCCAAATGATTTCAAAAAAGCTATAATACACAAGTAAAACACCAGCAATAAACCACCAAAAATTAATGGGTTTAAAATGCCAATTCACCACATAAAAATTCCAATACTTAAATACTGCAAAGCTGAGCCAGAAAACCAGGAATCCGTCCATCAGAAAATTTAAAATACGCGTACCATCACCAACCTTTTTCATAGACCTTTTGTATTTGAGCAAAAATATCTGCTTTAGTTGATTAAAATTCAATAGGCAACCAAATGAAGTAATTACTTTTGCGCAAATAGTTTGGAAGATGCATTTAATTGAAGAATTACAATGGCGGGGTATGATTCAGGATATCATGCCGGGTACAAAAGAGTTATTAGAAAAAGAAATGGTATCTGGATATATCGGATTTGATCCTACTTCAGATAGTTTACATATTGGAAGTTTAGTTCCCATACTATTGCTGGTGCACCTACAACGTGCCGGACATAAGCCCTTTGCATTAGTGGGGGGAGCTACCGGAATGGTCGGCGATCCCAGTGGCAAAAGTGAAGAGCGAAATCTTTTAAGTGAAGAAACCCTACTATTCAATCAGGAAGGGGTTCGCAAACAGTTGTCTAAATTTCTGGACTTTAATAATAAGCAACCCAACTCAGCTGAATTAGTAAACAATTACGATTGGTTTAAAGATTTCAGTTTCTTGAATTTTATTCGTGATGTGGGTAAGCATATTACAGTGAATTATATGATGGCGAAGGATAGTGTAAAGAAAAGACTGGAGGGTGAAACGGGAATGAGTTTTACTGAATTCACTTATCAATTGGTTCAGGGATACGATTTTTACTGGCTATATCAGAACCGTAACTGCAAATTGCAAATGGGCGGCAGTGATCAATGGGGTAATATCGTAACCGGCACAGAATTAATCCGTAGAAAAACCGGAGGTGAAGCATTTGCTTTTACCTGTCCACTCATTACAAAGGCCGATGGCGGTAAATTTGGAAAGACAGAAAAAGGAAATGTATGGTTAGATTCTAAGAAAACATCCCCATATCAGTTTTATCAATTCTGGTTAAACGCAAGTGATGAAGACGCAAAGAAATGGATCAAGATCTTTACACTTTTGCCAATAGAAGAAATTGATGCATTATTATTAAAACAAGAAGCTGCACCACACGAAAGAGCGCTTCAAAAAAAGTTAGCCGAAGAACTCACTTGTTTTGTACATAGCAAAGATGACTTTGAGTTTGCAGTAAAAGCATCTGAAATTCTTTTTGGAAATGCAACCACTGAAATATTACAAAGCTTGAGTGAAGAACAATTATTACAGGTAATGGAAGGCGTACCAAGTATCGAAATTGCAAGAAGCACTATTGATGCAGGATATGACATCGTATCATTCTTAGCCGACACTCAAATTTTTCCAAGCAAGGGAGAAGCTCGGAAATTGTGGCAGGCCGGGGGTTTGAGCATTAATAAAGCAAAAATCAATTCTGATAAAACTATAATTGATACCAGTGATTTATTAAAGGAAAAATATATTCTGGTGCAAAAGGGGAAGAAAAACTATTATCTGGTTATTGTTTCTTAATCAACCACCCCAGCTGTATGCCGAGTCCGGCATCAGC
>JBAXHC010000139.1:0-6739 GCA_037139075.1 Bacteroidota bacterium
GCATGCGATGGAGGGGTGGCTGGAGCGACTGAGCGAACAGACGGGGTGGGGAAAAGCTTGACACGGTGAAAAATCATCTCAAGTGGATAACCACCCCAGCCGTATTCCGCAGTCGCGAAATCGGCGTCCCCTCCATCGCATGCGATGGAGGGGAAATATTTTATTTTTTAAAACTTATTCTATCACAATTTTTAAAAAAGAAGAGCGCATCCAAATTGAATGCGCTCTTCTTTTTAATTTTTAATTTTAAATTTTTTAATTTTAAACAAGCATACGTAAGGGCTCTTCTAATAAGCTTTTCAGCGTCTGTAAAAATGCAGCACCTGTTGCACCATCTACTACTCTATGATCGCAACTTAGCGTTACTTTCATCACATTGCCAGGAACCACTTGTCCGTTTTTAACCACAGGAACTTGTGAGATACCTCCCACTGCTAGAATACAAGCATCCGGAGGATTGATAATGGCAGTAAATTCTTCGATTCCAAACATGCCTAAGTTAGATATTGTAAATGTGCTTCCCTCCCAATCGGATGGTTGCAATTTTTTATCTTTTGCTTTTTGTGCAAAGTCTTTTACTTCAGCACCAATTTGACTCAATGATTTTCCATCAGCAAAACGAACTACAGGTACCAATAAACCTTCTTCAACAGCAACAGCAACTCCAATATTTACATGGTAGTTGGTTCGGATTGTATCACCTAACCAGCTGCTATTTACTTTAGGATGTTGTTTTAGCGATAAAGCAGTTGCTTTCAATACCATATCATTAAAGCTGATCTTGGTTTTAGCAACCTCATTAATTTTTGTACGAGCAGCAACTGCAGCATCCATATCAATACTCATGGTAAGATAGAAATGCGGTGCTGTAAATAAACTCTCACTTAATCTGCGGGCAATCACTTTACGCATTTGTGAAACCGGTGTATCTATGAAGCTAACTTCCCCTGCAGGAACTGAAACAATGGGTGCTGATGCAGCTTTTGCTGGAGCAACCGTTGTAGTTGTTGTGGCAGTTGCAGTGCTACTAGTAGCAGCTGCAGGAGTATAACTATCTATATCTGTTTTTGTAATACGGCCATTATCGCCACTGCCTTTTACAAATCGTAAATCAATCCCTTTTTCACTTGCTATTTTCTTTGCAAGAGGAGAAGCAAAAATTCTTCCTTCATTAACTACTACTTCTGCAACTGTTGCCTTAGCTGCTGGTGCAGCTGCTGCAGTTTGTGCAACTGCAGGAACATTTACAGGAGCTGTTGTTCCTAAATTTTTAGAAGCCGCTACTATATCAGTAATATTTTGTCCAGGTTTTCCAATAATACAAAGTAAGTCGTTCACTAAGATCTTCTCACCAGCTTTAGCACCTTGATATAACAAAACACCATCCTTATAACTTTCCAGTTCCATGGTAGCTTTATCGGTTTCAATATCAGCTAACACATCTCCTTTCTTAACCGTATCACCCACTTGTTTTTGCCATCCAGCAATAACACCTTCCGTCATTGTATCACTTAATCTTGGCATCAATACCACTTCTTCCAAAGTACTAATGTCCAATCCTGCATTTGTAGGAGCAGTAACAACTGGAGCAGCAACTTCCACAGCAGCCGGAACCGCAGCAGTTACTGTTGCACCGCCACTATGTTGAGCTACTAAAGCACTAATATCTTCTCCTGCTTTTCCAAGAATTGCTAGTAAATCGTTTACTTGAAGTTTACCACCAGCAGCAGTACCTATATGCAACAAGACGCCTTCCTGGTAGCTTTCTAGCTCCATAGTGGCTTTGTCTGTTTCTATTTCAGCTAATAAATCGCCTTTTTTTACAGAATCGCCTACCTGTTTGTGCCAGGCAGCAATGACGCCCTCAGTCATTGTATCACTTAGACGGGGCATTAATATCGCTTCAGCCATAGTTGTTCGATTGCTCTTTTAAATGAGCCGTGAAATTAAGGTAAAATTGTTAATCTATTGTCCCTGCGCCAAGGTGTAGGCTTTTTTTCCGCCCCACATATTCAACAGTTCAATAGAACTCACTTTAAAGTCTTTCGTCATACGTTTGTATAACTCCAAAATATCTGTTTGTGTAACAGGCACATCCCCAATACTTTCGAATCGGCAGAAGTAAGAATTGACAAGGTTTGTAAATACTGATCCTTTAGGCCAAACTTGTGTTCCGCGGTTACTAATTGTTACTAATTTAAACAGATCCATGGTATGTTTCAAAGCTTTAACAGCCACATCATTCGGTTGCTCATTGCATTCGATAATAATATCTACACCCACAATTTCTTCCTGTTGCATTTCCAAACTTTCAATCATTGGATTTTTTTCCAATTTGAAATGGGTTGGTGTTATATAGTGGTTAGCGATAAATGGCTTTGGATTGTGCTTCGGTTCTTTCCCGAAATTATTAATGATTGCATTCGAAAAATCAGTGGTATTTATAGAGGGGATCGACTTGTCTCCAAAGTCGCCAGTGTGTACACCACTCTCTAATGTATACAATAATGCATTTTCAATCATAGCAGAAGTTTCTGTCATTCCTAAATGCTGTAACATTCCTATTCCACTTAACAATAAAGATGTAGGATTTGCAATATTTTTACCTGCAATATCCGGGGCTGTTCCATGAACCGCTTCGAAAATAGAAATATGATCACCCACATTTGCAGAAGGCGCAAAACCTAATCCACCAACCAATCCTGCACAAAGATCACTTACTATATCGCCTTGTAAATTAGTTAAAACCACCACATCAAAAAGGTCTGGACGTGATACTAATTTCATACACAAATCATCTACAATTACATCATCCGCTTTTAATTCTGGATACTCTTTTGCTACTTCATAGAACACTTCTAAAAACAAGCCATCAGTGATCTTCATGATATTGGCCTTGTGACCACAAGTGATTCGTCTTGCACCTTTTTTCTTGGCCATCTCAAATGCATACTTAATTACCTGCATGCTTCCCGGACGAGTAATAAAGCGACGACCCAATGCTACATCATGGGTTAGCATATGTTCAATTCCACCGTAAGTGTCCTCAATATTTTCACGAACAATTGTTATGTCAATCAGAATCCCTGCTTTACTAAATACAGTATCTACTCCATGTAAAGTCTGGAAAGTACGCTTATTGGCATAAGTATTCCATGTTTTACGTGCAGTAACGTTTACACTTTTTACACCCTTCCCTTTGGGGGTTTCCATCGGACCTTTAAATAAAATCCCTAAAGATTCAATGACCTCCTGTGCTTCAGGAGTCATACCATTACTATACCCTTTGTCGAACACCCATTTTCCCATATCTACTACTTCATACTCCAATTCCACTTTGGCTGCATTGAAAATACCAAGTACAGCATCCATAATTTCCGGACCAATCCCATCACCCTTTGCTACAGCAATTTTTGTCATATGATTCATTTGAAATGCAAAATTAACGCTTGTGGGCTTCACATTTTCGTTAAACTGAGATTAATTCTCATGAATTTTCTTTTAAAAGAACTCTTTTTTGTTTTTTCTGTTTTAAATCCTAGTTCCCTTTTCTTACATTTACTTAAAGCAATCTAAACATGGTATCTAAAATTTCTGAAGGCGTTGAGGTCAGCGTTGAAATATTTTACCAATCTGATTATAGCAAACCGCTGAATCAGGAGTTTATGTTTGCGTATCGGGTAACCATTGAAAACCACAATATCTTTAGTATCAAATTACTGCGAAGACATTGGTTTATTTTTGACAGCAACGGCGAACACAAAGAAGTGGAAGGAGAAGGTGTAATAGGTATCCAGCCCATTTTGCAACCCAATGAAAATTATCAATATGTAAGTGGTTGCAATTTAAAAACCGAAATGGGAAAAATGCACGGTACTTATTTAATGGAGAATCAAAATAACAAAGAAAGGTTTTACGTAAAGATCCCGTCTTTTGACATGATTGTTCCTTTCAAGAATAATTAATTACTTATTTAGGTTTGTAATGCGACTCTTCAAATATTTGCCTTGCAGGAGTTTTCATTAAAACATCTGGCGGAACGGTACCTTTTTTCTCTAACCATTTTTGTACAATTCTTGTTCCCACAAACTGTCCAATCATTCCTGGTGAAGCATCTCCTAATGCCGGAGTATTTGGAGCCTCATTCATATAATCTTTAGTTTGATCTGGATTTGATTCATACAAAAAATTGTTTTGTACAAAAAAACTCCAGATATCAGCTTCACTTTTAATACAACCATCTAATTGTGCTTGAGTATAACCTGTTTTAATACTATCAGCAGTATTCGGCAGGAAAATATTGAGCAAGTATTGACGCTTTCCCGATTCAATCATTTGCTCCACCAATGGTTTGCCTAAAGATTTATTAGGATACATATCATCAATGATAGTCTTGATACAATTCACTGGAATATAGGCTTTATCAAACCTTCTGGAAATATAGTAAGGATATAATTCTAATCCCATTTCTGTTTGATAGAGGGAATAGTTTTTACCCATATACATCTGCAATCCAATAGCAATAGCATCAGTTGTTATAATGTTTGCGTAACTATTAATCGGACCGATAAAGGTTACCAACTTTGTAGGCACAGAATAGGTCGGATAATAATATTTAACAGCTTTTAATCCTTGTAAAACATCAAGCTTAATGGGAGCAAAATCAGCAAAGATGATTTGAGAGGAATCGTACATCGATTTATAACTACTAATAAACATTTTGCTATCCTTCATGGCACTATCTACTGTTGTTCCTAAAATATTAAAGAGATAGTCTTTAGAAAAACCAGGAAAGGAATCATTGAGTGCATTCAAACTCTTATCCAGATGATTCGTATCCATCGCAAAAAAAGCTTTTTCGAAATGCAATATCTGAACATCCAATTTCACCTGAGACAGATCCGGTTGTTTAGGTGATTGCTTACATGAGAAAAGAGAAATCAATAAACAAATCAGCAAAAATTTCTTCATGGCGGCAAATTAATGCTTTTCCCAACAGCGTGTATAAAGCCATTCCATTCGTTTTCTTAAAATTTATGGTGCTTTCATTCACAATTAATACTGAAATTCGTAGTATGAAGATTTTCTTAGCACAGCAGAATTACCATATTGGGAATTTTGAATACAATACCCAAAAGATTATTCAGGCAATAGAAACAGCGAAAGCAGCTGGGGGCGATCTGATTTTATTCAGCGAAATGAGTGTATGTGGTTACCCAGCTAGAGACTTCGTAGAGTTTAATGATTTTATCAGTAAATGTGAGGCTTCAATTGAACAAATCAAAGCACATGCTGATACCATTGGTGTAATCATAGGTTCTCCGGCAAAAAACCTTCATCAGAAAGGAAAGGGTTTATTTAATGCCGCCTACTTTTTATATGAGAACGAAATAAAAGCTGAGATCCATAAAACTTTATTACCTACATACGATGTGTTTGACGAATACCGATATTTTGAGCCTTCATTCGAATGGAATGTGGTGAATTTTAAAGGAAAGAAATTAGCCATCACTATTTGTGAAGACATCTGGAATCTGGGCGACAACCCCCTTTATCGTATTTGCCCAATGGATCATTTAATGGAACAGCAGCCCGACATCATGCTGAACCTTAGTGCATCCCCATTTGATTATACACACGATGAAGACCGCAAATCAGTAATCAAAGCAAACGTGTTGAAATATAAAATCCCAATGTTTTATTGCAATGCAGTGGGTAGTCAGACTGAAATTGTTTTCGATGGAGCGTCTTTAATCTTTGATAAAGATGCCAACTTATGCAAGGCCTTGCCATTGTTTAAAGAAGCGCTTGAATCAGTTTTACTCAATGATGATGGAACAATTGATACAAGCATCGTGGAGCCTGCAAGTCGGGTACCTGATAAAGAATTAAATCCTGCCACATTAGAACCTGAATTGAATATTGCTCAAGTGTATGATGCGCTGATATTGGGCATCAAAGATTATTTTTCAAAAATGGGATTTAGTAAAGCTATTCTCGGCTCTTCAGGTGGAATTGATTCTGCCGTAGTTTTAGCTTTGGCCTGTGATGCATTAGGAAAAGAGAATGTGCGTGCCATTTTAATGCCTTCACCTTACTCAACAGAACATTCAGTAAATGATGCGGTAGCTTTAAGTAATAATTTAGGCAACCCATATGATATCGTACGCATCAATGATGTTTATGAATCATTTTTAAAAACCTTGGACCCTATTTTTAATGGTCTCCCTTTTTCATTGGCAGAAGAAAATATACAAAGTAGAAGCAGGGGGAATTTATTGATGGCTATCTCGAATAAGTTTGGATATATTTTGCTCAATACATCTAATAAAAGTGAACTCGCCACAGGTTATGGTACATTGTATGGCGACATGGCTGGTGGACTAGGCGTACTTGGTGATTGCTATAAATTGCAGGTGTATGCTTTAGCTCGATTTATTAATAGAGAAAAAGAAATAATTCCAATTAATATTATTGAAAAAGCACCGAGTGCAGAATTACGTCCCAATCAAAAAGACAGTGATAGTTTACCTGATTATTTAGTACTCGATCAAATATTATATCAATACATCGAAAAACGTCAGGGGCCATCAGAGATCAAAGCATTGGGCTATGGCGAAGCCCTTGTTGATCGTACTTTAAAAATGGTAAATAATAACGAATATAAACGCAATCAATTCTGCCCGATCATTCGAATTTCTCCAAAAGCATTTGGGGTTGGAAGAAGGGTTCCTATTGT
>JBAXHC010000140.1:0-6710 GCA_037139075.1 Bacteroidota bacterium
GCTTTTTTAGGAGCAGCTTTTTTAGCTACAGCTTTTTTAGGAGCGGCTTTTTTAACGGCTTTCTTAGCTACAGCTTTTTTAGGAGCAGCTTTTTTTACAGCTTTTTTAGGAGCTGCTTTTTTTGCAGTTGCCATGTTTTTTAGATTTAATGGTTAGTAAATAATACATTAAAATTAAAAAACTTATTTGCAAATGCAAAAAATATTTTTTATGCAACTACTTCAACAGGTAAAACTGATACCGTTGATTTGTCGTTTTTACCTTTTTTGAATTCAACAATACCATCAGATAATGCGAACAAAGTATAGTCATTACCAACTCCTACATTTTTACCAGGATGGTATTGAGTACCTCTTTGACGAACGATGATATTACCAGAGATAGCAGGCTGACCTCCGTAAATTTTAACGCCTAAACGTTTTGAGTGTGAATCACGGCCGTTCTTTACACTACCTTCACCTTTTTTGTGTGCCATAAAATACTTTTTAGAATTTTTTTATTTAGTTTCTCAACAGGCTATTGAATTTAAACTCAAGTATCCTATTAAAGAATACCTTCTTAAAATTTAAGCGATGCTTTCAATTTTAATTCTGGTATAATGGGTTCTGTGACCATGCTTCTTGCGGAAGCCCTTTCTTCTTTTCATTTTAAAGGCGATCACTTTTTCACCCTGCACAAGTGCACTGATGATTTCTGCTTTCACAGTAGCTTTTACATCACTACCTACAGAGATAGTTCCGCTGTTGTCGACCAACAATACGTCACTAAACTCAACCTTGTCACCGGTATTACCTTGCAGGTGAGGAACGTACAAACTTTGACCTGCTTGTACTTTAAATTGTTGACCTGCGATTTTTACAACTGCTAACATAGCTTTCCAAAATTAGGACGGCAAAGGTAGTGATTTGCCTTTAATTTGTGCAAACATTTTGGAAATATATTTCCCTTTTTTTATCAAGGCATCTGGAAATAGCCATAATATGCTTAAAATTACCTCCTAATCCGTTCAAAAAGGCCTTTCAGTCCCTATTTTTGTCTGGATAAACGAGTTATCTAAGCTATTGATATGAATCTTAAATCACTTTTGGCAAAGCCTTTTGCTAATTATATATACAATAAAACCCAAAAATCTGCACTAACTGCCCTGGCAGATCAGGACGAGATTCTTAAAAACCTGCTGAAAATAGGGAAGTCGACCGAATTTGGAAAAGATCACCACCTCATTGATGTTAATTCCCATCAAAACTTCAGCCAGGCAGTTCCGATTCGCGATTATGAGCAGATGAAGCCTTATATCGAGCAAATTAAGGAAGGGAAGCACAATGTACTTTGGAAGGGTAAACCCATCTATCTGGCCAAGACAAGCGGCACTACCAGCGGTGTAAAGTATATACCTATTACAAAGGAATCGATCCCTAATCATATCAATACAGCCCGTAATGCCCTATTATGTTATATGGGCGAAACCGGAAATACTGCTTTTGCGAATGGAAAAATGATTTTTTTGAGCGGCTCCCCCGAATTAGAACGTGTTTCTGGAATCCCGACTGGTCGTTTAAGTGGTATTGTGAATCACCATATCCCTAGTTACCTGCGCGCTAATCAACTTCCTAGTTATGAAACCAATTGTATTGAAGACTGGGAGACGAAGCTCGATAAAATTGTGGCAGAAACGCTGCATCAGAATATGACCCTCATCAGTGGTATTCCGCCATGGATGCAGATGTATTTCGACAGATTAATTGAAAAAGGCGATAAGAAAATTGCAGATCTATTCCCCAATTTTAGCATTATGGTGCAGGGGGGCGTTAATTTCGAACCCTATAAAGCCAAACTTTTCGAAAGTATTGGTAAGAAGATCGATTCTATTGAACTTTTTCCAGCAAGTGAAGGGTTCTTTGCTTTTCAGGATAGCCAGCATGCAGAAGGGTTATTATTAAATACCAATAGCGGCATTTTCTTTGAATTTATACCCGCGGATCAAATTTTTTCTGAAAATCCAACCCGGTTAACTCTCAGAGAAGTAGAACTTGGCGTTAATTATGCCTTGATTATTAATAGTAACGCAGGACTTTGGGGTTATAATTTAGGAGATACCATAAAATTTGTGAACCTGAATCCTTACCGGTTAGTGGTAAGTGGCAGGATTAAACACTTTATCTCGGCCTTCGGGGAGCATGTGATTGGTGAAGAAGTAGAATATGCACTTTTAAAAGCAGCTAATGAACTTGGGGTAAGCGTAACTGAATTTACAGTAGCTCCCATGATTCAACAAGGTGAAGGGAAGAGTTACCACGAATGGTTCATTGAATTTGAAAAAGAGCCCGCATCCATGGCAGAATTCGCTGAAAAGGTAGATCAACAATTGCGCGTCAAAAACGTTTATTATGATGATTTGATCAAGGGGAATATCCTAGAGAAATTAAAAATCAGCCCAATTCGCCGTAACGGTTTTATAGATTATATGAAGAGTATTGGGAAATTGGGCGGACAGAACAAAGTTCCCCGTTTAAGCAATGATCGGGCCATTGCAAATGAATTGTCTGTATTTCTTCAGGTATAGACGCCTTTCAACTATAATTCAACAGTTTCCAATGAGATTCACTTATTTTGCAAGAATCTTAAAGGAACGCCTAAATCAATTGAATGAAGCAAAAACGAATAGCCATTTTCGGGTCAACAGGATCAATAGGTACCCAGGCATTGGATGTGATTGCTGCGCATAAAGATTTGTTTAGCGCAGAGGTTTTAACAGCTCAGACAAATGCCGAATTGCTTATTAAACAAGCTTTGGAGTTTAGTCCGAATATGGTTGTAATTGGAGATGAAAACAAATATCTAAAAGTAAAAGAGGCTTTAGCTGGAACGGATACAAAAGTATTTGCTGGTGAAAAAGCATTAGAAGAAGTTGCTGCTTTAGATTGTTATGATATGATGTTGGCTGCAATTGTAGGTTATGCAGGATTACGTCCTACGTTACAAGCAGTTAATCTAGGTAAGGCTATTGCTCTTGCAAATAAAGAAACTTTAGTAGTAGCTGGAGATATAGTAATGCAGCAGGCTATGGAAAAAGGGGCCGCTATCATTCCTGTAGATAGTGAGCACTCTGCGATATTTCAATGCCTTGTAGGTGAATCTAATAATCCCATTTCTAAAATTGTCCTAACAGCCAGTGGTGGTCCGTTCTTTGGCAAGAAACCCAATTTCTTGGTGAACGTTAAACGGGATCATGCTTTGCAACATCCGAATTGGACAATGGGAGCGAAGATTACGATTGACTCTGCCACACTGATGAATAAAGGTTTGGAAATGATTGAAGCCAAATGGTTGTTCAATCTAACACCAGAACAAATTCAGGTGGTGATCCATCCGCAAAGTATTATACATAGCATGGTACAGTTTCAGGATGGAAGTTTGAAAGCACAGATGGGATTACCAGATATGAAATTGCCAATTCAATATGCAATGGCATTTCCTCAAAGAATCGCTAACGATTTTCCGCGCTATGATTTTAAAAAACCTCAAACTCTAAGTTTCGAAGAACCCGATATTAAAACGTTTAGAAATCTGGCATTGGCAACTGAAGCTTTGAATAAAGCTGGTAATATGCCTTGTATTTTAAATGCCGCAAATGAAATAGCTGTATATGCTTTTTTAAAAAACCGCATCGGATTTTTAGACATGACAGAAGTAGTTGAGCAGACCATGCAAAAAATTAGCTTCATTGAAAAGCCAAACTTATTAGAGTATTTTGAAACAGATGGAGAGGCACGTAACTTCGCCGCTTCTTTAATTCACATGTAGAAGATTAATTAAAAAGTATTCCTAAATAAATTCCCTCCGGGGATTCTCAACTATGAATTTATTAGCAATCGATTGGATAAGTATTGGAGTAAAGACTGGACAGTTTATCATGTCGTTCTCTATATTAGTAGTGTTACATGAACTAGGACATTATATTCCTGCAAAAATTTTTAAATGTAGGGTTGAAAAGTTTTATCTGTTTTTTGATCCTTGGTTCAGTCTTTGGAAAAAGAAAAAAGGTGATACAGAATGGGGCCTGGGCTGGATTCCATTTGGAGGATATGTGAAGATCTCTGGAATGATTGATGAGAGTATGGATAAGGAGCAAATGAAATTGCCGCCAGAGCCTTATGAATTTCGTTCTAAGCCAGCTTGGCAGAGACTGATTATTATGATTGGTGGTGTTGTGGTAAATGTAATTTTAGCTATTGTTATTTTTATTGGTATTACCTGGGTATGGGGAGAGCAATACCTGCCAGCTAAAAATTTGCAATACGGGGTGCACGCCGATTCATTAGCCAAAAGTATTGGCATTATGGATGGTGATAAAATTGTTTCCATCGATGGAAAAGTAGTAGAAGATTTTGGTACGATCGTTCCCGAAATTATTACTACTGATGCTAAAAAAATGCAGGTAGAAAGAGCGGGTGCTAAAGTGGAAATTAATCTTCCCGATGGACTTATCAAGAATTTATTCAAAACAAAAAAAGGTAGAGAACTAGCTTCTGATTTTGTAACGATGCGTTATCCTGCAATTGTTGATTCTGTAGCTAAAACTGCAGTGTTTACAAAAGGGAAATTTCAAAAAGGAGATAAGTTAATTGCATTCAATAATAAATACTTCGAATACTTTCACGAGTATGAAGGATTGAATAAAGGCTTTGCAGATTCTGTAGTGACCTTTAAAGTATTGAGAAGTAATGATACAGTGGATGTAAAAGTTTTATTGAATAATAAAGGGGCGGTTGGTTTCTTTCGCAAATCTCCTTTTGAAATGTTTGGTACGGTAAACAAACAGTACACATTTGCACAAGCTATTCCAATGGGTTTCAACAGATGTTTTGAAACATTGGACCGCTATATCAATGGCATCAAACAAATATTCACAGGTAAAGTAAATGCGAGTGAATCACTAGGAAGTGTTATTAGTATTGGTAATACTTTTCCGGGTGTTTGGGATTGGCAAAAGTTCTGGACATTAACTGCTATATTCTCTATCATTCTGGCATTCATGAATATCTTACCAATTCCAGCTTTAGATGGTGGACATGCATTATTTACATTGTATGAAATGATTACTGGACGCAAGCCCGGTGATAAGTTTATGGAGTATGCACAGATGGTGGGTATGGTATTATTATTAGGCTTAATGGCTTATGCATTAGGACTGGATTTCTGGCGCTTGTTTAAATAGTTTAACAGGTAGCTTTCTAGGGAATGGCTACCTTTACATATTGGGGTCGTATTGGTTTTGACAGCATATGTCACGGTTGGTGTAAGCATGCAGTGCGTTGGATAATTAGCACTTTAATCTGAATATTCAAAACTCAAATGGCAATACTCAGTATGCCATGGCTGCTTAATCAGTGATTAAGTAACCATTCGGGCCGCGGCTAAGGTTCGCCTGTTACCTCTTGCTGCCGCCGACTTAAACCAAAAGAGGATGCTGCAACAGAAGGCTGTGACTGTTGCTTAAGACTATTCAGCTAAGCGTTTTGTTGGTTTGTTTCTTTCCTGCAGAGTGCCTACAATTAATAAGAAAATAAGCATGTAGAAAGCTAATGGTAGCGATGTTTGGACAGGGGTTCGACTCCCCTCGACTCCACTTAAATTTTATAGAGGTAAACTTTAAAAAGTTTGCCTCTATTTATTTTAACACTCAATAAGTATTTTTTATTTGGTATAAGAATTTAGATAATTTACTATATTACTTTTCTTTTAAAAAGATTGCTCGAAAAAATAGTAATGATTTTATTAGTTCGTTAATTTAAAATAATACATGAAAAATTTAGGCGCAATTTTTATCCTTTTAATATTTTGTACAACTTTTTCATATTGTAAGAAATCTAATTCACCTACCGCGGTGGATCCCATCACACCAATAACACCAGTTGCGCCAACACCCGAAAAAGATTTTACGAATAGCACTGCAGTTGACTATTATGGACCACTTAAAGTTTCGGGTAACAGGATTACAGGGAAAGCTGATTCAGTTATTCAATTAAGAGGGATATCTTTTTACTGGAGTCAGTGGATCGGTAAATATTATAATGCCAGTGTTGTGAAATGGTTGAAAGACGATTGGTATTGCAATGTGGTAAGAGCAGCCATGGCAGTAGAAGAAGGCGGATATTTAACGAACCCAGCTATTGAAAAACAAAAAGTATTTGATGTGGTTGATGCGGCAATAGCAAATGGAATGTATGTAATCATCGATTGGCATGATCATCATGCTTCAGATCATTTAGCTCAGGCAACAAAATTTTTTGCTGAAATAGCACAGAAATATGGAGATAAACCTAATATTATTTATGAACCATATAACGAGCCCCTGCAAGTTTCATGGAAAACAATTATTAAGCCCTATCACCAGGCCATCATTGATACTATTCGTAAATATGATCCAGACAACCTGATCATTTGTGGTACTTCAACTTGGTCGCAGGATGTAGATGTTGCAGCTTATGATACACTTGTTGGAACAAATATTGCTTACACTTTACATTTTTATGCTGGTACACACAAGCAAGCTTTAAGAGATAAGGCAAAAGTGGCACTTGACAAAGGGATTGCATTAATGGTTACAGAATATGGAATTACTGATGCAACCGGAGAAGGTTTTGTGAACCAATCTGAAACAAATCTTTGGTATAATTTTTTAGATGCGAATAAATTGTCATGGTGCA
>JBAXHC010000141.1:0-6705 GCA_037139075.1 Bacteroidota bacterium
TACAATTGTTATATGTGCGACGTAAACAATTATTTTATGTGAATCATGTGGTATTTACCATTCATTTATACTGTGGCACATTCATACTTATATTAGCAACCTTGTTGTTAGGATCGATATTTCAAGTAATTCATATTAATCTTGCAGCATATGCTGTATTTGCCTACCTCTTTATTTTATTTTATTGGTATAAATCGTTTCGTAATTTTTATAGTCAGTCAAGAAAGAAAACAATTTTTAAGTTTATGATATTGTTCTTTTTGACCATGATTATGATGTCATTTTTATTTGGATTGTTTTTTGTTTTTTCTGCATTCTTAATTTAATTTTTTAAAATGGATCCTTTATCAAATAGTTTTTTAGCCCTGGTTAAGATCATGGATGAATTGCGGGAGCAATGTCCCTGGGATAAAAAGCAAACCATCGATACGCTTCGCCCACTAACTATTGAAGAGACCTATGAATTAGCCGATGCCATCACCGATCATGATTGGAAAGGAATAAAAGAGGAGCTTGGTGATATACTATTGCATCTATTATTTTATGCCAAAATAGGATCCGAGCAAAATCAGTTTACTCTGCAAGAAGTGATTGAGGGAATTAGTGCCAAACTGGTGCACCGCCATCCACATATTTATGGGGATGTGAAAGTAGCAGATGAGGAAGATGTGAAACGTAACTGGGAGAAATTGAAGTTGAAAGAAGGAAAGAAATCTGTTTTAAGTGGGGTGCCTCCTTCATTGCCGGCCATCGTTAAAGCCACAAGGATTCAGGAAAAAGCAAAACAGGTAGGCTTTGAATGGGATAAAAAAGAAGATGTGTGGAAGAAAGTGGAAGAGGAGTTGGGTGAGCTGCAAGAGGCTGTAGCTGGGGGTAAACAGGCAGAAATAGAAGATGAATTTGGAGATGTTTTGTTCAGTTTGGCAAATTATGCACGGTTTTTGCATATAGACGCAGAAGGTTCGTTGGAGAAGACCAATAAGAAGTTTATCCGGCGTTTTCAGGAAATGGAAACCGTGGCAATTGCATCTGGCAAAGCGTTATCAGCAATGACACTTGAAGAGATGGATGCCATTTGGAACCAGGTAAAAATTCAAATGAGAAATTCTTGATACAAACTATACGACAAGGAGTATTTAAACATGGGTATCTGATCATTACAGCTGCATGGCTTTATACATTGTCGTTTATATTCATCAATTATTGGAGCTATAATTCCTCACCACAGAAGGTGAAAAGTAAACTGGAACAAAAAATAGCCAGGAGCGAAAATGAATTCAAACAGGTTATAAGGAATACAGCTTTTTTTAATGAAGTATTAAAAGATACTGTTGCAGATCAAAAACGATTAATCGCTACAAAACCACTGGGTATTTTTCTGTATCAATTAGACGAATTAACTGGTGCTACTCTAAGCTATTGGAATAACAATACCATTTACGTTACGCCTCAGGAATTGCTTAAACCAGAAGGGTCTTATTTTATCAGTCACCAGAACGGCGATTTTGAAATGCTCGTTCACAAGATCCAGTTTCAAAGCAAGAATTTTTTATTGGTGGGAATGATTCCTATTAGATGGGATTATTTTATAGAAAATAAGTATTTGAAATCCGGTTTTGATGGATTCCCTGATTTAAACAAGCAATACGAAATGGGGAATTCTCGTAAAGCAATTCCGGTTTTGAATGGTCTTGGTTTGGAATTGTTCAGAATTCAACCTATTGAAGGGAAATCTTTTATTGGTTATGATGCCTTCACGCTTTTTTTAAGAACTATTGCCATTATTCTATTATTGTTATTTATACAAGCAATAGCTGAAGAACTGATTAGGTCAAATGGTTTTATTGAAGGGGTCGGATTTTTATTTGCTGTTGTTTTTTTATTGCGTTTGTTGAGCTATAATTTTGCTATCCCATTTGATTTTGATAAGATTTCACTATTCGACCCTTCAATTTATGCATCTAATTTTCTGCATCGATCATTAGGTGATCTTTTAATCAATGCAGTCTTATTTTATTGGCTTGCAAGATTCTATCAGCACAACAGTTCCAAAACCAGTAGCATATTTAAATTCATTCCAGAGCAAGTTCGATTTGATATATCTAATGTGATATTAACTATTGCTGGGCTTTTGATTGGTAATATTATCAAGAGCTTAGTTAAAGATTCGAAAATATCTTTTGATATCACAAATATTCCTAGTCTCAGTATTTATACATTGGTTGCGTTCATTATTTTATGCTTTCTTGTTTTATGTTTTTATCATATATCTCAATTACTATTAAAGCCGCAGATCGAAAAGGGGAATAGTGTTTATAGGCAATTGCTAGTTTCTGCCATTGCAGGGGTAATTTATTTTTTCTTGTTCGTACAACCGCAAGATACCATTATCAATATGTGTATGCTGTTATGGGTATTTGGCTATCTGGTATTATTGAATTTTAGGAAAGCTGATTTAAGTATTCCATTGCTTCGATCTTCTTTCTTTATTTTTTGGGTGATGCTATTTGCCATGTCGGTTGCGGCAATAGTGATGTACGAGAATCGGATTGTAGAGCACGATCAACGCAAAAGAAAGGCTGAACAGCTTGCTATACAAACAGATCCATCAGGTGAGAATCTTCTGAATATTGCTGCTACTAATTTTGATGATGCATTTCTTAAATACAACTTTAGTCGTTTTCAAAGTGAATATTCAAATAAGTTTATTAAAGACAGTTTGATCAGTGAAAATTTTTCGGGCTACCTAACAAAATATGATACTAGGATCTATACTTTCGATGAAGGCTTTCATCCGCTTTACAATGAGGATAGCACTACTTATGCCACTATTAAGACCATCATTTTAAATAAGGCAAAGCCCACATTAGTTCCTGGATTTTTTAGTTACGAAAAAAATTCTGACGGGTTCAGTTTTTTGTATCAAAAAGTGATTAAAGAAGGTGATTCCACTATGGGATACCTGTTTGTAATAATAAATTCCAAACGATATAAGAGTGAAGCTTTATATCCAGAACTCTTTAATCTAACCCAGGATTTGTCTTCTGATCAAAATACCAACTATGCCTATGCTGTATATAGCGGTGGCAAAATGATCAATCACGTAAATAATTATAATTTTCCTTCTACATTAGATATTAAAAAGTTTCCAGGCTTTGAATATACCTATAAACAAGTTGGAGACTTTAATGAACTCTGGTATAATAGTGGAACAGGGAAACTTGTATTGGTAGTCAAAAGAAGTGCTTGGATGATTGAATCAGTAACCCTTTTTGCCTATTTATTTGTTTCATTTCTGATCATCATCTTTCTTTTTCAAGGTGGTAGTTATTTACTTACTCATCGCTTTCAATGGTCCATTATTAAATCATCTTTCCGATTTAATATTCGAACCCAAATTCAAGCCACCATTATATTTTTGAGTGTATTTTCATTCATAGTAATTGCTATCGCCACTATCTCTTTTTTTATTATCAGGTACAATCGCAATAACGAGGAAAGATTATCGAAATCAATACAAGTGATGGCTAACGAGATTGACGTTCGTATTCGATCTCAATTGGTTTTTGATGATGTGCTTACAGTAAATAGTATTGGTTCGTTGGATAATTTGGAGAAAAGAATATCTGAGATCTCCGATTCGCATAATGTTGATATCAATTTTTATGATACTAATGGGAATTTAAAAATTTCTACACAACCTTATATATATAATAAGCATTTGGTGAGTGAAAAAATCAATCCAAAAGCCTATTTCGAATTGCACGGTAATAATAGCATTCGCTATTTTCAAAGTGAGGAAATTGGAAGTTTTTCATATTTAAGTCTTTATGTTCCTTTAACAAATGAAGCTGGATCAGTTTATGCATATCTGAATATACCGTACCTCAATTCTCAATTTGAATTGACACAGGAGATCTCAGGATTCTTAGCCACACTGATTAATTTGAATGCGTTTATATTTTTAGTAGCAGGTGGTATTGCTTTTTTTCTGACGAATAGGATCACCAACAGTTTTAGTTTGATTGGTCAAAAAATGCAACAGGTTAATCTCGAAAAGGTAAATGAAGAGATAGAGTGGAGTAGAAATGATGAGATCGGCATTTTGGTTTCTGAATACAATAAGATGGTGAACAAGCTCGAAACAAGTGCTATGGCTATAGCAAAGAGCGAGCGTGAAGGTGCGTGGAGAGAAATGGCTAGGCAAGTAGCACACGAAATCAAGAACCCTTTAACGCCCATGAAACTGAGCATTCAATATTTGCAAAAAGCGATTGAATCCGGCTCTCCCAATATTAAAGAACTTTCGCAGAAGATGGCTGTAACACTAATCGAGCAGATAGATCAGCTAACAAAAATTGCCGGTGATTTTTCACAGTTTGCCAATATTGGTAATACTACAAATGAACGATTTGATATTCATGAAGTAATCTTATCGCTTGTAAATCTGTATAAAGCTTATCCCAATGTATCAATAGACGCATTGGTTTTTAAAGAATCCTGTTTTATTTTTTCAGATAAGCTGCAATTCAATCGCTTGTTGACTAATTTAATTAAGAATGCAATTGAAGCAGGGGAGAGTGGTGAAAGTGCTGTTTCGATTCAGGTTAAAACAAAAAAAGAAATGGGTACTGTTTTAATTGAGGTACTAGACTATTCAGGCGGTATCCCTGAATCGCTTACTGAGGAGTTATTCAAACCTAATTTCACCACCAAAACTTCTGGAACGGGACTTGGCTTAGCTATCTGTAAGGGTATCGTGGAAAAAGCAAACGGTACTATTTGGTTTGAATCAAGAATGGGTGAGGGCACAAGCTTTTTTATCCGTCTTCCTTTGGCGACTTAATTTCTTTTCTGATGCTGTTCCATTAGAAATTCCTCGAAATCTGCTAATGAATAACTACTCAGGTTTTGATATTTGGTTAAACCCGCTTTTTGTGCCACCAGTACTCCATATTTACAATCATCGAATCCCTGAATAGAATGGGCATCAGGGTTAATGGAGATGAGTACTCCTTTATCAATAGCCTCTTTGATCCACCTCCAGTCTATATCCAATCTTCTTGGATGGGCATTTAGTTCAATCACCACATTATTGGCCACACAGGCATCTATTATCCTTTTGTGATCTACGGGGTATCCGTTACGACTAAGAAGTAAGCGGCCAGTCATATGCCCTAAGATGGAAGTAAAAGGGTTCTCAATTGCATTTATCAAGCGCATCATAGCTTTTTCTTCTGTCATCTTTAAGTTAGAGTGAATACTGGCAATCACGATGTCAAAGCTTTCTAATACATCGTCAGAATAATCTAAACCCCCATCATTTAAAATATCGCTTTCAATGCTTTTAAAGATTCTAAACGGATGTAATTTTTTATTGAGTTCATCTATTTGCTGGTGTTGAGAAACAATACGTTCTACTCTTAATCCATTTGCATAAAAAGCAGATTGAGAATGATCACTGATTACCAGGTATTCATATCCTTTTTCTTTAGCAGTACTTGCCATATTTTCTAAAGGTTCTGCACCGTCGCTCCAGTTACTATGACTATGAATGATCGATTTAATATCATTCACTTGAATTACTGGCTTTAATTTTTTTTGAATCGCATCCTGAATAATGGAAGCATTTTCTCTTTGGTAAACAGGAATAAATGGAATGTTATTGGATTCGAAAATGGCGTTATCTGAACTGAAACTTTTTGAATCATTCCAGTTTGTTTGTTCTTTCCATGCATTTAAAAAAGTATCACTACAAGAATGTTCAAACACGCAATTATAAAACAGATCATCAGTTGTTTTTATGAAATGAATTGGCAGTTTTAAACTGTTAACAACTTGTAAATTATTGTCAGTAAATAATTTTATTTCGAAGCCCTGAAGGGTAAAAAAATCTTCTAAAATAGGGATAGGAGTAGTAGTTATGAAGCAAAGTTCACTGATAATTTCGTTATGTAAAGCGAAAGATCCGGCAATTGAAAAGCGAAAATCAGAGAATTTTTTTTCTAAATTATCTTGCAAATGAATTGTAAAATTTTCTATCTCTTGGTATAAATAACTACCCTGACTGCCTAAATAAAAACTGATTGCTTCTTTAATATTTTGTTGTGATTTTTCTCCAAAGCCTTTATAATTTGAAAGTCTATTTTCTTCACAGGCATATAATAATTCTCCGATAGTTTCAATTTCCAACTCCTTCCAAATTGTGGCAATTTTTTTTGGTCCGATGCCTTTAATCTGCATCATTGTTAATATGCCTTCAGGAGTTTTTTGAATATATTCCTGAAGAATAGAAAACGATCCGGTTTGAATTTGTTCGATTACATTTTTGCCTATACTTGCACCAATACCTCTAACAGATTGAATCTTATCAAATGGCATTTCGCTTAATTGTATCGTAAGCTTCTCTATCGTGAAAGCCGCTGCAGCATAGGATTTGGCCTTAAAGCTGTTATCGCCATGAATATCCATCAACTTGCTGAGTATCGAAAAGTTGTCTGCGATTGTATTATTATCCATAAAATAAAAATAGGGCTAAAGATTTTAAAAATCTAGAACAAAAAAAAGCCTCAGGAAAAATCCTGAGGCCTGAACTATTTCTGTAAGAAATGATTATTTCTTAGCAGCTTTTTTAGCAGCTTTTTTAGGAGCAGCTTTCTTAACAGCTTTTTTAGCTACAGCTTTTTTAGGAGCAGCTTTTTTAAC
>JBAXHC010000142.1:0-6653 GCA_037139075.1 Bacteroidota bacterium
AGTAATAACTCTACTGCTGGTATGTATTCTTTCATCAACTGGAACAGATATTTCTCAAATGCAGCTGGTGCAAATTGTGAGCCTTATATTTTCTTAGGATACCCGGAAATGTGTTTCAATATTGCTGAAGCGGCTAACCGTGGATGGATACCTGGAACTGTTGCAGCTGATTGGTATTTGAAAGGAATTAATGCTTCATTAGGAGTCTACAAGTTAACACAGGGTCAGTCTTTTGTAATCGGTAACCTTGATGGAACAAAACCAAATATGGGTACTGCTACTATTGATATTACTACCTTCCTTGCACAACCTGGTGTTGTGTATGCTGGAGATAATGCTGCTGGTTTAACTCAAATCTTAAATCAGAAATATATTGCTTTCTTTAGTAATTCTGGATTCCAGTCCTTCTACAATCAACGTAGAACTGGAGTTCCAACTTTTTCTCAAGGTGGTGCTGGTATCGGTACTCCAAACAATGCAATTCCTGTTAGATGGTTATATCCTCAGGACGAAATTAATTTCAATAATGCTAACCTTACAACTGCCCTTACTTCACAGTATGGTGGTTCTGATAATGTGAACTCATTAATGTGGTTAATTAAATAATAGCATTTTAATAATTTAAAAAGTCCCGATATATTGTCGGGACTTTTTTATTTTTACCCCACTAGTAACCTTAATATGAAAAAGACTTTTTTATTTTTAATTCTACTATTTCCTTTGTTTGCAATGAGTCAAATTGCCGATAGTTTAAAAAGGGAAGTAAAATTGCAAGGCGCCATTAATTTCAGAGATATTGGTGGATATAAAACTAAAGATGGTAAAGAAGTGAAGTGGGGAAAAATTTATCGTTCAGCTGAGATCAATAGATTAACTGCAACTGATCTAGAAAAATTGGAAGCATTAAAAATTCATTATGTTCTTGATTTTAGAGGACCAGCTGAAGTTGCAGCAGGTGCCGACAAAGTTCCCAATACAGCAATAAGAATTTCATTGCCAGCTGGCTCAGAAGATGTGGGAGACAGGTCTAAAATGTTTAAATCAATGTCTGTAGCAACGGTAGGAGATAGTATCATGCTTCCTTTTTATTCGAATATTGAAGCATATCCGAAAAGATATAAACCAATGTTTGAGGCTTTGATTAATAATTCCAATGATAGCGCACTTGTATATCATTGTACTGCAGGAAAAGATAGAACTGGAATCGCAACTGCACTTATTCTTTATGCATTGGGCGTAGATGAACAAACTATCATGAACGATTATTTGGCTACAAATTATTATCGTCAATCCGACAATGGTCGTATGCGTAAAATGTTGATGGATAACTATCACATGAAAGAGGCAGTTGTTGATGATGTGCTTGGCGTAAAAGGAATTTATTTAAAAACAACTTTTGAAGCCATTAATAAGAAATATGGTTCCATCGAAAAGTTTCTTAAATCAGAAATGGGATTGAATAAATCTGCCATTAAAAAATTAAAGAAAAAATATACAGCTTAATGAAATTAATAGATAACATTAAATTAATGGAGGTTTAACTTTAAGCAAAGGTTCAATGCCTTCTTTTGCAAAACACTTCCATGAAAACGCTTCAACTTGTTTTCTTTTGTTTTGCTTTTTGCACTATTTCGCTAGCACAACCAAAGGCTCAATCTCGCAACATTTTTATTATCACTACTGATGGTTTTAGGTGGCAAGAGGTTTTTAAAGGGGCTGATTCAAATATTCTCCATAATCCCAATCAGGTAAAAGATACTGCATTAATGTGTGCACAGTATTGGGATGATGCTGTGGCAGAAAGAAGAAAAAAGCTAATGCCTTTTTTCTGGAATGTCATTGCCAAACAGGGTCAGTTGTCTGGGAACAGAGACTTTAGCAATGATATGAATGTGAAGAATCTCTATAAAATTTCTTATCCCGGTTACAACGAAATTTTCACGGGTTCTCCAGATAGAACCTTGATTCCTAATCTTGCCATACGTAATAGTAATATCAATATTTTAGAATGGTTAAATGGTCAAACCGAGTTTAAGGGTAAAGTGGTGGCTTATAGTTCCTGGAATATTATGCCATTTATATTGGCTGAAAAAGAAAATGGCTTGCCTGTAAATAGTGGCTATGAAATGTTGAACGAATCTGAAGATTCTGTTAATGCCATTATTAATGAAGCACAAGCGAATGTGGTGAATAAAACTCATTGCAGATTCGACATGCTTACCTATGGTGCAGCAAAGCGATACATCGAAGAAAAACATCCTAAAGTGCTATTTCTTGGTTTAGGAGAAACAGACGAGTTTGCACATAAAGGTGAGTATGATCATTACTTACAAAAAGCACATCAGTTCGATGAAATGGTGGCTGAGTTATGGTACTACGTACAAACCGATCCCTTCTATAAAGACAATACCACTTTTATCATTACCACCGATCATGGAAGAGGTAAAAAGTCTTCAACCTGGAATGCACACGGATTTTGGGTGGGTGGTTCCGGACAAACCTGGTTGGCTACAATTGGAGCTGGCATTGCACCGTTGGGTGAAATAAAAGAGAAAAGTCAGATTTATACCAGTCAAATTGCAGCTACTATTTCAGGATTATTAGGAGAAAAATTCAGATCAAACCATCCAGTAGATGATCCGATTGCTTTGAAAAAAGTAGAAAATGTATTTTCACCAATCACTCAAGTTGAAACTTTAGCTGCCAAAAAATAGAGCTGGCAATTATATTTCTTGCTATATTTATCATTTGCACATAATCGGATGTCAAATGACGAATAATTTGAACCGCAAAGAATTTCTTCGTGTTGCTGGTCTATTAGCATCTGGTTCAATATGGAACCCACAGAACTTACTTTCTCAAATTGCAACAAATATTGAATTCACGAAGGCTGATTTTGGTAGCGATTTTTTGTGGGGTGTATCTACAGCAGCCTATCAATTTGAAGGAGCTTTTCAAGAAGATGGAAAATCAAATTCCATATGGGATACTTTCTCAAACAAAAAGGGTCATATCAAAGATGGTTCAACTGGGAATATTGCCTGCGACTTCTACCATACTTATGCATCAGACATTGAGATTGTAAAATCTTTGAACATGAAGGCTTTCAGATTTAGCACTGCATGGTCTAGAGTGCTTCCTAATGGTACTGGTGAGGTTAATCAAAAAGGAATTGATTTTTATCATCGTGTGATTGATCAATGTTTAGAAAATAATATACAGCCCTGGCTTACTTTGTATCATTGGGATATTCCACAGATACTGCAAGATAAAGGTGGATGGATGAATAGGGATGTGATCGAATGGTTTTCAGAATACACAGATCTCATTACAAAATCTTATGGTGATAAAGTAAAAGATTGGATTGTATTAAATGAACCAACTGCTTTTACTGCAGTAGGTTATGGGTTGGGCATTCATGCGCCTGGATTAAGAGGCGTTAATCATTTATTACCAACCATTCATCACGCGGCTATGTGTCAGGCTGAAGGCGGACGAATTGTTCGTTCCAATGTTCAACATGCAAATATTGGAACAACATTTTCTTGTAGTCATGTAATGCCATTAAGGAGTATTGAAAAAGATCGCATTGCAGTAGAACGTTGGGACGCATTTTTAAATCGATTATTTATTGAGCCTTCTTTAGGTATGGGTTATCCGATTTCCAGTTTGCCATTTCTTGGAAGGATAGAAAAATATATCAAAGATGGTGATATAGAAAAACTGCCATTTGATTTCGATTTTATTGGCGTTCAAAATTATACGAGAGAAGTAGTTAAAAACATTTGGTACATACCATATATGCATGGTTTAGAAATCAGTCCTTCAAAAAGGGGAGCAAAAGAAATTTCAGAAATGGGATGGGAAGTATATCCTGAAAGTATGTATGAAACTTTAAAAAGATTTAGTGCCTATAAGGGCGTTAAGAAAATTTACATCACAGAAAATGGTTGTGCTTTACAGGATGAAGTAATTGATAATCGGGTTCATGATATAAAAAGAATCGACTATTTTAAAAGTTATTTACCCCAAATACTAAGAGCAAAAAAAGAAGGGGTTAATGTAGGCGGATATTTATGTTGGACTTTATTAGACAACTTTGAATGGAGAGAAGGATATAAACCCAGATATGGATTGGTGTATGTTGATTTTAAAACCCAGCAACGCATCATCAAAGACAGTGGTTATTGGTTCAAAGATTTCTTAAAGTAAAGGTTGCAGAGAGGAAGGGATTCGAACCCTCGATACGTTGCCGTATACACACTTTCCAGGCGTGCTCCTTCAACCACTCGGACACCTCTCTGTTTATAGGGCTGCAAATATAGGCACTTGTATCGAAAATTAAGGGATAAACAAAGTATAGGACAACCATAGCAGAATGGCCCCTGCAATTGCAATAAAGAGTCCGCTCCATTTTTTTCTTTTGATATACAAAATCAAAATCATTCCAGTGAGAGAAACCAATACCAGTAATACTGCTGATATATCGATTACCCACGACCATCTTGAACCAGTATCACGACCCTTGTGCAAATCATTCATGATGCCAACAATACCGGCACGTAAAAGGGTTAATTCATAAGCTCCATCTTCGCGATTGATAAATGCATCAGCCGCATATCCTGGTCCCTTAAAAGAAATGGTGCACTGTGTATCATCAATCCTAAATTCACTAACAGCAGCTGTGATATGATGGTTCTTTCTTAGAAACTCTACGATTTCTAGTTTCGCAATTTTATTGGTGTCTTTATTCATCACCCAATTGCTATCCAATTTTCCTTTCTCTTGAGTGGTTTTAAGTTCACCAGCAAAATAATCAGGGTGGTTTAATGTAATACCGGTAATAGAAAAGAAAAACACGATCGCAAAACTAATCATGGATCCATAGATATGCATCCATCTTGATAACATGGCTATATTTCTTTCAAATGCTAATTTCGTTTTTGACTTTACCTGGTTCAATTTTATAGATGATTAGTTTTCGATTGATTTATTTTTGTAAGCTACACTTACTGATCCCACTTCTGAATTTCCTTTTAAGGTAAATTGTTGATCAGCTGTATTGCAAATTACTTCCTGCTCTAATAAGTCGTATCCACCATGTTCCCGAGCTACTTCAATATGTACTGTATATTTTCCGGGTTTTAAGGTTAGTCCTTTATCATCTTTTCCATCCCATTTCATCGTATATTTTCCGGGAGAACGTGTTGAACTGGTGATGGATACAAATGTACTGGGATCGGCAGAAAGAGAACTTCCATTTTTGCGATACCAATCCCTCAAATCGGGTAACCATCTTCCCTTGTTATACCATAGCGCAATGGTCTTCACTGTTTTCAGATCTTTATCTTCTATCCATATCGCAGCAAATGGTCTCTTTGCATAACCCATTTGTGGCGCTAGTTCCAGACCGATTACAATTTCTTTTGTCCATTCTTTCTGTCCGTTTGTAGTAATAGAATTTACAGGCATTGCTGCTTCTAAATTTTTCCAATGTTTGCTTTCAAAGCGTTCACCATTTCTGGTGATGATGAGGTATTCAACATCATTCATGCTTTCAGCCATGGCAATACTTTCACTTGGTTTCATCACATTGAATGCAGTAGCCAAAGCACCTGCATCCGTTGCAGAATTAGTAACTACAGTTGCACTGATTACTTCATTAGCGGGTAATGCTGTGCGAGGGTCCACTATATGCGAATACCATTGACCATTTATTAATTCACCTCTTCTGTAATTTCCACTGGTGGCTATTGCTTTTCCCTGAATCAATAATTGATCAATAGGTGCATCATTTTCGGCATCTGCTTTTGGATTGCTGATCCAGACTTTTTCATGAATGTCTCCCATAATAACCATATCACCCCCAATGTTTACAATAATGCCTTTCAATTCAGCAGTATTCATTGCAGCATTAACAGCTGATTGTATGATATAAGATTTTGCAAAGCTATTAAGCTTGATGGGAGCGTTACTTATATGTGTTGCAGTTTGATTTTTTTCATCTAAAATCCAATGCACTTGCTTTACTTCGGCAATGGCTTTATTCAGCATTTCTTGAGAAGGAAGAGATGACTTTGCTGCTGCTTCTTTCCAGACTTTATTCACGATCTCTGCAGCAGGATCTAATGCGCCATTGGTTCGAGTTCGCCATTCATCGAACAAATGAAGTACAGTAAATAATTCTTTTGATACCGGAATTGCTTGTTGATGCGTGTTCATCCAAGTACTGAATTCACTACTGGCATCATAGCCACTTAGAATTTTGGAAAGTCTTTCAATTTCATTTAATACAGTTTGCTCTGCAATTGTTGCTTGTTTTTCTGAAAAAGTGGAAGTCTTAATTTCCAAAGAAGTACCCAAAACATTTTCATAATGGGCGATATGCATTTGTGCAATCTTCTTTTCTATAATAGGTTCTTTAGCCACTGCCCATTGACTTACAATAAGACAAAGCCCCAAAAAATAAATGCTCATCGATCTCGACATGATGCTTGATTTTTATTACAAGCACAAAATACCCGATATCAAGAAAAATAAAATCATAAAATCGGCAACCGCTTATTTTTTGGCTGTGAATAGGAGGAATTTTATATTAGAGACAACCACAGCGTTAGGGCTAAAGCCCATTTTTCAGTGCATCCCAATGCCCC
>JBAXHC010000143.1:0-6616 GCA_037139075.1 Bacteroidota bacterium
AAGTGAAAAGTGAAAAGTGAAAAGTGAAAAGTGAAAAGTGAAAAGTGAAAAGTGAGGAGTGAAATGGAAGTTGTGAAAAAAAAAATTTCCCCTCCATCGCATGCGATGGAGGGGACGCCGATCCCGAGCATTCGGGATACGGCTGGGGTGGTTTAAACTTTATTATTAGTACATTGATTATTTATTTAGGAATACTGATTGATTATATATTTTTTTAACTTCATTTAAATAAATACTATGAACTGGTATGCAATCGTAATAATTGGAATTGTAGTAATTGCATTAATTACTTTTTTGATTTACCGAAATCAGAAAGATGAAAAAGATTTGGAGGAAAAATTGAATGATGATTATACTAAACCTATCCATGAACATATTGATACGGAGATAGATCGGAAAACTTAAAAGATAACCACCCCGCCGTATCCCGAGTGCTCGGGATCGGCTGCCCCTCCTATTCGCAAGCGATCAGGAGGGGTGCAATTATTTTTTTTAATTTTTATTTTTCAATTCACAAGTAAATCTTCACATTTCTCTTTCCACATCTTCATTTTTGAATTTTTACTTTTGAATTTTAACTTAAATTACTGGTTCTCCGGAGTTGAGTAATTAAAATTATCGCCCTCTTTTTCTTTTGGTTTGAATTTTAGTTTTCCAAATTTATAAGTAAAGGTTACACCGAAAGATCGATAGGGGGTAAAGCGATAGATATCAGAATAAAAGTCGGGTGTTTTCTGCTGACTATACTGCTTCACATATTTATTAAATGGATTTACAGCGATCAGGCCGAGACTGGCTTTTGTAGAAAATTGTTTACGTAATGCAAATGTGTAACTATATACATCAGCTTGTTTTCCCTGCCAGCGCATTCCCAAATTGTAGTTACCAAAAAATTCAGCAGCTAAATTTTTAGATATAAGATAACTTAAATTGGCACTCCCTCTTAAACCAAATGCATTGGTAATGGCAGGAGTGGTATTTGGATTATTTAAGTGACGATTATAAATCTGAAGATTTGGACGAAGGGTAACTTTTTTTCCAAATGGAATGGAACCAGCGATATTTACGCCAGCACGAACCTCAGCTGCAATGGTAGCACGCGTTGTAACAGTAACATCTGTATAAATACTATCTCCAATTTTATAAGTAGGATAGTATGTGATATAAGGTTTGATATCAGGACTATTTCTTTGATAAAAAGCAGTGATGCTGATATTTCCACCAGCTTCAAAACTCTTATTATAACTCAACTCAAATTTGTTTCCAATCTCAGGCTCCAGGTTAGGATTACCAGTGCTGATATTATGAGGGTCTGCCAAATTCATAAATGGATTCAGGTCTCTAAACTCAGGTCTTTCTATGCGGTATGAATAAGCAAATTTTAAACTCTGCTGGTTCGGAAAATTATGAGCAATGATGAAGGAAGGTATAAAGTGCCGATAGTCTGGTATATGCACATTGGAGGAGTTCGAATAATAAGCAGTATTTTTTGTGTACTCATAACGGGCACCAGCTTTTACATCAAAATAATTTGCCAATGGAAAATCCAGTGAAAAGTATCCTGCATAAATGGTTCTTTTAAAATCAGAGCTATAAGATTGTTGCATGTCTTTTGCATAAGTTCCCGTACTACCATTTAATGTATACACATCAGCTGCGCTAATAATATCTATTAATGTTGTTCTTAAACCTGTTTCAATAACTACTTTTTCTGAAATGGGTTCTGTATAATTGAGTTCAAAATTTATTTCATTTTCTTTACCAGGGTTCTCACTATTTGATCCAGAGTAAGCATTGCTGGTACCTGGATGAAATTGTTCCTGATGATAAGAACTGGTGTTGTTGCCATAAGTAGCATTATAAGCCAACTCCAATTCACGACCTTCCTTTTTAAACTTTTTTCTGTAAACAGCACTATTCTCAAAATCCAAAACATTAAACTTCGATCCGGAAATTCTATCACTATATATATGACTCAATAATATTCCCGAATTATCATAGGATAAAGATTGTTGATGTGATATGCCTGAATTGTTAGTGCCAAAATGACTAAAGCCAATAGAAGCACTTAATGTTTCAGATTTGGATAAGGTCCATTCCATTCCTAATCCAGATTTATAACCATTACGATAAAAATCTGAAATATTATCTTGAATAAAACGATTGGTTAGGGGAGTTGTAATCCTGTCAGAACCATTTGGTGTGGTGGAAGTTAATTGTGCGTTGCCACTGAAATATGCATTTAAAGCAACCGCTCCTTTTTTATACGCGATATTTAAACTTCCATTTTCTAATCTTGTTCCAGCCGCGAGATTGATATTACCATTGAATCCTTCAATTTTACTTTTCTTTAAAATGATATTGATGATTCCACCAGTTCCAGATGCATCATATTTTGCAGAGGGACTAGTAATTACCTCAATACTTTGAATCTGACTATTAGGAATCGATTGTAATGCATCTGCAATGCTATTCCCAAAAATGGCCGAAGGTTTTCCATCAATCAAAAACTTTACACTCGGATTGCCCAATAGTTCCACATTGCCATCGATATCTACGGTAACGCCAGGAATTTTTTTCAGTGCATCAGTAGCGATACCACCTTGGGAAGTAATATCCTTGTCGAGGTTGTAGACTATTTTATCTAACCTATTCTCTATAATTTGTCTCGTACTTTTAACGGTTACATTATTTAATTCAACCGATTTTTTTTTAAGAAGGATATCAGGTAATGTTATACTAGCAGCTATTTCAATTTTCTGTGAAAAATCTTCATAACCCATAAATTGAATGAGTAAACGATAGATACCTGGAGTGATATTTTGAATTTCGAAAAGCCCTCTTTTATTACTAATACTTCCATTAATTGTTTTATGGGTACTGTCATTTATCAAACTTATAGTTGCGTATTCTATTGGTTGATGTGAAACGTCTTCAAAAATTTTTGCAGAGATTTTTAAATTGGCTGTCGATTTATTGCTTATTTGAGAATGAATATTTGTTACAAAAAGCAGAGAGAAAATAAAGAAAATATTAAGTTTCATCTTGAGTTTTTACCACTAAAAAGAGTAAAGGACGCATATAATTCTGTATGAATTTTGAATTAATTCATACCTCTATTAATTTTTCGTCATAAGTATAGGTATTGATAATCAATTATTTGTAAATAGTGTGGTAACATTAAAGCAACAATTTCTTAACATTTAATATTGGCGTAACACTGGCTTAACAATTCGGTAACACTGCATTAACACCTTTGCAGCGAAATAAAAACAAAATATATGTTAAAGAAGCTGGTTGTATTAATACAATTTTTAGCTCTTGCTTTGATTGCTGTTCCTTCTTTTTCTCAGGAAACAGTTGCCAATTTGAGTGGACACGTTATTGATGCCAAAGGTGCATACATAAACGGTGCTATTGTTACAGTAAAACACGAGCCTACAGGTTTTGTAACTACTGCACAAACAAATAGTAAAGGTATTTTTACTTTGGTTAACCTTAAAGTAGGTGGTCCATATACTGTAAAAATTTCTAACCTTGGATTCAAGGATCAAGTTTATACTGATGTAAATCTTGGTTTAGGAAATAATCCAGAAGTAAGTGTAACACTTATTTCAACTTCTACAGAATTAAAAGAAGTAACTGTTAGTGCTACTACCAGAAAACAAATCGCAGGTTCAACAACTGTAGGCGGTCGTCAGTTAACAACTTTACCTTCTTTGGGTAGAAGCTTAGCAGATTTTACACGTTTAACTCCTCAATCAAACAACAATAGTTTTGGTGGTTCTAACTTCCGTTATAATAACTTAACTGTTGATGGTGCTATCAATAATGATGCGATTGGATTTAGTAACTCAGCTGGTGGTGTGAGTGGTGGCGGACAGTCTGGTGCTGCAGGCTCTGGTACCAGAACTACTCCATATAGTATTGATGTAATTCAGGAAGTACAAGTTCAATTGGCTCCATTCGATGTGAAGTTGGGAAATTTCACAGGTGGTAGCGTTAATGCTGTAACTAAGAGTGGTACTAACGAAACCCATGGTTCTGTGTATTACTTCGGTAAGAATCAGAGTTTGATGGGTAAAAGTGTGGATGGTTTGAAAACCAAAATTGGTTCTGATTTCTATGAATCACAATATGGAGCAACCGCAAGCGGTGCAATTGTAAAAAACAAAGCTTTCTATATTATTAACGTTGAGCAAACTCGTCGTCAGGAACCTACTTTCTATAATATTGGCGATCCAGGTGCCGCTCTTAAATTATCAGAAGCAGATGCAATTGCTAATAAATTAAAAGCATCAGGTTATGATCCAGGAAGCTATGTAGGTGCTTATAAAATAAATACTAACAGTGATAAAATCTTTGCTCGTTTTGATTTCAATTTGAATTCAAAAAATTCATTGATGATTCGTGCTTTATATACGAATGGCTGGGGAAATAACTTAGAGCGTTCTTCAACGAACTTCCAATTTGGTTCTGCCGACTTTACACAGTATACCAAAAACATCAACTTAGTTGCGGAATTAAAAACTAAGATTAGCAACAATGTAAACAATCAGTTCAATGTGAGTTATATCAATGTACATGAGTACAGAGATTTCCCTGGTACCCTTTCTCCATTCATGGATATTGATAACGGTAGAATTTGGTTAGGTACCTGGAGAGAAGCTTCTATTTATAATATGAAGCAACAAACTTTTGAATTGAGCGATAATGTTACTATTACAAAAGGTATCCATAAAATTACTTTAGGTACACACAATGAGTTCTATAATTTAACTTATGGATTTATCAATTCATGGAACGGTCGTTGGGAATATTCTCGCGGTGTTAATAGTTTCCTTGCTGATAATCCTAGCCGTATCCGTGGTGCATTTACTACTGATCCAAAATATCCGAATGATCGTAATACCATTTATAATAATCCTCCAAGTCCATTCAAAGTGGCTTTGTTGAGTGCTTATGCTCAAGATGAAATTGCTATCACTCCTCAGTTCAAATTAACTTCAGGTTTAAGAATTGATTACTCTAGTGTGAATCCTCAGCCAGCATTGGATCCTTCTTTGAATTCAACTAATTCAGTAGGTTATGTTTCTAAAAATCCTACATATTCAGCTACTCCATTTAATCAGTTAAACAATCAGTGGTTGGGTAAAGCAACGCTTTCTCCAAGAATTGGATTTAACTATGATGTTAATGGTGATCAGAGTGTGGTATTTAGAGGCGGTACAGGAATCTTCGTTGGTAGAATGCCATTTGCTTGGATGGGTTATGCTTATACTTTAAATGGTACTACTTATGGTAATATCGATTGGAATAGTATCAGTGCAGCCACTAAAGTTCCTTTAGCTTTAGATCCTCAGGGTTTAAAAGATACAGTAACTAAATATGGTGGAGCTTCTAGAAGTTCAACTAGAGAAGTAGATATCATTGATAATGGTTTTAAATTACCACGTGTATTAAGAACAGATATCGCAGTTGATTTGAAATTCGGAAATGGATATAAATTAACTCTTGATGGATTGTATACACAAACTTTATATGATGTGAAGTTTCAGCAGATTAACTTAAAAGACTCTGTTGCCTATTTCTCAAATACACCACAAATTACTACTCCAGTTTATGTTGGTGGTAAATACAATGCTGCTTATTCTAACGTATTCATGTTAACGAATACAACCAAAGGGTATCGTTATAACTTTACTGCACAATTATCTAAAACTACCAATAACTTAAAATTAGGTTTACATAATCTAAACTTTAACTGGATGGTAGCTTACACCTATGGTTATTCAGTTGACTTGAGCAACGGTATCCGTAACTCATTCCAAAGTAACTATGAAGTTAACCCTTCAATTACACCAAGTACTCCAGATCTTTCTTACTCAAACTTTGATTTACGTAACCGTATCGTTGGTTTGTTTGGATCAACATTGATGTGGAACAAAGCAAATGCTACATCATTATCATTTGTTTATTCTGGTCAGTCTGGAAATCCTTATAGCTTAATTTATCAGTCAGCTCCATTTGGTAATGGTTCTAATGCTCCTTTGCCTTATATTCCTAAAGATGCAAGCGATATTCGTTTAGCTGATTATACTTTAAATGGTGTTGTTTACACCGCTGCTCAACAAGCAACAGATATGTTTGCTTTGATCAATGGCGATAAATATTTAAGCACAAGAAAAGGAATGTATGCAGAAAGAAATGGCTTACGTACTCCTTGGACTCATCAGTTGGATATGAAAATTATGCACGAATTCAAGTTGAGCAAATCGAACAGCAGACATGCAATCCAGATTTCTTTGGATGTATTTAACGTGTTGAATTTGTTGAACAACAGCTGGGGACATGTTAACTTCGTAACTAACATCAACAACCAAACTGTTAACTTCTTGAAATTTGCAACTGATGCAAATAATAAAGCAGCAGGTGCTCCTTCAACTGGATATCAGCCAACTTTCAACTTTGTGAAACCAACTGGTATCGATGGACATTACTACACTTTAGATCCTATCAACTCTCGTTGGCAGGGACAGTTTGGAATCAAGTATAGCTTCTAAACTAAATAATAAATACATTCAAATAGGCTGTTTCGAAAGAGACAGCCTATTTT
>JBAXHC010000144.1:0-6475 GCA_037139075.1 Bacteroidota bacterium
CTAAAGCCCAATATCATCATGCATTTCATCCCCTAGGCTGAAGCCTAGGGTTAACTTTACTAATAGAAGATATTCGTTAACCCCGCCCTTTAGGGTGGGGCTTACGATATAAAAATTTACTAGGGCTTTAGCCCTTGCGTTGTGGAAGAATCTCCTGGATGATATTTTTTTTCAACATGTTTCAATACATCTTCTTTATAAAATAGCACTTCTTTAAATTGTCCCTTGGTATACATTTCTGCCTGATCTGTAAAGTGCTTAGAACTAGGGTCTCCACTTTCTCCTCCTGCTAGCAGAGATTTTGCTGTTACTTTTTTTCCGAACTCCACGGCACAAATAAAACTATTGCCATTATAGCCATAGCGACGGTTGGTTCCGTTGAATGACTTGCTTGTAAAAGATGGAAGACATCCCCAGGTAGATGCGGCAAGGCCTGCAGGTAGACTAGGTTTGCTATCATCGAATACCTCTGTGATATTTCCAGTGAGTCGTTGAAAGCGATTCACTTCGCCCCATGGTTGTTTCCAGGTTCCGAATTTTTTTTCAAGTTCGCTAATCACTATAATTAATGGAGCTATCAAAGTTTTTGCATCAGCAGTATTTGCAAAATGAATGGTCTTATCTACTTGATCTGATTCGTCATCTTCATCCATTCCTTTTAAAATGATTGGCCATAATTTCTGTGCCCATTCAATGGATAAAGTAGTTGCAATTGATGTTTCAGATACATTGTGGTCCCAGTTACTGATTAATTGCATGGGTTCCGCGATAGCAGCATATGAAGGATCTGATTTGTTTGCGTTATAAGCTTTGATCAATGCTGGTACTAATACATCAAAGGCAGGTAAATGTTTGTTATACGCAGTAGCAATAATTTTATCAAGTGTAAATGCAGTATTATTTTTAAATAATTGTACCGCATTAATTCCTCTGAAATTATCGCCATTGGGTGCCATGTATTTAGGGAAGTCGGCTTTCTTCGGGCTACTTATTCCAGATACTGTAAACGGAGAACTATTACAATTTTGGATCCAACCAGTACCTGGATTCTTTACTTGAATAAGTTCTTCCACAGTATGAAGTCCCTTCCATTCAGTGGCTTTCGTAGTTCCATCCACGGGCTTACTCCAATTATATTTCGGGTCGCGTTTTGGCATAAAGTTTCCATGCCAGTATGCGATATTTCCTTTGTCATCCGCGTAAACGGTATTGTTAGAAGTGTTGGCTAATAGTTCTTGCGATTTTTTGTATTCTTCATAATTATTTGCCTTCGTTCTCTGCCAAGATTGAATCAATCCTTTGATGTCTCTATTATTTGCTTTCACAGAAATCCAGCTGCCATTTTTCTTTGCCATTACTGGTCCGTGGTGGGTATAATAAGTTTTAAAACTTTTTGAAATAAGATTTCCATTATTCAAGTACTGAATGCTAATTTGTTTTTCTTTGACTGGAATTAATTTTCCATCATACTCGTATTGAATCGTGCCGTTTATTTTTTTTACTTTTTCGATATAGCTATCAGCAACATCGCTATAACTAGATGTATGCATCCAGCCTAAATGTTCATTGAAACCTTGGTATACAAAAAATTGTCCCCAGGTAACTGCTCCATATGCGTGCAAACCTTCTTCGCTTTGTACAGCTACTTCTGGACGGAAATAATAAGTTGTGTGCGGATTGATGTACAAAATAGCATTTCCGGAAACTGTTTTAGAAGGAGCAATTGCAAAACCATTGGATCCTCCAGGGAGAGGATCATAATCTTGTTTATCAACTTTAGCAATTGCTGTTTCAGGATCATTGGAATAAAAATTCTTTAAATCGGTTACAGTAATATCTGCAATATCAATAGCGCCAATACTTCCATCCGTCCATAATAATGGATACCAAGGCTCGAAACGTTTTAAGAGTGCAGGTTTTGTTTGAGGATGTGTAAAGAGATAATAGTTGATACCATCAGCATAGGCATTCATTAATTTTTTTAACCAAGCGGGTGCTGAAGCAAAATCTTTTTTTGCATCTGAAGAATCTATGATCATACGAATGAGAAGATCGTTATACAATTCTGATTCACCTTTTACTTCAGACATTCTTCCAAGCTTCTCCACATAGTTCATTTCAACGCGTTTAAAATCGTCTTCGCATTGTGCATACAATAACCCAAAAACTGCATCTGCATCTGATTTTCCAAATACGTGTGGAATCCCCCAATTATCTCGGATAATAGTTACTCTATTTGCTTGATCTTTCCATTTAGTGATTTCTGCAGTAGAGAAAGATTGAGCTGTAACTATTTGTTGAATACCAAGTAAAATAAACCCGATGAATATTTTTTTTATAAGTTTCATGAATCGATAGTTAACAATTTACAGATTTGATTTATCAAAATATTGGTTTCCCCCTCCCAAGCATGCTTGGGAGGGGTGCCAGCGAAGCGGGGTGGGTAGAAACTTTAATTTTCATTCGCTTTCAACACGCGAAGAATATTTCCACCCAAAATTTTATAAATATCTTTTTTGCTGTAACCCTTTTCTATCAGGGCTTTGGTGATGAGTTCATAATTGGTAATGTCATCTAATTCTTTGGGTGAAGAGTTAATGCCATCAAAGTCAGAACCTATACCAACATGGTCTACACCAGCCAGTTTTACAATATAATCAAGATGATCCAGTAGGGCAGATAATGGAGGGCGAATGGATTGCACTTCATCATAGTATTTTTGCGAAAGCTCCGTTAATGCATATTCCTTTATCATCCCTGATTTCATTAGACTTTCTAATTCTTTTGCATGTTTGAGTGCAAATTTTATTTCTTTGTTTTGGGCAGTACTATCAATAAATCCCGAGTAAAAATTTAAATCAATTACACCACCATTTTTAGCAACTGCTTTGATCTGATCATCTCTCAAGTTTCTGAAAGCAGGACATAAAGCATAAGCATTACTATGTGAAACTATTACCGGCTTAGTAGTGGTATTGATAGCATCCCAGAAGGTTTGTACACCTACATGAGAAAGATCTACCATCATTCCTAAAGCATTCATGCGTTTTACAACTTCTTTACCAAAATCTGTTAATCCTTTATGCGCTTTTGATAAACTGTCTTTCTTTAAAGTTTCATCCATCGCAGAAGTGGCCCAAGGATTGCTATTGTTCCATGTAAGTGTCATATAGCGTGCGCCACGCTCATAGATCTTGTCTAATTTGTTTAAATCAGATTCAATCATATGACCACCTTCCACACCAAACATTGCAGCAAGTTTGTGTTGCTTAAGTGCCTTTTTTAGTTCATATGAATTTCTTGTAAGGGTAATTTTATCAGGGTTTCTGCTTATCACTGCATCCAGTGTGTCCATTTCGCGATTGGCGAATTGATAAGGGTTTTGCATATTACCATCGCAAAAAACAGAAAAGATTTGTACGTCAACTCCTGCTTCTTTAAAACGAGCCAGATCACTTTGCGTTTTTCCTTTTAGGTTTTGATCCATGCTGACATTTTTTTCAATGCAAGCGGTTAGGATATCATTATGGGAATCCACAAAAAGGGCTTTCTGATGTATTTTTTTATAATCCTGCGCATGCGCAGCGATTGGGAAAAGTGTAATGAGCAATAGTTTTTTAAGCATAGTTTATTTTTGTAGTTCTTAGTATTTATTTAGTTTTAAAGTAGTGCCAGCACGAGCGCCTGTGTGTTTTGAATCTTCTACAGTGGTTACACCATTTACCAATACATATTTGAAACCAGTAGAATATTGATGCGGCTGATCATAGGTAGAATTGTCTTGCACAGTATTGGGATCGAACATAACAATGTCAGCTGCAAAACCTTCGCGCAATAATCCCCGATCTTTCAATTGAAATTTCTGCGCTGGCAAAGAAGTCATTCTACGAATCGCTTCTTCCAATGTAATTACTTTTTCATCGCGTACATATTTACCTAACACCCTTGCATTGGTGCCATAACCGCGGGGGTGTGGATTGCCTGATCCGTAAACCCGAATACTTGCATCACTTGCAAACATGTTGAATGGGTACTGCATAATATTCTTTACATCCTGATCACTCATTCCATGAAACACCATACCGGCACCGCCTTGTTCCATCATTTCAATAATAGTTTCTGCTTCTTCAGCGGCTTTGTGTTTTCTGCCCTTCAACAAGTTCACTTGTTCAATACTTTTTCCGTTATAAGTAGAATCAGGTTTATAGCTGGCAACTACAGGATAACTAAAATTCTTGAGCTTTCTTTTTTGCAATTTTTTAATCATGTAAGCAGCTACATCTTTTCGAATAGCAGGTCTTGCAAGTCTTGCTTTTATTGAATCTTGTCCATCAGCTAAAACCCAATCAGGTAAGAGTGTACTTAAAGAAGTGCTACTTGCTGTGTAAGGATATTGATCGATGGTAACATCCAATCCTTCTTTCCTAGCTTGAATGATCATCGGTATGGTTTCTTTACTGCGTCCCCAGTTTTGCTGACCACTTAATTTAAAATGCGAAATTTCTACTGGCATTTTTGCTTCTCGTCCGATATGTAATGCCTCTTCAATGGCTTGGGTTACACTGTCTCCTTCATCACGCATATGACTTGCATAGACGCCCTGATATGCGGATGCTACCTTTGCCAATCTTACGATCTCAATAGTTTTAGAATAAGTACCGGGGATATAAATAAGCCCGGTTGACAAACCCACTGCGCCATCTTCCATAGCCTTTTTTACAATGGCTTCCATATGCTGCATCTCGGCTTCTGTTGGATCTCTGTTGGCAGAACCCATGGCGGCTTTGCGTATATCATTATGTCCCACTAATGCAGCCACATTAACGCTCAATTTTAAGCTATCGATCATAGCAAAATACTTCCCGATATTTACTTCAGATAGTCCGCAGTTACCCGTAATGACGCTGGTAACTCCATCATAAATAAAATTACTAGCGATAGGATTCTTTTTTTCATCCCCTTCAATATGGGTGTGTACGTCAATAAATCCGGGGGCAACTACAAGCCCTGCGGCATCGATGGTTTTAGTTGCTTGCCAATTAGAGATTGTACCAATCTTGATAATCTTACCATTTTTAACAGCGATATCAGCATAGAACCATGAATTTCCAGTGCCATCAAGAATTTTGCCATTTTTAATTAATACGTCTGCTTCCTGAGCAGTAAGTGATAAAGGCCCTAAGCAGCTCATGCAGAGCAACAAATTGATAAGTTTTCTCATAACCAGTAAGTATCCCATGAAATTAACTGAAAATTCGAACCCACTGAAAGAAACCTGCGAGTGATTTTGCGCTCTAAAACCTTACCTTCGCAGACTGAAAATTTTAAGAAGACATGTTAGATAAATTGGATGCGATCAAAGCCAGGTTTGAGCAAGTGGGTATTGCATTAACCAATCCTGAGATAATTAATAACCAAAAAGAGTACGGTGCTTATAGCAAAGAGTACAAATCTTTGGAGAAGATCGTAGTGCCTTACGAGACCTATAAAAAGGTATTAGCTGAATATGTTTTTGCAAAAGAGAGTTTGAATGGTTCTGATGACGACATGCGAGAATTGGCTAAAATGGAAATGCCTGAGCTGGAGGTTAAAAAAGATGAATTAGAGAAAGCATTGACCAAGCTATTGATTCCTAAAGATCCTCAGGATGATAAGAATGCTATTTTAGAAATTAGAGCAGGAACGGGTGGAGATGAAGCAAGTTTATTTGCTGGTGATCTATTAGGTATGTATTTACGTTACTGTGCAAAGAAAGGATGGAAGACTAATATTGTTACCGAGAATGAAGGAACTGTGGGCGGATTTAAAGAAGTAATTGTAGAAGTTACAGGTGAAGATGTGTATGGTACTTTGAAATTTGAAAGTGGTGTGCACCGTGTTCAACGGGTACCCAATACAGAAACACAAGGACGTGTACATACATCTGCAGCCACTGTTGCTGTAATGCCGGAAGCGGAAGAAGTAGATTTCGAATTGAAAGAGAGTGATGTGAAAATGGAGACTGCAAGAAGTGGAGGTGCGGGTGGACAGAATGTAAACAAAGTTGAGACCAAGGTATTTCTAACACATATTCCAACAGGTGTTGTTGTAGTTTGTCAGACCGAACGTTCTCAGTTAGGCAACCGCGAAAAAGCGATGACGATGTTGCGTACCAAATTGTATGAGGAGCAAGTACGCAAGCAGGAGGATGAAATATCCCGTCAGCGTAAAACATTGGTGAGCACAGGAGATAGAAGTGCAAAGATCAGAACCTACAACTGGCCTCAGGGAAGGGTTACAGACCATCGCATTGGGTTAACTTCCTATAATCTGGACGCAGTAATTAATGGAGAAATTGAAGATTTTATTGAAGCATTGCAGATGGCGGAGAATGCTGAGAAAATGTTGGAGCAAAGATAAAAGATAAGAGATAAGAGTGAATATACATTCCTCTTTTACTAATATTATTTAAACCTTAGACTTGTCTAGGGTTTAA
>JBAXHC010000145.1:0-6466 GCA_037139075.1 Bacteroidota bacterium
TTCTTTTTCTTTTCTACGAAAGACATACCAGCAAATGCACCTGATAATAAAAGGCCCGACTGTTGTAAAAATGTACGACGATAGATTTGTTTCATGGCAACAAGTTTGAATAGGGAGATTTATTGAATAGCCATCAACAATTTATCTAAATAATTTGACTAATCATAGTTTTAAAAACAAATTAGTATTATGATCTTTACCTGTTATTTTATTTATAGCGTCATACGGTGGTTCGATCCAATACACATTATTAAGTACAAACTTGAATGTATGTGTTTCGCCTTTTTGACCAATACTTTTTTTACTAATTACAAGACTAAAATTCTTTTCATCAATTTTCTTTAAAGCATAATTAGCATTATTGGGATTCCATCCGTTAAAGTCTCCCGCCAGATTTACTTTTTTTATTTCATTTCTTCGTTTGTCTAAATCTATATTCAATAAACCAACTTGAATTTTTGTCTGATCACCAAATCGAAATTCGATTGAATCACCTTTATCGATATACCCATATGTTTTTACTGTTTGTATCAAATTATCCGAAAATGTAATTTTAACAAAGCTCGAAACTGCTAAACCTAAGATAATGGGTATAAAAGAAATATATTTATTCATCTTTTTTATGAAGATATTTATTGAATCGTTAATGAATAATTAATTTCAAACAAGAATGAGGCAAACACCAATTTATAGGCTAGCTTTTCTTTTCATAGGCCTTAGTCTATTTAATACCGTGTTTTCCCAAACCGAATGGACTTTAAAGAAAGATAAAGATGGGATAAAGGTATTTACCGGGAAATTTGCTGATTCAAAATTCAATGCCATCAAAGTAAGCTGTAATCTTAATGCAAATCTTTCTTCTCTGGCTTCTCTACTTTTACAACCACATTTACAGCCAGAATGGGTAATAGCAACTAAAACCTCCAAGCTCTTAAAACAATTAGCTCCTAACCATATTTACTATTACAATATTGCTACTATTCCCTGGCCATTAGCCAATAGAGATATGGTGATCGATCTTAAAATAGTGCAGGATACGGCAAGTAAAAAAATGACTGTAACTGCCAACACCATTGACAATATTTTACCTGCTATCAAGGGTTTAGAAAGAATTCCCTATACACATGCAACCTGGGAAGTAACTCCTATTGGACCCAATCAGATCCATGTTGAATATTTTCTAAAGATTAATCCAGGTGGAGGCGTGCCACCTTGGATCTTGAATATGTTCATTGCCAAAGCACCGTTTGAGTCTTTCGATAATTTATTACGCATCATACAAGAGAAACGTTTTCAAAATCAAAAACTCGACTTTATCAGAAATTAAAGATATGATTGAACAAACTGAAATGATGGTAACCAATTGGCATTATCATCCCCCACTAAAGCCCATCACAGAAGACACCAAAATTATTTCTTATACTGATTTCGATGTGATGCGCAAAAAAGCTCCTACCAAAAAAGGAATCGCATGCCGTTTTTCCTGCCAATTTAAAATGGGTGATGAAACGGTTTTAGAATATGTTGGAGAAAATTCTTACGTAATAGATTTTGAAGATGTTATTGATAAACAAGAATTGATCAAAATGATACGCAATGCTTTCGAGAAATTCAATGAGAAATTCAATTTCCGAAAACTAGGAACTGTACTCGCAGATAAAACATTGAGTCCATTAAACGAATCACTGATCGATCTTGATGCGATCTTACCACTATTGATTTGAACAAACAATCGTTACAAAGGTCTTACCCAGATATTCCGATAACTGATAGGTTCACTTGGATCACCATGAGCTTGTAATTTTATGGGACAAGCGCCATGTTTATGATAACTTGGTTGACCTATATATGGAGTATCTCCTTTTAGAATAAAGTTATTTTGAACTAATATTCCATTATGTAACACTGTAATTTTTGCAGGTGACAATACACTACCATCTTCATTAAATCGGGGTGCAGTCCAAACCACATCATAAGTTTGCCATTCGCCAGGAGGCAATGCAGCATTAACCAATGGAGGAGTTTGTTTATAGATACTACCTACCTGACCATTCACATAAGTTGTATTTGTAAAATTATCTAAGACTTGCAATTCATATCCACCAGCGTTTCCAACTCCATCAGGCAAAGCAGCTAAAAAAATACCGCTATTACCTCTTGCCTGTCCACTACCAGTAATATTTGCTGGAATTAAATATTCAATGTGTAATTGAAAATCAAGAAATTTTTTCTTGGTTTGAATATCGCCCCGTTTTTTATTTACGCGCATAGCAGCATCCACCAGATCCCATTTATCGGCACTAGTTGGATTACTTACTAATTCCCACTCATCGAAATTGGTTCCGTTAAATAATACAATGGCATCCGAAGGAGCACTGGTTAAACCCTTTGCCGGCGTTACTTTGTTAGGTACGGGGGTATAATATTCAGTGGCTTTAGGATCGCCTTTTACTTGAGCAAATAATCCAATGGTAGTAGTTAAAGCAATCGCTGTAAATAGGTTCTTTTTCATTTTCTTACTATGAACGTTGAAGTTAATAGTTTTTTAATTATTTCAGTCATTTGAAAAACCGACTTAGTTTAAAATAATAATTATATTTAATGTAAATGCAATCATGAAGAAATTGGTGCTCATATTATTTTTAATCTCAGCTACCATTTCTTTACTAGCACAAAGAAGGATGTCGAATACTGCACCTAGTCCTTCACATGGCGATGTAGGTCCAAGATACCCGTACACTGATCTGGATAGTAAATTAAATCCAAAGATTAATGGCGAAATAAACCAAATAAAATCACCCCTCGATCTTACCACTGAGTATCTGCTCTCACATGTTCAGTCATATCCCATTGTGATTTTCAATCCTCAAATAACACAAACAGATAGCATCAGGCTTCCAGAGATTCAAAAGATCAGAATCATTGATGGAAGGTTTGATATTAAAAAAGTAGGTTTCTTTCCAAGCGACCATAGTTTTCAGGAAAAATCACTTTTCATGGTAGGACTTCAATTACAAGGAAATCTGGCCGGTTGGTTGAAAGACAATTTTATCGATAAAAATTTAGTGATCGACAGTAACAATACCAGTAACCGGGAACTAGTAATATTATTAAAACAATTCTGGTATAGTTTTTCTGCCAATACCGCATTAAATGCAAAGACAAATTTTATAAGTACACTTCATTATCGTTTTGATATTTTTAGTTCGAAAGATGCAGGATATTATCCTCTAAAAAAAATGGAAGGCACATTTAGTGCAATCTATAACGATAGTAAAGTATATAATTTACTGACTGATTCCTTGTTGTTATCATTAAAAAAATTAGTTACTAAACTACCTTATGCTTCATTTGAAAAAGAAAAAAACTGGATTGCTCCCGCTGATTTTATAGACTATTGCAATAAGGATCTGAAGCGTATTCAAAAAATTGAAGAGAATAAAAAAGGACTCTATGCTAGTTACGAAGATTTCATAGGTAATAAACCTATTGCAGATAGTATTGTAATGGTCAAGAAGTATAATAATTCTGGGTTTACAACAATATTTGCTTGCCAGATTGCCCCTTATCAAAAGGGAGAACCTCTTTCGGGAACAAAGGCCTGGGGATATTATGATGGTGTATCATTATTCGTAAATATTGGCAATGGATTTTATATAAAACTAATTCTGAGCGGAGAAGATTATTTGTTTTTATTTTTGAAAAACATGGGGTACGATAAAATAAAAACAGAAATGCAGGATCATTTGTTTATCAATGATACCCCTTATAAATTACTGAAAAATTATACGAAGCAATATTCGCTCGTATACAAACTGAATTACGAAAATGGAAAGCTTTTCTAGTTAATTTATTGCAATACAAAGGGATAGATTTGATTTCAATATTTGAACAGAGTGTAATTAGAAAAGTTGAAGTTGAAACACGCATTTATCAATGGTGTCACACTGAGTATAATAGTTATGTATTGTGATAATTGTCATGTTTGCATGATTAACATGAGTGTAATTTTATAAGACTGATTAATCAGTTTACAAAATTCTCATTTATGAAAACCTATATCATAATGCTTATTGGAATAGCCTTTTTTACAGGCACCATTGCATTTATACAACCTAAAAAAGATCCTTGGAAAGTTCCAGAGAAATATGAAAAAATGAAAAATCCAATTGTGTCGGACGAAGCTTCAATTAAAGCAGGTAATGCACTTTATATAGAGCATTGCACATCATGTCATGGCATTAAAGGAATGGGAGACGGAAAAAAAGCGCAACAATTGAGCAAGGCGCCTTCAGATTTTACTTCATATGAATTTCAAAAACAAACTGATGGAGCATTACTTTATAAAATTTATTTTGGGCATCGTGATATGCCGGGATTTAAAAATAGAATTCCAGATAACGATGATGTAATTGAAAATAGTTTTGGGAAAACACGTAGTCCTGGTGATCTGATTAATTACTTAAGGACTTTAGCAAAAAAATAGATGATTCATTTGCATTAAAAAAATAGCGAACCTTTTGGATTCGCTATTTTTTTTAAAAGTATTCAAACTTATTAATCGTTGTATCCTCCAGCATTTTAGTAATAAAGGCAGCATGATTTTTCGCATGCCCCTGTGTTTCCCAAACAAGCATTAATTCACCTTTATTTTTTATATGATTTACTATTCTGTATTTTAATTTGTTTGCTTTTAGTTTCTTCTCGTAATAAACGGAGAGATTTTCAGAATAAGGTAATGAGATAGAATAGGTTCTGGCCAAATTCAAGTGTTCAATATAGTTTTCTAAATAAGGCAGGACTGCAAGTATTAAAAAAATTAAAATGGATGCACAGCTTGCTGCAAAATAAAAGCCAGCTCCGATTCCCATACCAACAGCAGCTACAGCCCAGATCGTTGCAGCTGTAGTAATACCATTAATTCGATTTTCACCCCGAAAAATTACTCCTGCACCTAAAAATCCAATTCCAGTTACAATGTTAGACGCAATTCTATCATGACTTGCTGGCGCACCAATGAGCATTGACATCATAGTGAAAAAACAGGCCCCAATGGAGATCATGATCATGGTCCTAAACCCTGCAGACTTACTTCTATACTGCCTTTCAGCTCCAACAATACCGCCCCATAAAGCAGCAAAGAAAAAGCGCAATAAAATTTCGTAATCAATTTGCATGACTTTGTTATTTGGTTCAATTATGCATTTTCTTCATACAAACTAAGTCTATTTTCTAGTACTTGTATATGAAATTGCATTTCTTTTATCCGCTTTAACAGATGCACCACTACATCAATTCCTTCTGGGTTTATTTCTAATTCTTCATATAAGCGTACAATCTTTTCTGTATCAGCCAGCTCACTTAAATGCAAGCATTCAATTTCTTCAATAACAAATAGTTCAATCAAACCATAGTCATGCAATGTACTGATAACAGAAACTTCAAGATCATGTTGCTTACAAAAAAAGTCTATGGGTATATATTCATTTGCTTCCATGATGTTCTTTTTATTGTACTAAATTTTGAAGCTCTTTAAATAATTCTTTTTGCTTTTCGGTTAAATTTGTAGGTAAAAGAATATTATAAGTGATATACATGTCCCCAAACAATCCTTCTTTTTTATACACAGGAAATCCTTTTCCCTTTAATCGAATTTTGGTGCCATTTTGAGTCTCTGGTTTTATGATTAATTTTATTTTACCGCTAAATGTTTCAATAATTTTTTCGCCTCCAAGTATTGCTTGATATAAATCAATATCAACAGAGGTATACAAATCATTACCCAAACGTTTTACGTTAGCAGCATTTGATACTACAAATTGTATCAACAGATCTCCATCTGGCCCGCCGTTTACACCCTTTCCACCATATCCCTTTAATTTAATTGTCTGCCCGTTTTCCACTCCTGCTGGAATAGTAATTCGAACGTTTTTGTCGTGAATTTTAAGCGTTCTGGCATGAGTGGTATACGCCTCTTCTAATGTGATGGTTAATTCTGATTGAAAATCTTGCCCGCGGAATTTAGTTTGTGCCCTGCCTCGCCCCTCTGATGCACCACCAAACATGGATGAAAAAAAGTCTGAAAAATTCGATTCATCAAAATCACCGGAAAAATTTTGCCCGCCTGCATTATTTGGCCTTCTTTGTGCTTTTCTTGCTTGCTCATATTCTTCTCCATGCTCCCAGTTCTCACCGTATTGATCGTATTTTTTTCTTTTCAGGGGATCACTTAAAACTTCATTGGCTTCATTGATTTTCTGAAATTTTGCTTGGGCCTCTTTATCATTGGGATTTACATCTGGATGCAATTTTCTGGCAAGCTTTCTATAGGCTTTCTTAATGTCAACTTCGCTGGCATTTTTATTGATCCCTAATACTTGATAATAATCAATAAATGACATAAGCTCAATTTGAGCTAAAAACTACAATAGAATTTTGATTTAATCTATGATTATTGTCATTTTCA
>JBAXHC010000146.1:0-6430 GCA_037139075.1 Bacteroidota bacterium
GACCCCCTGATTATGAGTCAGGTGCTCTAACCAACTGAGCTATAGGCCCGAAAACAAACGGGTTGTTTTCAAATTCTTCTGTATTTCAATACTATTTCTCTATTGAAATAGTCCATTTTCTAAGTATATGGGCGGCAAAAATAAGTATTTATCTGATATTTCAAGTCCCATTTTAATCGTTCTTGTTTTCGCCATACTTACTCCATACTTAAGCCGTGGATTACCCGTGGATACTTCACCAGAAGCCGTGGATTTATTTTCAGCAGTTTTGGTGTTCCTTTCATCCAAAAAATTAATGACGATTATTTCCATTGAACTTGCGCTGTCCTCCACCGCCGTTTCCTCTACCATTGCCCCCACCACCTCTAAGCGGCCTCGGATTATACGCTGGTGTTTCACCAAATTGCTCGGGTACCTGTGCCTTGGTGACAGATTTTTCTAATAAAGTCTCAATTGCCGCAAATTTTTGTTGCTCCTTCTCACTCACAAAAGTATATGCCGTTCCCTCATTCGAAGCACGAGCTGTTCTTCCTATCCGGTGTACATAATCCTCACCATCATTGGGCACATCAAAATTGATGACCAAATCTATATCCTCTATATCAATACCTCTGCTTAATATGTCGGTAGCAACTAATACTTTTAATTTCTTATTTCTAAAGTCAAGCAATACTTGTTCGCGCTTTGTTTGATCCAGATCAGAATGAATTTCTTCTACTGATAATTTCGCACGTTTCAACTCTTGTGTTAATTGCTTTACATTTTGCTTCTTGGAACAAAACACAATCACACTTTGAAAATCCTTTAAGTGCAAAATATATTTTACTAAAGGAATTTTCTGGGGCTCATATACAATGAATGCTTCCTGTACAATTTTCTCGGGTGGCTTTGAAATAGCTATATTAATCTCAACAGGATTTACCAGAATTTTTCTGGCCATCTCACGCATCTTCATGGGCATCGTAGCAGAAAATAATAAATTTTGTCGCTGCTTAGGAAGGAAAGAAATAATCTTCATCAGATCATCATGAAATCCCATATCCAACATTCTATCTGCTTCATCCAATATCAGGTATTTTAAACCCTGCAGTTTTACATAACCCATATTCAAATGCGCAATCATTCTTCCAGGCGTACAAATCACCACATCACAACCCACACTCAATGCTTTTTTCTCTATAGCAAATGAATTACCATCCCCTCCACCATAAACTGCAATGGAGCTGATAGATGTAAAATAAGAAATGCCCTCCATGGCTTGAGCTATCTGCACAGCCAACTCGCGGGTTGGCACAATTACCATGGCATTAATATGATGCGCATCATGCGGAATGGTAATTAGTTTATTCATCAATGGCAAAAGAAATGCTGCCGTTTTCCCTGTGCCAGTTTGTGCACTAACAATCAGGTCCTTGCCATCTAAAATGGGTTGCATCACCATTTCTTGTACTGGTGTGGCGGTGGTATAACCCATGGCATCAATGCCTTCCATCAATCTATCGTCGAGTCCAAATTCACTAAAATTCAAAATGCTTAATTATTTAATTACTAATCTATTGCTGTAAAGATAGGTTGAACTAAGCATCCGCATATATATGCTTTGTTATTGATACATGATATAGTTATGAATAGTATCTTTATCATAGTAAAATCGAATACATGTTTCAGAAATGCAGCTATCTTTTATTGGTCATTTGTTTCGCCTGTCTAACTTCAGTTAGTTTCTCTCAGGATACAAAAGCGCTTCCCGATACCAGTACTTCAGATGGATTATTTCAAGCAGCTAGATCAGCTGCTTTCGATAATAAGAATTATCCCCAGGCAAAGATTTATTGCAAGAAGGCCCTTGAAATAAGCCCTAATTATGCTGATATCAAGATCTTTTTAGGAAGAATTTATACATGGACAAGTGAATATGACAGCGCTAAAACACTTTTCGAATCAGTTTTAGCCACCAATCCAACCTATACCGATGCTTCAGTTGCATTTGCAGATTTGCTATACTGGAACGACCATTATAAAGAAGTAATCGCTGTTTGTGATGCAGGTTTAAAATATGATACAGGCTCAAATGATCTTTTACTTAGAAAGGCAAAAGCACTTGCCTCATTAAAAGATTATGCAGCCGCAGCAGCAATTACCGCAGCCATTCTTAAAAAAGATAATAATAATGCTGCAGCACGTTCTCTTGAAAGTAGAATTAAGGATGAGTCGATAAAAAATAAGATCGGTGTCTCCTATGATTACAATGTATTCGATAAACAATTTGCAGACCCTTGGCATTTATTGGCTATTGATTATAGCAGAACTACCGGCATCGGAACAGTGATTGGAAGATTTAATTATGCCAATCGATTTAATACTTCAGCCACACAATTTGAAGTGGATGCATATCCTCATTTCAGTAAAATGTTTTATAGTTATATGAATTTCGGGATCTCTGATAATTCCGGAATATTTCCAAGATATCGTGCAGGATTTTCACTGTATGCAAATCTTCCAAAAAGCTTTGAAGCTGAATTGGGATTTCGATATCTGAAATTTAGCGGAACTCCTACCTGGATTTATACTGGTTATGTTGGAAAATATGTAAGTAGCTGGTTATTGGGCGCCAGAACTTATATTACCCCAAGCGATTTTGTGAAACAGGTTTCTGTCTCCTATAATATTTCTGCAAGACATTTCTTTGGTGGTGCCGATGATTATATCGGAGCAAATTTGGGATATGGTATTTCTCCTGATGACAAATACAATGTAGGCTTGATCAATACTGCTTTATTGAGTAGTTTTAAAGTGGGCGTTGATTACAAGAAGAAAATTAATTACCATAACATTTTCAACGCTAGTACCGCTTGGTTTAATCAAGAATATTTACCAGGTGTAAAAGGAAATCAATATTTATTTAGTATTGGATGGCAATATCGATTTTAAATCTATTTAAGTTCTTCATTTAATATTTGAACAACTAAATCGTATTTCACTTTTACCGTTTTCACGAGGCTTTTTAATTCGTGGAGGTTCTCCATTTTTTTGCAGTTCATCTCTAGTCTTGCCACTAATGCCCGAAGGTCTTCTACATTTATTACAGAGAGAGAAGATTTTGCATAGTGTGCTGCTTTAGCAAGGGCATCATAATTTTTTGCATGATAAGCCTCTTCCATTTGCCTTATTGTCTCGGGCATTGAATCGAGGAACATATGAATTATTGTCTTCTTATATTCAGAATCACTCTCAGAAAGCTCATTCAATAAAGAAAGATCCACTGTAGGAGGAGTAGTATCAATCACTTCATCCTCTTCTTCGATCAATTCTTCCTCATTGCTTTCCAAGCTAGGTTCAACTTGATGTAGTGAAATGAGATTATCATGTAAGGTTTTATAAAGGATATCGAGTCCAAACGGTTTTGACAAAGTGCCATTCATGCCTGCTTTTTCGAATTTTTGAAGATCCTCTTTATTGCTCCAACCTGTCATAGAAATAATAGGAGTTTTGAGCTTCATCTCATTTCTAATGTATTTGGTAGCTTCTACCCCATCCATTTCTGGCATATTAATATCCATTAAAATCAAGTCGTAAGTACCCAAGTTTAAAAGCTTTATCACTTCATTCCCATTTCCTGCAATATCAAAACTGGCACCAGTGCTTTGTATAGAATGAGAAATCAGTTTCTGATTTACAAAATCATCTTCTGCAATTAGAATACGTTTCCCAATTAAAAAATCATTCTTCATTCTACCCCTTTTTTACTTTGTCTTAGCTGCAAATTATAAAAATACCCTCCATTTCCGCCTACATAACGAATTAAATTGCAAAATGAATATCTTTTGACTAATTTTTAACCTCCCCATGCCTTCATTTCTACTATTTTTGCGGCTTGTAGTGCGGAAACGCGTCATTAACTGAAACAAATGAAAAAATCTCTATTACTGCTTTTAGGAATAACAGGTGCGCTTTTAATACAGGCCCAAAGCTTAAACCCTACCAAACCAGCTAAAGACTGGACAAAGATAGACCTGTCTAGTCGTCCTGCTGATCATTTTATGATTCAATATGGGTCGGATGCCTGGACAGGCAGACCAGATAGTGTTAACACAGGAGGATTTAGCCGTCACTTCAACTTCTATTTCATGCTAGACAAACCTTTCAAAACCAACCCGCATTATAGTGTAGGATTAGGTATAGGCTTTGGTTCTAGCAATATTTTTTTCAAGAATACTTATGTAGACCTGAAGTCAAATACCAGCAAACTGCCTTTTACGAATGTAGATAGTGTTGATCATTTTAGTAAATTCAAAATGGTAAGTACCACAGCCGAAATTCCTGTGGAATTAAGGTATTTCTCTGATCCTGAGCATCCTGGAAAGTCTTGGAAATATGCTGTAGGTGCTAAAGTGGGTACCCTTTTAAAATCATATACAAAAGGAAAAAACCTGGTAAATAAGAATGGTACAACCATTTATGGTTCTACTTATATTCAAAAGGAAGTAGATAAACGTTTCATTAATTCTACATCATTGGCTTTAACAGGCAGATTTGGTTACGGGATTTTTAGCCTTGATGCGGCTTATTATATCTTAGGAGTTTTAAAAGATGGTACCGGACCAGTCATGAACCGTGTATCATTTGGCTTAACTATCAGCGGATTATAAACTTATCAAAGCATATTTAGAAAAGAGGCTCTCGGGCCTCTTTTGTTTTTTATAGCAGCCCATTTAAAAGTTACCTTTGCTAAAACAGTTTACAAGTTGATTGAGAAAAAACAAGCTTATACCGGAGCAGAGACAGCCGTTTTAGTGGGACTGATTCAGCAGGAGCAAACACCAGAACAAGTTACAGAGTACCTGGATGAATTGGCATTTTTGGCTGAAACGGCAGGTGCTACCACCATCAAAAGATTTACGCAACGATTACCTCGCCCGGATAGTAAAACCTTTGTAGGTAAGGGTAAATTAGAAGAGATTAAAGATTACTGCAGGGGAAAGAATGTTACCCTGGTGATTTTTGATGATGAATTAACTGGATCGCAATTACTAAATATAGAAAAAGAGGTTGGCGTTAAGATCATTGATCGAAGTGATTTGATCTTGGATATTTTTGCTTCCCGGGCTCGAACCTCTCAAGCAAAGGTTCAGGTAGAACTTGCTCAATATCAATACTTGTTACCCCGGTTAAAAGGCATGTGGACGCATTTAGAACGTCAGGGAGGTGGAATTGGATCAAGAGGACCAGGAGAAACCGAAATCGAGACGGATCGTCGTATTATTAAGGATAAGATCTCTTTATTACGTAAGCGATTGGGCGATATAGATAAACAGGCTTTTACACAGCGCAAAGAAAGGGGTGAATTCATTCGTGTAGCATTAGTAGGATATACCAATGTGGGAAAGAGTACTATTATGACCCTCTTGAGTAAGAGCGATGTTTTTGCAGAGAATAAATTATTCGCCACCCTGGATACCACTACCAGAAAAGTGGTTTTTGAAAATACGCCATTTCTTTTAAGCGATACAGTTGGATTCATTCGAAAACTTCCTCACCACTTAGTTGAGAGTTTCAAAAGTACTTTAGATGAAGTGCGGGAGGCCGATATCTTATTGCATGTAATTGATGTATCTCACCCTCAGTATGAAGAACAAATTGGGGTTGTAAATAAGACATTACAGGAACTAAAAGCCTTTGATAAGCCAATTCTTTCGGTGTTTAATAAAATGGACATGTATATTGAGCGGACTTTTGATGATTGGCTGGAAGACCAGGTAAAGGAAGAATTGCTCCAGGATTTGAAAGACAAATGGAATCTTGCTACTGATCATAACTGCGTATTTGTTTCAGCAGTGGAGAAGATGAATATTGATGAGTTAAGAGATATGATGCTCGAAAGGATACGCGCCCAGTATAAGATTCGCTACCCCTATAAAACCATGCTATATTAAGGCTTCATGTCGGAGAAAAAATACAATTGGCATAAAATTGCTGAAAGCGCTGAAGCTATTCTCTGGCAAACGAATCGTTTAGCCATTTTAGAGGTAGCTGGAAAAACAGTCACATTATCAGAGTTTGAGGGCAAGGTTTATGCCTGTGCACATAAATGTCCGCATGCAGGAGGGGTAATGGCCAATGGATTTATAGATGTTACAGGAAATATTGTTTGTCCACTCCATCGCTACCGATTTAAGCTTGAAAATGGCCGAAACTCAAGTGGAGAGGGCTATTATCTAAAAACTTATCCCGTAGAAAGCCGTCAGGATGGACTTTATTTAGGCATTGAAACGGGCGGATTCCTTAATTGGTAGGATATTTTTTGCTGTAAATTTTGTTTAAATACATTTTTCCCTATTTTTGCTGCCCGTTAACGAGAAATCCATAACGGGAAATTCCTCCTTAGCTCAGTTGGTTAGAGCATCTGACTGTTAATCAGAGGGTCGTCTGT
>JBAXHC010000147.1:0-6356 GCA_037139075.1 Bacteroidota bacterium
AAAATTCAAAAAATATTAAAGCCGCCCTGAATATTCAGGACGGCTTTTTATTATAAAATATTTTCCAATTCTTTTAAGTGGTGAATCATAAAAGTGGCTTTAACTGTTGGTTCCACAAATAAATGATTCACAAAAATGGTATCCATGCCAGCATTGATGCCACCTTGTATATCGGCATCCTGATTATCGCCGATCATGATACTTTCTGAAACTGTAGCACCTGCTTTTTGAAGTGCATAATCAAAAATCTCTTTATTGGGCTTTAAACTATTACTTGCCTCAGAAGTTACTACCTGATCAAAGTATGCGGTAAGATTACTTTCTCTTAGTTTATTATGTTGAACAGATTCAAATCCATTGGTAACTAAATGCAATTTGTAATCCTTGTTTTTTAAATAATCTAAGATCTCAACCGTGTAAGGAAATAATTTTTTCTTGGTGGGCAATAACTCTAAAAATTGAACCGACATTTTTTTAGCTAAGGGCTCGTCGGCGATTTTAAATTCGAGTAGTGCCAGCCACATCCTTTTCCAGCGCAGCTCATCCTGTCTTATAAAGCCTTTTGTATATCTATCCCATAAACGGTGGTTATGATGACTATAATGAGTGAAAAATTGTTCAAAATCTAACACACCCCTTTCTACTAATAAATTACTTTCGTATAAGTCATTTAGTGTTTCTTTTGAGTTTGCTTCGAAATCCCAAAGCGTATGGTCAAGGTCGAAAAATAGCTGTTGATATTGCATGGGCACAAAATACGAACAAATACAATCGAAGGATTCCTAAAAATGAACGAACTTCGCCCAGCAAATCGTATTTATGAATATCATCATCACAGGAGCATCAAAAGGAATAGGTAAGGCAATCGCAATGGCATTTGCACAACCCGGTAATCAATTATTGATCTGTAGCAGAAATGGAAATGAATTATTAGAAACTGCAAAAGATCTTCAAGAAAACCATCCCGATACCATTATCAATTATAGGGCTACCTATATGGGAAATAAAACTGATATACTTCATTTCGCAGATTGGTGTTTGTCATTTGGCACGCCGGATATATTAATCAATAATGCAGGTCAGTTTATCCCAGGCAATATTCATAATGAACCAGAAGGACATCTTGAAAAAATGCTTGAAATAAATTTATATAGTGCATACCATCTTACACGCCGATTATTGCCCTCTATGATAGCACAAAAAAGCGGACATATTTTCAATATCTGTTCTATCGCTTCTTTGAATGCTTATGAAAATGGAGGTGCTTATAGTATTAGTAAATTTGCATTATTAGGCTTCAGCAAAAATTTGCGTGAAGAGATGAAACCCAATGGTATTAAAGTTACAGCGGTATTGCCAGGAGCTACCATGAGTGCAAGCTGGGCTGGTGCAAGCATTGATCCCAATAGAATCATGGAAGCCAATGATATTGCAACAATGGTGTATGCTGCTTCTCAATTATCGCCACAAGCTGTTGTAGAAGATATTATTCTGAGACCACAATTAGGTGATCTTTAATTCAAACCAGAATCAATTAAATCTTCTTTTTATTAAGGATAGAAAAATCAGTTTCTTCTTTTACAATTGTATTTCTAAGAATTCCTAGACCTTCGATTTCCATTTCAATGCTGTCGCCCTCTTTTAACCAAATGGCTTCAGCATTTGGATCCATAAGTTTATTCGTGATATTGCGTTCTAAAAAACAACCGGTACCTACTGTGCCACTTCCAATAATATCTCCAGGTTGTAGATTAACCCCATAAGAACATCTTTCAATAATTTCTGCAAAAGTCCATTGCATCTCGGATAAATTTCCACCACTTACCTGTTCATCATTTACAGCACATTTCATTTCCAGGTTCCAGTTTTTTCCAATATGCCCATACGCTGCTGACACTTCGTATTTTTCTAGTTCATCCAGTGTAACTAAACAGGGGCCGATAGCAGTGGCAAAATCTTTTCCTTTAGCTGGACCAAGATTCAATTGCATCTCCTCAAGCTGAAGTTTACGGGCACTAAAGTCATTAAAAATCAGGAGACCCCCGATATATTCATCTGCTTCTTCAGCAGTTATATTTCTTCCTTGCTTACAAATAACGATTGCTGCTTCTAATTCAAAATCGAGCTCCTCCAAATGGTCGGGCATGCATAATACTTCGCCAGGCCCTTGAATGCTATGATGATTGCTAAAATAGAAAACCGGGAACTGATCATAAGCCTCTTTTAAATCAGCATTCGGATTCTTTCTGGTGGCTCTTGCGTGTTCGCGAAATGCATAGGCATCTCTGCAGGAAGTAGGAAAGGGGATAGGCGCTAATAATTGCAATTCTTCTAAAGGAATGCCACGGTCTGTATTAATACGGCCCGATTTAATAGCTGCATCTACCTGCTGTGCTATCGGAAACATATCATCCCAATAATGCAAAAACATATTCATGCTATTGGGTAATTCGGGATGCAAGAGGTCGCAATCGTATAAAAGTCCATCAACAAAAAAAGCTAATTGATCATGTCCGTCGTTGAGGTAAGAAACCAGTTTCATATTCAAACTTATTGAATAACGAAAATAGGTTAAAAAGAGTAGAGCAATACTCTTGCTTTTTTTATAAATAATTTTTAACTTACTATCGAAAGCTGGTTATATCCCACTATCTCCTGCCAAATAATTGAATTTCGTTCATTACAAAAAATTGTAAGATCGTAATTATGGATAGAGAGGATATTTATATTATAAGTCGTAATAGCAATTGGTCAACAAAAAATGTTGATGCCACATTAAAGCAGGATGTTTACAATGATGCTGCTGCCTGGAAAAAATTTCTACGTTTGTTTTTATTAATTCTTGCTATTGGATTTGTAACCTCAGGTATCCTTTTCTTTTTTACTTACAACTGGTATGGAATGAATAAATTCCTAAAAATTGGATTAATTGAACTCATCATTATCATAACGACTGTCGTTGCACTCTTTTCAAAGGTTAGTCTATTAATTAAGAATATTCTATTAACAGCTGTCTCGGTTTTGGTTGGTGCTTTATTTGCTGTATACGGACAGATATATCAAAGTGGAGCTACTGTTTATGACTTTTTTCTGGCCTGGACTGTATTCGTAACTATCTGGGTGATCATAACCAATTATGCTGTTTTATGGGCCTTTTTTCTGTATTTGGTGAATGCCACATTTACATTCTATGTTCAATTAGAAACAAGTCGTGTGTCTGAACATCAGGCATTTCTTTTTGTGATATTAATGAACGGAATTTGGTTATTAGTTTTTTTATTACTCTCAAAAAAGTATGATTATTTTAAAATATCAAACTGGTTGAAAAATTCTGTTTTCGTAGGCATTGTTGCTGTTTCAGCGTTTTCAGTTTGGGAAGGGATATTCGAAAAATTCGATCCTATTTTATATGCTTTGATCACTTGCACTTTGGTGATATATTTTTTGGGATTAAAATATGCATTTGCAAATAAAAATCTCATTTTCCTTTCTATTATTCCCTTCAGTTTTATTTTTATTCTTACTGCCTTTTCCATGAAAGCGTTCCCAAGAGAATGGGTTTTCCTTATTAATGGCGTTTTTGTAATGGTTAGTGTAGGATATCTGATAAAATATTTGCTCTTAATTCAAAAATCAGAGAAATGGCAAAGTTAGAGCATATCAAAAAATTAATTGAAGACATACAGCATTCAGAAGGAGAAGGATTTGTTTTGAATCGAATGAACCTCTCAGAAGAAATTAGTAAATATGAAAAAGAGAATGCAGGTTTAATAATTAAAATAATTACAATTCTGGGCGGTTTTTTAGGTAGCACATTTCTGGTTGCATTTATCAGCATGACGTTTCAATTAAATAAGAATCAAAATTTTATACTTGCTTTTGGAGTTATACTGATTGTAGGGGCTGTTTTATCAAGTAGATTTAGTAAGCTATTGATTTTCGATACTATTTTTGTTGCCATACTATTATGGGGCATTTTATTAATTTCTGTAAGTTCATCAAGTTTGAATATTGCTGCAAGGTGGATCAGCTTTTACTTTTTATTAATCGGAATATTTACTATCGTATTTTCAAAAAATAGTTATCAAATATTGATTGCATTATTAATGATTGCCGGTAGTTTATTATGGATGATACAGATCTATAAATATTTCTGGCTTTTTCATGCTTTCACCATTGTCATTGTTGTTGGATTAGTTCAAGTCTTTTTAAACGAAGCTACATTCATATCTTCAAAGCATTATTTTTCAAAATTATATGACTCTTTAAAAATTGGACTCATTTTAATCCTTTTAATAAGTTTGGGAATCATCAGTGTTAAGTCTCAAATACCTTTTGATGTAAAATATCCTTGGATCTCCTCTCTTCCTATTATTGTTGCTATTTTACTATTTATTAATATCCTGATGAATAAATTGGGAATAGCAGAAAAGAATACTAAAGCTTTCGTTTATTTGGTATCTCTAATTGTATTAACACTGACTGCCATTTCTCCTGCAATTATTGGGTCTATACTTGTATTACTTTTTTGTTTTTATATAAATTATAAAACAGGATTTATAATTGGAGTTATTAGTGTAATGTTTTTTTTATGTATGTTTTATTATGAACTTAATTATAGCCTTTTGATAAAATCAGAAATGCTTTTTGTTTCGGGGCTGATATTTGGTGGCATCTATTTTTTAAGTGCAAAAAAATTGATGACTGATGAGAAAAATTAAAATGATAATGATCTTATTGAATCTTGTTACATTATTAGCTTTTGTAAATTATTCAGCTATTCAAAAGGAGAAAATTATTGATAATGGGAAAATGATTTTTTTGGAGCTTATAGAGAATAATCCAAAAGCGCCTTTGATTCAAGGTGATATGGTTAATTTAAAGTATAAGATTGTAAAAGGGTTGATATTAGATACAGTTTATAAACGGGGCTTTGTTGTTGTAAAACTTGATTCTAATTCAATAGCCGAAAGAATAAGATTTCAACAAAAAATCATTCCAAGAAATAATAATGAATTCCTCATTGAATATAGTAAAGGATATTTTACATTGAATATTGGAGCTGAAAATTATTACATTCAACAGGGCAGTGCTAAGAAATATGAACTAGCTAAATATGGAGGGGTAAAAGTAGATGCTGATGGAAGCAGTCTTTTAATGGGCTTATATGATGAGCACTTTAATAAAATTGATTAATTACCATTTATCTTCATCTGGAATATGCTGTTCATTTTGTTTAAACTGTTCACGACTTTTTTTCTTTTGTTCTTGCCTTTCCAGAATGAGTAATGCAATGAGCTTCCCGGCATCCTCGTTAGGATGCTCAGCCAAGAGGTGCTTTAATTTTTTTTCAGATACATCAACTGCGTATAATAAGTAAACAAGTTTTGCAAAGTCTTTCGAGATCAGTTGATTAATATGAGCAACCAACTCATCGAATGATAATTTTTCTAAAGAAATTAGTTCGCTATTATTATTCATATTAACTATATTTTTCCATTACACCCAGTCCAAATAAAGCAAAATCATATTTTACCGGATCGTTTGGATCTAAGTTACGTAAGTATTGAGTGAGTTCAATTGCGGCAGCCCAGTCGGCCTGTTTGCGATCGAGTAGCTGAAATCGTTTTGCTACTCTTGATACGTGTACATCGATTGGACAGATTAGCATGGATGGTTTTATTTTTTTCCAGATTCCAAAATCCACACCCTGTTTATCATTCCGTACCATCCAGCGTAAATACATGTTTAATCTTTTACAACCCGAGTTTTTATAGGGTGTTGCAATATGCTTTCTGGTTCTGTTTGGCGCATCTTCCAATGAGAAAAAGTATTCATGAAAATGAATAAGCCCTAATTCCACTAAATTTTGATTTCCTGATTTTAAAATTTCATCTGAAAAAAATGCTGACTCAAGACTCTTTTGTTTTGAATAGTGGTGTTTCATAAATTCAATACTATACAACAAGTCTGTGGCATTGAAGGTGCGGTGTTTGAATTGTAAAAGTTTTTTAAGATCATTATCGGAATGATTCATGCAAAATTCGTGGGGTGCCATATCCATTAATTGCATAAGTTCTTTCGACTTATTGATGATGGTAGTTCTGTTTCCCCAGGCGAATATGGCAGCAAAAAAACCTGCTATTTCAATGTCTTGTTTTTTTGAAAATAAATGAGGGATACATATGGGGTCTGCTGATATGAAATAGGGCTGATTATATCTGTCTACTTTCTCGTCAAAAAATGCTTTAAGATTCGGATGGTTTTCGACTTGCATGCATAAATATTTCAAGATGTAATGAACCACCCCAGCTGTATGCCGAGTCCGGCATCAGCGTCCCCTCCATCGCATGCGA
>JBAXHC010000148.1:0-6350 GCA_037139075.1 Bacteroidota bacterium
ATCATCTCATCCGATTTCATATAATCATTTGTTTTGTACAAAAGATTTTCGTCTTTATCAGTTATTAGAAAAAAAGGAAGACCCACTTTTAATTCAGGAAATCTTGGATCTGAAACATATTTTTTAAAAGTTGATGACCCTTCATAGACTTTCAATAAAATAGCATTCTTCAATGCTTCATTTAAAGCGATATTCGATTGAGTTGTTTTTTGAAATTCTTTACAATTCGTACACCAATCTGCATGAAAATCTATAAATACAGGTTTGCTTTTTTCTTTTGCAGCTGCATAAGCCATGTCTTTATCCAAATACCAGATAAGCTGACCTTTTTGTTCCGTTTTTGGTTCAACACTACTGATCTTGTTTGAAATTGAAGCTTCCTTTTGACTTGAGATATCTGAACTAAACAGGAATCCTTTAACTAATAATAGTATCCCAATCAGAGCCATAATAAATAACAACGCCCGTTTTGTTTTTTCATAAACTAGTAATTCACTACTTTGTAAATGCAAAGACGCAAACAAAATAATTAATATAGAAAACCCAATTAAAACGATTGATTCAGAAATAAAACCATAAACCAATAATGCTTTCTCTAAATAAACGTATGAGAAGTAAATAATGAACGCCCCGATTACAAATTGAATATATTTCATCCATTTGCCGGATTTAGGTAATGACAAACCAAATACTCCAATCAATAAAAAAGGCAATCCTACACCAATACCAAAGAGCAGCATTTTTAAAGCTGCTTGTAATGATACTAATACTGAAAAGTGCGTACTTGCTGAAGCTATTCCGATTAAGATACTAACAACAACAGGACCAACACAGGCAGATGATAGCAATCCCGCTGTCATACCCATTAACAAAGTACTGATGATACTAGTCTTTTTATTGTTAATAGTTGTACCTGAAAAAATTGGCAAATACAATAAATCCATAGAAGATAGTCCCAATACGAATATGACTATAGCAATTATTAAATTGGTTAATGGAAAATGAAGCACTGTATTAAATGCGCCACCTGTGATAGATGCAATGAGTCCAAATAAAAAGTACATAGCAGCAATTCCAACAAAATAAATAACCGGTTGTAAAAATCTATTTTTACTTTCTGCTTTGTCGTTAAGTATTTTAATAGTAATTGGATATAATGGATATACACATGGCAATAGGCTAGCCAATATCCCTCCAAGAAATAAAAATAAAAAAGACCCAAATCCGGAATTATTGGCAGACAAATTTTGCTCTATCCAACCGTTCATACTTTCCAATGGAGAAGCAAACACAAATACTGGTAACAATAGCAAGCAATAAATAAGAAATAAATTTTTTCGAAACATTATTTTGAAACTTTAACTAGTGAAAAGGCATACAAGACTTCAGTGGCTATTTGCTTACAACGCTCATTATAAACTTCAGTTTCGTTTGGCTTACCATCTGCTTCTTTAGGATCTTCATACGGAATTGCAATTTTAATAGAAGCACCTTGTACAATTGGACAATTTTTATCTGCATGTGAGCAAGTCATGATAGCAGCAAAATTGGAATTAGGATTCGGAGCATCCATATATTTTTTTGAAAATGCTTTTACTATAGGAGTATTTGTAGCATAGGAGACTTCATAGTTCGGATTGGTTCCTTCAGAAATTTTTGCAATTTGAAATCCTGCTTTAGTTAACGCCTTAACTGATCTTTCATTAAATGCAGTGATTTCAAGTCCACCGGAGAAATTCTCAACCCCATTGATTCCATAATATTTCGCAGCTGCATTTGCCCACAATTGCCCCATATGACTCCTCCTAGAATTATGCGTACAAATAAATACAAGGCTTGCTTTTTTCTCAGCACTTAATTTTGTTTGTATGTAAAGTGCAATTTTTTTTAATTGTATTTTTCTTTCTTCAGGAATTTTATCAAAATCCTTTTCTGCTGTTTTTAAGTAGGAAACAATTGCAGGATATAATTGAATAGGAGGATTTTCATTTTTTGTAAATGAGGATAACAATACCAAACTAAATACACAAAGAAGGGCCATTGATTTTTTCATTTCTTATAAATTTTAATTAAAAGTGGTTTTAAATATATTTGATCTTGATTCTTGATTGAAAAATAATAATGATGGTCTTTATTGCAATATTACGATGAACAGAGTCAAAAAAAATCAACAGCATTCATTCATTGTTTTGAAACTCACAAAAAAAGCTTCGAACTCTTTTTTCAGTTGCTTCCAAACTTTTTCATCAATACAATAACTTACACTGGTGCCTTCTACACAACCCTTTATAATTCCTATATTCTTTAATTCTTTCAAATGTTGAGAAATGGTTGCTTGAGCAAGACCTAATTCCTCCACCAGATCACCACAGATACATTCCTCTGATTTCACAAGGTGCTGAATAATAGCAATACGAGCAGGATGCGCAAGCGCTTTTAACATGGTTGCTAGCCTGTTTTGTTTTTCTGTATATATTTCTGATTTAGTAATGCCCATGTTGCCTATTCATCGCAATATTACGATATTTAGTTAAAAACCAAAAATTAATATATTTTATTTTTAACCGAAATTTCTGAGGAATTAAAACTTTATCAATCTTTCGGAGGAGGTTGATTAACTATTTGGGTTACTTATAGCACCGTGATCGGATATAAACTATATAGAACATCCGCTTAAACTATTAATTCGTTTTTTTATAATTCCAAACAGCCCAACTGTTTAGAAAAATAGCAAATCCAATAATAACATAAATGTGGTTCTTAATATCTGCAAGTCCACTTCCTTTTAAAACAACCATTCGCACAACATCTATAAAATAGGATACAGGATTTAACCAGGTAAGTTTTTGTACCCACGATGGCATACTGTCGATAGGAGTGAATAATCCACCTAGCATTATAAATATCATCAAAAGAAAAAAAGAAATGAGCATGGCCTGCTGCTGCGTATCTGCATATGTAGAAATCAGTAAACCAAGTCCTAAAATGGAAAGCAAATAAATCGATGCAAATAAGTATACGATCAACATATTCCCAACTGGATGGATTTGGTACCCAAAACGCATGATTAAAAAACCTATGGTTAAAACAACGAGACCCAATACCCAAAATGGAATTAGTTTTCCAAGTATAAAATGGTATTTCTTTATTGGGGTTACATTGATTTGTTCGATGGTTCCAATTTCTTTTTCCCGAACAATATTCAATGCGGTTAAAAATGTACCCAATAATGTCAAGAGTGTTGCCAACACTGCTGGCACCATGAAATATTTATAACTCATCATGGGATTAAACCAATTGGAAACGGAAACATTGATATTGGTTTGAGGAGGAATGGGTGGAAATTGAATCCACTTTGTTCTAATCTGATTATTAAAATTTTGAATAATGTTTTGTAAATAGGCCGCACCTAGATTTGCTTTCATTCCATTTACCGCATTAACAGCAATAAATATACTTGCATGATCTTCCCGTACAATATTCTGTTCAAATTTAGCAGGAATTTCCAACACAATATCTGCCCTATCTGATTCTATACTAGTAACTGATTCTTGAAATGTACTTGAATAGTTCACTAATTTAAAATAGCCTGATGATTTGATCTTCTGAACCATTTGCTGTGTATATACAGAATGATCGTGATCTGCTATTGCAAGATTAATGTTTCTCACCTCATAATCTGCGGCCATCGGAATCACAATTAATTGTAGTGCTGGCATTACAAAAATAATCCTGAGTATAGAAGGGTCTCTGAAGATCTGACGGAATTCTTTCTGCAATAAATATTTTAATACACTCATGACAATCGAGTTTTAAATTTCTTAATACTTATCCCAAATAAAACTACTGTCATCCCCACTAATATTAATGTCTCTTTCCAAATATAGCTGAACCCTAATCCCTTTATCATGATTGTTTTTACAATAAAATAGAACCATTTGGCAGGAACAATATTGGATATAATTTGAAGGGGTAAGGGCATATTTTCAATTGGAAACATATAGCCACTAAAAACTGTGGTTGGCAAAAAAAGCCCCAACAAAGAAATTAGCATGGCAACTTGTTGGGAATCGGTGATAGAAGAAATCAAAAGTCCAAGTGCCAGGGAGGTAATAGTGAATAATAAACCTTCTGACAATAATAACAACAAACTACCACGTATAGGCACGTCTAAAACAAATACACTAAGTAATAGTATGGTAGCCACATTTACCATAGATAATAACATGTAGGGAACAGCTTTTGCAATCACCACACCAAAAGGTTTTAATGGCGACACAAGGATAATTTCCATGGTACCCATTTCTTTTTCTTTTACGATGGCAATAGAAGTCATCATCGCACTTGTAAGCATCAAGATCAAAGCCATGACGCCTGGAACAAAACTATAAGCACCTTTTAATTCAGGGTTATACATCATACGGATATCAGTTTCAATCCGATAAGGGAGCTTCTGCTCCTTAACGAGTGTATTTTGAAAATCTTTGATAATTGCAGTTGCGTATGTAGAAAGCGTATTAGCCACATTAGGATCGGATCCATCACAAATTAATTGTACATGAGCCTGGTTGCCATGTTGGAGATCATTGGCAAAATGCTGTGGTATTACCAATACCATTTTAACTTTACCCTTTTTAAATAAAGGTTCAACTTCCTGATAATTGAGCAATACTGTTGTAGGATCAAAATATTTGCTGATGCTCATCTTTTGTATCAACTGACTTGAAGAGGCGTCTTTAGAAAAATCCAAGATGGCCATTTTTGTATTCTTTACTTCATTGGTTAAAGCAAATCCGAAAATAATAATTTGCGTAATGGGCATCCCCAATAAAATAAAGAGCGTTCTTTTATCTCTCCAAATATGGAAAAACTCTTTTTTCACAAATGCCAAAAATTGTTTCATGTGTCTATAGAATTATTTTGGTTACATGTAATTCGCAAATAGTCATTTCGGTTGGTATTGAAATTTATTATAGCTCATTTCATTTTATTCTCCTCTTACTGCTTTACGGGCCAATTTCAAAAACACTTCATCCATAGATGCACTATCATAGGTTTTCTTTAATTCCTTAGGAGTATCCAATGCTTCGATCCTTCCATCTACCATAATGCTTACCCTATTGCAATACTCCGCTTCATCCATATAATGTGTCGTTACAAAAATGGTAATACCTCTTTCAGATGCGTCATAAATCAATTCCCAAAACTCTCTTCGCGTAACCGGATCAACGCCGCCTGTAGGTTCATCTAAAAAAACAATAGCGGGATCATGAACAATCGCTACTGAAAAAGCCAATTTTTGCTTCCAGCCTAAAGGCAGTGATTTTACCAGGTTATTTTGATAATGCTGTAAATGCAAATGTTCAACTAAGTAGCTTGTCTTATCTTGAATTTGCTTTTTTGACAACCCATAAATACCTCCATAAAACTGAATATTTTCTCGAATAGTCAGATCTTCATACAAGGAAAACTTCTGACTCATATAGCCAATATTTTTTTTAATTTTCTCTGCTTCTTGAAATAAATCAAAACCAGCCACAAAAGCTTTTCCAGAACTAGGGGTAGACAAACCACATAACATCCGCATAGCAGTTGTTTTTCCTGCCCCGTTTGCACCTAAAAAGCCAAATATTTCTCCCTTTTCTACTTCAAAAGAAATATGATCAACAGCTATAAAGTCACCAAAGCTTTTGGTTAACCTCTCTGCAATAATTACTTTTTCCTTAAGCATGTGATGTATTCATTAATGCCATGAAAGAATCTTCAATATTCGCTTCTATCTTTTGTACTTCTACTTCTTGAAATTTCAAATTCTGTAAATATTCACTAATCTCTTTGCTACCTGTAAAATCTGATTTCATTACTACATGATAGTATTCACCAAAAGAATAACAGGAATAAACAGCATCCCAGGCTTTCATTTTTTTAAGCAACGCGAACATATCAGAAGCTTTGACTGCCCAAAGTGGATGGCTAAATTGTAGGTTAATATTGGCGGGCTTATCAATGGCCAGTATATCTCCATTCTGCAATAATGCAACTCTATCGCACATACTAGCCTCATCCATATAAGGAGTAGAAACCAATATTGTAATGCCTTGCAATTTTAGTCTTTGTAACATTTCCCAGAATTCTTTTCGTGAAACAGCATCTACCCCTGTTGTGGGTTCATCCAGAAAAAGTATTGAGGGATTGTGTATTAAAGCACAGCATAAAGCCAACTTCTGTTTCATGCCGCCTGATAATTTTCCAGCCCTTCTTTTTTTAAATGGTTCAATCTGTTGGTAGATATCTTTGATTAAATCATAATTTTCTAAAATGGAAGTATTGAAAATGGTGGCAAAAAAGTT
>JBAXHC010000149.1:0-6329 GCA_037139075.1 Bacteroidota bacterium
GTAAATCCGCTTTATCAGCGTCATCCGCGTGCTATTAAATCATCCCAGTTTAAGACATATATAAGCAACTAGATTTTTTTTAGACTAAAATACTTTTACCTTAACGAATACCTTTCTGCTCATATAATTGAATTAGACGCCGAAATAATCGGAATTTTTAAAACAAAAAATATCTTTCTATAGTTATAAAGAAGCAATTCCAGTAATGCCAATCTTTTGACTTTTGACTTTCGCATTTTGACTTCCCCTACATCATCCCTTCATCAGCAAAAGAATAGTATCCTTCCTCACTCACAATGATATGATCCATAACTTGTATGTCAAGAAATGCTGCTGCATTTTTTATCTTCTGAGTTAACTGTTCATCGGCCTTACTAGGTTTTAAATTTCCACTTGGATGATTATGACATAAAATGATTGACACAGCATGATGATCTAATGCCTTTTTTAAAATAATTCTTGGATCTGCAACCGTACCAGTGATGCCACCTTCACTAATTGTTTCTTGTTGAATGATTTTATTGGCCCTATTCAAATACACCACCACAAAGCTTTCTAGCTGCTTATGCCCCAGCTCTGCTTGTAAATAGGCAGCCACATCACTACTCTGTGAGATCGTATATTTTTTATTGACCGACATATTTCTGCGCACACCTAATTCTATTGCAGCAGCTATAGCTACCGCTTTTGATTTTCCTAAACCATTAATTTTGAAATTCAACAATTCTGCTACACTAAGATTACTCAGTTGATGCAAATTGTTATTCACATTTCGCATCAGTTGCATACCGATTTCCAGGGCAGTATTTGTTCTATTTCCATTATTAATGAGGATCGCCAACAGCTCTACATTTGTCAATGTTTCTGCACCTTTCCGCATCAATTTCTCGCGTGGCTGATCCTCTGGCGACCAGCTTTTCATCGTAGGTTTATACATGTTGAAATATATTCTCCTTTCAAAATACAATTTCCTCTGCTTATATCTATCTTTGCGGCATATTCCCAAGTAAGCTATGAATCCTAATGTAAAGATCTTCTCAGGAAACGGATCACAAAAGTTGGCTGAAAAAATAGCACAGCGTTTTGGTGCTCCAATCGGTAAAATCAATATTCAGAAATTCAGTGATGGGGAAATTCAGCCCATATTTTTGGAAAGTATCCGCGGGGATTATGTTTTTTTGGTGCAAAGCACATTTGCTCCTACTGACAATCTCATGGAACTATTGTTGATGATTGATGCAGCTAAAAGAGCATCTGCCTATAAAATAATTGCAGTAATTCCCTATTATGGTTATGCACGTCAGGATAGAAAAGATAAACCCCGTGTAGCGATTGGAGCTAAACTGATTGCCACTTTATTAGAAGCTGCTGGTGCAAACCGTGTCATTACTATGGACTTGCACGCAGCTCAAATACAAGGATTCTTCGATGTTCCAGTTGATCACTTAGATAGCTCAGCCATCTTTATACCTTATATCGAACAACTTAAATTGAATAACCTTGCTTTTGCAGCACCGGATGTGGGAAGTACTAATCGTGTTCGTGAAATCGCCAGCTATTTCAATGCACCCATGGTAATCTGCGATAAACATCGTAAACGTGCTAACGAGATCGCAAGTATGGTGGTTATAGGAGACGTACAAGGAAAAGACATTATCATCATCGATGACATCTGTGATACAGGTGGTACATTGGCAAAAGCTGCTGGATTGCTGATCGAAAAAGGAGCCACCAGCGTTCGAGCTTTGATTACTCACCCAGTTTTAAGTGGTGCAGCTTATGAAAATATCGAAAAAAGTGTGTTGGAAGAATTAGTGGTTTGTGATACCATTCCATTGAGACAAGAATCTAAAAAAATCAAAGCTATTTCTGTGGCAGACCTTTTCGCCATCGCTATCAGAAATGCCTATGAAAATAAGAGTATTACAAGTCTATTCATTCATTCGCAATTGAAAGGAAGAGAGAAGAATTAAATATTTCTATCATTGATTAGCCCTTTTTAGTAGAATCCTGCTAAAAAGGGCTTTTTATTTTAGAATTAGTCCCTCTGAATCACCTATTTCTATTGATTTTTCTTACCTTTGCCGTCCAAAAAATAAATTAAATGAAAACAATTACAATCGAAGGACAACTGAGGACCGAACATGGCAAAAAAGCCGCCCGCCAGATTCGCTCTCAGGAAAACGTGCCAGCTGTAATTTACGGGGGTGCTCAGGAGGTAAATTTTTACGCTCCTGCAAAGGCTTTCAAGCCTTTAGTGTACACTGGTGAATTCCAATTAGCAGATGTTAAAGTTGACGGTAAAACTTACCGCTGCATTTTAAAAGATCTGCAATTTGATAAAATTTCTGATACTTTGATCCACGTAGATTTACTGGAACTGGTAGAAGATAAAAAAGTTATCGCTACTCTACCTTTGAAATTCGTAGGAACTTCAGTGGGTGTGAAAGGTGGTGGTAAATTAGTGATTAAAATGAAGTCACTGAACGTAAAAACTTTACCTAAGTACTTAAAAGAAACCATTGAAGTGGATATCACTAATTTGGAATTGAATGAGAACATTCGTGTGGAAGATGTGAAAGATCCTAATTATGAGATCATGAACTCACCACGTATTCCAATTGCATCTGTTGTAATGACTCGTCAGTTAAAGCAAGAAGAAGCAACTGCAGAAAAGAAGAAATAATTCCTTTCTGGAAACATATCAAAAACGTCTCGATTTATCGGGACGTTTTTATTTATGGGTAATGAAGCTTAATCATTTTGTACTTCATCTCCAAGCAACTAATTTTGACGCATCGTATGAATAAATTTTTAATAGTAGGATTAGGCAATATTGGAGAAGAATACCATCATACCCGCCATAATATCGGGTTCGATGTGGTATCTGAATTTGTATTGAAACAAGGAGGATTTTTTAAAAACGATCGTTTAGCAGATGTAGCAGAAGTAAAATGGAAAGGAAAAACATTCATCTGCATTAAACCCACTACCTATATGAATTTGAGTGGGAAGGCTTTTAAATATTGGATGGATAAAGAGAAAATTGAAATTACAAATACACTCACTATTGTAGATGATCTTGCATTGCCTTTAGATAGAATTCGTTTGAGAGGTAGTGGAACAGATGCAGGACATAACGGACTCAAAGACATACAACTCACACTCGGAACGGATCAGTATCCCAAACTCAGATTCGGAATCGGTAATAATTTTCCCAAAGGCCGCCAGGTCGATTTTGTATTAGGGAAATGGCAAGCAGCCGAACAAGGCATGGTAAATCAAAAGGTTGCAAAATGCGTAGAGATCATTGAACTCTTCGCTTCTATCGGGCTTGAAAAGACCATGAGCCAGGTAAATAATTTAATATTCACATAATAAAATAGCACTATTTACAGTTATAGCTAGAGCAAATATAATTTAAGTAATCCGCCGTACCCAGAACCCAAGTTTTAACAGGTTCTTCCTTGATTATTTAGTTACTATTTAAACGCACGAGCTATGAAAATTTTCTGTGTAGGGCGTAATTATGCGGAGCACGCGAAAGAATTAGGAAACGAAATACCCGAAGAACCGGTGATATTTATGAAGCCTAAATCTGCATTGCTTCAGGCTAATACGCCGTTTTATTACCCAGAGTTCTCCAATGAATTACACTACGAGTTAGAGTTAGTGCTACGCATCTCCAAAAACGGAAAATACATTCAGGAACATCAGGCAGAAAAATACTACGATGCAATTAGCGTTGGAATAGATTTTACTGCAAGAGATATTCAGGCCGAACTAAAAAAGAAAGGCCTTCCCTGGGAAAAAGCCAAAGCATGGGACAATAGTGCAGTACTTGGCAAATGGCTGGAATTGAATCCTACCATTCTTAAAAACCCTATTCATTTTACACTGCTGCAAAACGGAAATACTGTTCAGACAGGCGATTCATCACACATGATTTTTTCGTTCAATAAAATCATTGCCAACATATCGAAATATTTCTCACTCAATATCGGCGACCTGATTTATACAGGAACGCCTTCTGGTGTAGGAGAATGTGTAACAGGCGATTTATTAGAAGGGTATTTAGAAAAGGAAAAAATGTTTGAACTAACGATTAAATAGTTCCAGAAAAGAAATGTTGACTACGAATATATTAACAAGTGCATACAAGCTGATGGTTACGGCCAAAGCTATGTCTGACACGTACGATACCAACCGACAGGTTTGTAAGTACGTGCATAGCACTTCTCGTGGTCATGAAGCAATACAGGTAGCAACAGGATTACAATTGCAGAAATGCGATTGGGTGAGTCCATATTATCGGGATGATTGTATGATGCTTTCTATCGGGTTTAGTCCTTATGAAATGATGCTTCAATTGCTTGCCAAAAAAGAAGATCCTTTTTCCGGGGGACGTTCCTATTATTGTCATCCAAGTAGCAGGGATAAAAATCGTCCTTCTATTGTTCATCAAAGTAGTGCTACTGGTATGCAAGCCATACCCACCACGGGTTTGGCGCAAGGGTTACAATTTTTAGAACATTATAATAATACACATTTAAGAAGGGGTGCTGATAATGAATTACCGATAGTACTTTGTTCTATGGGTGATGGTGCCATGACGGAAGGAGAGATCAGTGAAGCATTACAATTTGCCGCATTAAAACAATTGCCGGTAGTTTATTTAATTCAGGATAATCAGTGGAGCATCAGTGCGCAAACGGATGATATAAGGGCGATGAGTGCCTATGAATATGCAGCAGGTTTTAAGGGATTGAAAAGAATGCAATGTGATGGCAGTGATTTTATTCGTAGTTATGAAACTATGAATCAAGCCATCAGTTATGCAAGAACTGAAAGAAGGCCGGTTTTGGTACACGCAAAAGTTCCGTTATTAGGGCATCATACGAGTGGTGTAAGAAAAGAGTTTTATAGAAGTAGAGAAGATTTGTTGAAGCATGGTTTATACGATCCGATTCCAAAGATGCGTATGCTATTAAGTGGGATGGGAATTACGGAGGGAGAGATTAATACTTTTGAATCTGAGAGTTCAGATAAAGTAGTGCTCGATTTTAATAAAGCGCAAGCTGCAGCAGAACCCGATATTCAAAGTGTGGAAGATCATGTGTTTGCTCCATCTATCATTAAAGAGGAAAGAGGAACAAGAGATCCAAAGAAGGGCGAGAAGATCATGATGGTGGATGCAGCGGTTCATGCTATTGAAGAAATTATGGAAGAGCATCCGGAAGCCATTTTATATGGTCAGGATGTGGGCAATAGATTGGGTGGGGTATTTAGAGAAGCTGCGAATCTGGCTCAAAAATTTGGCGATCATCGGGTGTTTAATACGGCGATACAGGAAGCTTATATTGTAGGATCAACCGTGGGAATGTCTGCATTGGGATTAAAACCGATAGTTGAAATTCAGTTTGCCGATTATATTTATCCAGGGTTGAATCAGCTGGTGTCGGAAGTTTCTAAAAGTTGTTATTTATCAAATGGCAAGTTTCCGGTACAATTATTATTACGTGTGCCTGTAGGAGCTTATGGTGGTGGCGGACCTTATCATAGTGGAAGTATAGAAAGTACTTTATTAAGTATCAAGGGAATTAAAATTGTGTATCCTTCCAATGCGGCCGACATGAAGGGTTTGATGAAAGCTGCATTCCACGATCCTAATCCAGTGGTGATGTTAGAGCATAAAGGATTGTACTGGAGTAAAGTGCCTGGAACTGATGATGCAAGAAGCATAGAACCAGCAAAAGATTATATTCTTCCGTTGGGTAAAGCAAATGTGGCTTTACACGCTGATGCTGCCCTCATAAAGCAAGGAGAAACAGTTTGTATAATAACTTATGGAATGGGTGTGCATTGGGCTAAGGCGGCTGCAGAAATGCATCCTGGACATGTAGAAGTATTGGATCTAAGAACTTTATATCCTTTGGATGAAGAAATGATCTACGATTGTACCAGAAAGCACGGCAAAGTGCTGGTATTAACCGAAGAACAGTTGAATAATAGTTTTGCCGAAGCGCTATCGCTACGTATTTCGAATAATTGTTATCATTTTCTCGATGCCCGTGTAGAAGTGATGGGTGCCAAAAACCTACCTGCAGTGCCTATTAATGTGGCATTAGAAGCAGCCATGCTTCCTACAGCACTAAAAGTTGCTGATCGAATCAGCAAGTTATTAGCATACTAATTTTGTCATTTTAAGGAAACCCCTATATTTGCACCCCGAATACGAAATTTGTATTCATCCGGCGAGGTAGCTCAGTTGGTTAGAGCACAGGATTCATAACCCTGAGGTCTGGAGTTCAAATCTCCATCTCGCTACA
>JBAXHC010000150.1:0-6013 GCA_037139075.1 Bacteroidota bacterium
GGGCTTTAGCCCTTATGCTCTTCACTTACTATTAAAAAAACTTACCCTCCAATCAGCTTCGCAATTCCAAACGCAAATCCCGCTGCGATGGCTCCGATGACTGCAACTTTTAGTCCGCCTTTGAAAGGAGGAGTACCTGTTAACTTACTTTTGAAAAATCCAAAAACAAATAAACAGATCAGCGTAACACAGGCTGAAATTTTAAGACCTGTTAATCCATCTTCCACAAAAAAGTACGGACTCAAAGGAATTAATCCACCTACAATATAAGAGGCGCCAATATTAAAAGCACTTTTACCAGCACGTTTCGGATCGGGTTTTTCCAAACCCAATTCGTGCTTCATCATAAAATCAGCCCAACGGTCTTTATCTTTGATCAATTCTTCTACAGCTTGTTCTTGAACTGAGGCGCTTAATCCCAGTCCTTCAAAGAATACCCGCACTTCTTCTCTTTCTACATGCGGTAGTGTTTCTATTTCATCATACTCTCTTTTTAATTCACTGGCATAGTGTTCCTGTTCAGTTTGGCCCGCCAAATAACCGCCCAATCCCATCGCAATAGAACCCGCAGCAATTTCAGCTATGCCTGCAATTACAATTAAGTGAACATTCGAAACAGCACCGCTTAAACCTGCGGCAAGAGCAAATGGAACAGTTAAACCATCAGACATACCAATAACAATATCAGTTAATGTTTCAGAACTGGTTAAGTGTTTTTCTACGTGATCGTGGTGTAAGTGAGTATCCATTGGATAAAGATAAAAGATAAAAGTGAAGAGATAAAAGTGAAAACCAAAACCCTTTCTTAAAAGGAGTAGGAGTAGGTAAATAGATGAATTTTAATGAAAACCTGTAGAAATTCTGAATTTTATATTATTAAATTATTAACTAGGTTAATTAATTGTTACCACAAGGTTAACAAATTGCTATACTAGGTGAATGAAAACTATTCTTTTTAAGTAGACTTCATATTTGCAACTTATTTAAATAAAACTGTTTATGAGTGTATTATTTAAAAAGTATCAAAAGACCCTATTTCTTTTTTTACTTTCTGCTTTTTTAGGGTTAACGGCTAGTTATGCTCAATCTATTAAAGGAACTGTAGTGGATGCACGTTCCGGTGAGCCTTTAGTTGGTGCCAATGTTTCCATTAAAGGAACGGCATATAAATCCATTGTAAAATTAGATGGTAGTTTTTTGTTTAAGTCTATTGCTCCAGGCACCTATGAATTAACAGTGGACTATGTTGGTTTTAAAACTGAAACTTTTGAAAAATTTACGCTATCTCAAAATGGTACAAAAGAGATCAACATAAAACTTCATGAGTTATCATCGAAACTAACTGATGTTACTGTTGTTGGTGCTACTAGTAAAGAATCAGACAACTTTGCGAGACGTTTAGAAAGAACTGCAGAGCCTGTAATGAACGTGATGTCTGCGAAGACCATACAATTATTACCGGATATTACAGTTGCAAATGCTTTGCAAAGAGTAAGTGGTGTAACAATAGAAAAAAGTGGTTCTGGTGAAGCACGTTACCCGATTATTCGTGGTATGGAAAAAAGATATATTGCTACAACTGTTAATGGAATAAAGATTCCAAGTCCAGATAACAGAAGCAGATACATTCCGCTTGATCTTTTTCCTTCTGAATTATTAGAGCGTTTAGAAGTTAGTAAGAGCTTAACTCCAAGCATGGAAGGTGATGCCATTGGAGGTTCTATCAATCTGGTAATGAAAGATGCACCCGCAAAATTTTTATTGCAAGCGAATGTGTCAACAGGTTATAATAATTCTTTCAATTCTGGTGGGTACGATAAATTTAGTCCAAGCTCTATCAGCAAAGAGTCTCCAGCAGAAATTCATGGTAATACCTATCAAGCAACTCCGGCTGATTTGTCTAATCAACATTTGAATTATACAAATGTAACCAGACCGATGAATACAACAGCAGGCTTAACTATTGGAGATCGTATTGGAAAGAATAAAAAATTAGGGTTTATAGTTTCTGGTTCTTATCAGAATATGTATCGTGGAACTTCTTCTAATTTCTTCTTGCCAAATGCACAACCAGGGTTAAACAATATTCCTTTGTTCTCTGATTTGCAATTACGTGATTATTCAGTACAAAGTAAGCGTGTTGGCGTAAACGGAAAGTTGGACTATCAAATTAATAAGCACAATAAAATTGCCCTTGTCAATACTTTTGTTCGTTTAGATGATTATCAAACAAGAATCATCTGGGATACCGTAGCATTAAACTCTGTGGTTGATAATTCATACAGAAGTCAATGGCAATATCAAACTATTTATAATAGTACTTTATTAGGTACCCATGATTTAAGTCCTACGTTGAAACTTGATTGGAATTTAGCTTATTCAAAAGCCAATAATCATATTGCAGATCAGGCTTCATTTACACATCAATATGCGATTGTTGCTACAAGCTTAACTACCGATAAATTACAATCAAACTCGCATTTGTGGCAGCACAATAGCGACCAGGATTATTCTGGTAGTTTTAATATTACAGAAAACAACGAAATCTTCGGGAAATCTTTAGAGTTAAAAGTAGGTGGTTTGTTACGTCAAAAGAAAAGAGACAATTTCTATAACACATATAGTTTAAGTCCAGTTTTGAATGCAGTTTATACAACTATCAATGCAGCACAATTTATCTTTAAAACACCGGCAGATGGCATTCCCTCAATCACTGGAAACAATTACACTTTCAATGAAAATATAGGAGCTGGTTATATTCAAGGAAAATTAGCATTGTCTAGTAATCTAGAAGCTTTGGGAGGATTTAGAGCTGAATTTACACACCAACGTTACAATACGCAGTTGACACAGGATGTGTATGCAAAATCAGGTACGATTGATTATTCTGATTTGTTACCAAGTTTACAGTTTAAATATTCTTTATCGCGTAACCAAAACTTACGGTTCTCTTATTACAAAGCATTGGCTCGTCCAGGTTTTGCAGAATTAATTCCAGATGGTATTGATGGTGAATTCTTTAAAGAAATTGGAGATCCGGTTAATTTAATGCATTCAGTGGCAGATAATTTAGATATCCGTTATGAATTATATTCTAAAACGGCAGATCAAATTTTATTAGGTGTTTTTTATAAAAATATTAAAGACCCAATTGAAATTGCAGCAGTTAAACCACAAGGTGTAAATAGTTTGTACTTAATGCCGGTGAATAAAGGAACTGCTACAAACTACGGTTTTGAAGCGGTTGTTACCAAGTACTTTGGAGCGTTTGGAATTTCTGCAAACTACACTTATACAAAATCTAGTATCACTGATAGTTTGTTGTACTCATTTAGAAATACAGCTGGTGCTATTGTTTCTAGCAAAGTGGAAGAAACAAGACCATTACAAGGTCAGTCGAACCATATAGGTAATCTTTCCTTGATTTATAAGAATCCTAAAATTGGATTTGATTTACAAGTTGCAGGAGTTTATACCGGTGAAAGAATTTCATTCCTGAGTCCTTATTCTGGTTTGAACTATTGGCAATCTCCAACTACAACACTTGATATTTCATTCGAGAAAAGAATCGTAAAGAAATTAACGATTTATGGTAAAATCAACAATATCACCAATGCACCATTTGAGCTAAGCTTACATGAATCGTATAATAATTATATGGCTGCAAGTGGTTCTAGACCGTTGGCTTTACAAACAGATCCAGAAAATAGAATCATTATTCAGAAGGATTATTATAGAACAACCTATTTATTAGGATTAAGATTTAAACTCTAATTTTTTCAAACTAACTATATGCAACAAAAATTTAAATTAAGTATTGTGTTTGCTTTGACAGGATTGATTTTATCATCTTGTACCAAGCAACAAGACTCAAAGAATCTTTGGCAAGCTGTAATTCCACCAGCTGCACCGATTAGCGATGCAGTTTGTTTATCTGGTTCTATCAGCGGTACCATGTTAGCGGGTAAAACGTATAATGTGTGTGGTGATATTTTTGTTAATCAAAACGACTCTTTAATTATCCAGGAGGGTGTAACGATTAATTTCAAAGGAACAACGGTTCCTGTTGGATTAGGTGTGAAAGGAAAATTGGTTAGTCTTGGAACAAAAGAAAAACCAGTATTATTTACTTATCTAGGGGTTACAAAAACAGATAATTTAGGTGCTGATCCAAATACAGATCCAGCATTGAAAGGAAAATGGACCGGTGTAATTGGTGCCACAACATGTCCTCTAATGGTGTTGAAATGGACACGCGTAGAATTTGGTGGTGCAGCTATTAGTTCTGCCATGAAAAGTTTTACTGGAGGCTCAAGTCCATATCCTTTATACTTTGCTAATCCCAATGGAACATTTGTATTAGAAGATTCTTGGGTATATGGAAGTGTGGATGATCCTTGGAGAATCAATGGAGGTAAGATTCATGTAATGCGTAATACTTTTGAAAAATGTGGTTATACAGGTGGTGAGGCAATGAATGCAAAAGCAGGAACTATCGGCGATTTCGCTTATAATCTTTGTGTTGGCATGGCAACAAACGGACCAAAATTGTCTAATATCAACGTATTGCCAGGTGTGCCGGGATCAAATGTTCGGATGTATAACAACACCATCATTAATAGTGGTTATAGAAGATCTGCAGCTGGTAGAGGTGGTTCCATCAATTTTGAAGAAGGAGCTGGTGGAATGGCATACAATAACTTGATCGTGAATTGTAAATTCGGATTAAGAATTGTTGCTAATCCAATTGCAGATACTGCAAATATTAAATACGGATACAATTGGTATTATGCCGATTCTTTAAACGTAGCTAGTCAATTTATACCTTCTCTTTCTGTTAGTACTGCTATTAGTCAACCTAAAGAAACGGACGTTCCAAAGCCATCTACTTATTTACCTACTGGTTGGAAAATTGGGGATGTATATACTGCGCCTAGTTCTATACTTGGTCAGAATAACCCGCAATTTATTAACGGACCGGTACCGATGCCTGCTGGTTTGAAGTTGGGTGATATATCAGTGGTAGGTACTTTTAATTTTGCATTAAAGCCAACCTCGCCTTGTATCAATGCAGGGTTTACAGGTTTTGCTCCACGTGCAGATGTAATTCTAGATGCACGTTATGGTGCAACTGAAATTACTCCTCCCGGAAAAGATATCGGATGTTATCAAACAAATGGTCGAGGTAATCAACACTAATAAAGAAATTTAAAAGCCTGTATTAACCAATACAGGCTTTTTTAATACCCCATATTATGAAATCAGTATTTGCCATTTTATTGTTATGCTTAGCTTGTCATGTAACAAAAGCACAATCAGTATTTGTAAATAAACCTTATGTGCAAATTGGAAATAATGCCTCACCATCTACTTTGAAAATCCTATGGCATGCACCAGATGCAGATGTTAAATGGGAATTAGAGCATCGGTCAAACTCAAAGGCTACCTGGAAAAAAGCAGATTCCATTAATTATACCATTCTGGCACAAGTGAATGTGGTGCCTAATCGTGTGTATCATGCAAGTCTAAGTGCACTCATACCTGGTAATACTTTTCAGTATCGTATTCTTAAAGACGGTGTTGAAGTATTTAGCGCAGAAGCAAAAGCCAGCAAATCTGTAGATCAACCTTATCGATTTGTTGTAATGGGTGATATCGGAGCTGAGACAAGCGATCAAAAGAAATTAGCAGAACAAGCTTATATCGAAAAGCCAGATTTTATAGCAGTTCCAGGTGATATTGTATATGAGAATGGCCTGGTTTCTGAGTACAATAAAAAATTCTGGCCGGTGTATAATGCAGATAAAGCAGATTCAAATGGTGCACCAATCATGCGTTCTATTCCTTTTATTGCTTCAGTTGGAAATCATGATGCAGACATGCGCGATTTAGATAAAATGCCTGATGCATTGGCTTACTATATGTATTTCGATCAGCCATTGAATGGTCCATTAGCGGCAGAAGGTTCTGCCTATGTACCATTATTAAAAGGGTCCGAAAAAAACAAAAAGGC
>JBAXHC010000151.1:0-5887 GCA_037139075.1 Bacteroidota bacterium
AATACTGTACAACAAACAAATAAAGTTAGTAGAATTTAAAAAAGTGATTTAGGAAAAGAAAAATAAGCGCAGGTTTTTGCATCAAGTTTAAAATAGAAAACGATTTGTTACATATATTAAATTGATGATAATTTGGATGTTTTTAATTCCTTTCAATGGGGTCTTTTGGACTCACACCATTTCTATTTAATATAACTTGAAAACTTTATCACTTTATTTTACTTACAATCTATCGTTAGTGCTTTCAACTTTTTGATTTTTTTTCTAATATTAATTTCCTGAATATGATACCTATTTATAAGAACCTTTAGGTTTTCATAAGAGGATTTATAATTTTGAAAAACATCTTCTATTATTTCTAATTCCTTTTCTAGCTCTATAATTAAACCACTATTAGCTTGTAAAGAATTCTCTTGTAATAATTTATTATAAAATTCTAATTGATTTTTATGTACACTCGTACTTATAAAAGTTTTAATAACCATATTGGAATTATTTTTATTTATTCTAAATAAAAACTTTTTAATAATTTAATTTTTTTATTAGTAAGGCCCATTTCTTCTCTCAAATAATTATCTATACTTCCATATTTATATTTGATAGCATTAAAAGTTGCATTCAAATATGATTCTTTTGCAGACATCATATTTTTAGCAGCAGATTCCTCTAAACGATACATTTTCACCATTGCATTTATCGCTTTTTCATTTTCATTTTTTCTATAAAAATTGGTTGCTAGGTAATCATCCATAATAGTTTTTTCATCTACTCCTAAGGCATATAATATTAAAGCTGCGGCAATACCCGTTCTATCTTTTCCAGCCGAACAATGAAACAAAATAGCACTGTCTTTATTGTTTTTTAACAACTGATCAAACATAGGTTTATATCTATCCTTAAAAGGAGTAAGATCGCTATAAAAATTAATCATCGAAGAATCATTTTTTATAGAACGCATCATGTTTTTCAAATAATTGCTGTCACCTATATTTTCACTTCCAGCAGGTAGATTTAAATACAATGCATTAGCAGGTATTTTATCAGGTGCTGTTTTGCATTCAAAAGGTCCTCTAAAATCTATTACATAATAGAGGGCTAGTTTTTTCAATATTTCAAGATCATTTTGAGTCAACCCATTTAATGAAGCCGAGCGATATATTTTACCCCATTTAATGTGTTTTCCATTTTTGTTTTCATATCCGCCAATATCTCTAAAATTGATGGCTCCTTCAAGTTTAACTTGTCGTTTAATACTATCCGAAATCTGACTATTTACACATACACTAAAAATGGAAAAAATTGAAAGAAAAATAATTGATTTCACTGGTATAAATTTTACCTTTTAAAAAAAAATAAACAAGTGAACAATAAAGCTCACTTGTTTATTTATACTTACTAATTAAAATATTATTTTGTTAACCAGGTATCTAAATTAACATCGTCTGCTCCAGAAAACTGATTGGTTAAAGCTGTTTTATAATTTGCATTATTATAATTAATTTCAGACAAAGGATATAACCAACGTTTAGGGATAGCTCCTGAAGCGGTTCCTGTTCCTGCTCCATTAGCGCTAAATGTTGGAACACCTGTTCTTCTTGCATTCATAAAAGCTTCGTATCCAGAATTCATGAACAATGCAACATATTTTTGTTCTAAAATTTGTTTAAGTGCAGTAGCTGGTGTACCTGTGTTATATGCAGTTTTTGTTAAAAAAGTTGCATTGTCTGTTGTTACTGTACCCAAACTTGCTCCTGCTACATTCGACACGTTAACGGTAGTATTAGCAGTGGTACTTAAACCAAAATTTTTAAATGAAGCACTAATTCCATTATTATAATAAGTTGCAGCATCTGCCGCAGTTAAAGTTGGTGCCCATCCTCTATTAATTCCTTCCGCTATGTTAAAACACAATTCAGAATAACCAATAAAAACAAATGGCTCATAAGTATTTATTGTAGATGATGAAACAAAACTATTAGCAAAGTATCGCTGCCCATTAAAAGCAGATATTACGTTAGTAGAGCCTTGGGTTTGAAGCAATGATAATGCAGTGCTCGAAACACCTCCAACGTATGAAGCAAAACTATTAATTGCTCCACCACCAATAGGACATGCCATTAAAAATGTTCGTGGATCAGCATTATTTCTTGTAATAGATAGAATAGTTTCTCCAACGTTTTGAAAGTTATTGTAAGCATTATTTCCTAAAGCCCAATTAGGATATAAATTTGAAGCAGTAAACTTATAAACCATATTATCACTATTACTTGTCATAATTGGATAAGTAGTTGGATTGGTTACTATTGTAGCAAATTGTGTTTTAATACCTAAATCGGCATTATCATCTGCACGTTTACTTAAACTTATAAGCACCCTTAGCTTATAGGTATTAATTAATTTTTGCCATTGTAAATTAGTTAACCCAAAAATATCTCCACCATCAAAAATTGCATTTTGATTAGTAGCAACACTATTGATGCTACCCATGATTGTATTAGCGGTATCTAACAAAGCCAATACATTTTTATATACCGTTTTTTGAGCGTCAAAAACAGGGGTGATATTATTCGGATCACCAGCTTGGCTCATAGGAATATCTCCCACTCTTTGTGATAACCAAACGGCAGAATAAGCACGCAAAAACTTAGAAATAGCAAAATATTTATTATTGGTTGTACCTAATTGTGTTTTTGCTTGTCCTTCAAGTGCAATAGCATATTTCAAAATTTGGTAACTATCAGAAGAGTAACTCCAGCCATAAGTATTATCACCCCAATACTTAGAATAATTAGATACCTGGTACTGATTGAATTTATAAACACTTCCATTCCCAAATGGAAGTTCCTCTGGTAAAATAAGGTTTGCCGTAACATTATTAACAATTAATGAAATTGGTAAAACAGAACCTGCCGAAGCTGCATTTGGATTTAAACTTAAATCACCTTTTTGGCAACTTGTAATTGCCATTGTTAAAACAGCAACTATTGATACGGTATATAATAATTTGATTTTCATTTTTTAATTTTTATACTGATAAATAAGTTAGAATGAAAAATTGACGTTAAAACCAAATTTTCTAGTGCTTGAGCTTTGTAAAGCACCTGTAGAAACGGCACCACCTACACTTAAATCAGAAGCATTAAAACCTGATGCATATTGGTCAATATCAAAATCTTTTCTTTCAGCAAAATATAATAAGTTTTTTCCTACAATTGACAGTGAAACAGCCTTTATAAAACCATGTGACCATTTTGGTTGATCAATTGTATAAGACAATACTATTTCACGCAGTTTTACAAATGATCTGCTAATCATAAAATATTCATCAAAGTTTGCTTTTAACCCACCAGTTAAGTATGATTGTACTAGAGTTGGTGTAGTATTAGGAGCAAATGTTAAACTACCAAGATTAGATATAGCGCCATTTAAGAATGTAGGAGTACCAGAAGTAATTTGAACACCAGCACCATATTCATTTCCTAATAAGAATGGTGTAGGAGCTTGAGTACCTTGGTTTGTAGATTGCCACTCTTTTAAACGAGCTGCACCAATAACACCTTGTACAGTTTGAATATCTGTACCTCCTTGCATGTTTGCATAATAGTTATAGTCATAGATTTTTCCACCTATACGTCCATCAAACTGAAAACTAAAGCTAAGATTTTTATAGGTGAATTTATTTCCAACACCAAAACTAAAATCAGGATTTAAGAACCCTAGAGATCCAAATTTTTGATCATTATTACCAGTAGCTTTTTGAAGTGTACCGCCGGTGTAAACGATATTACCTGATCCATCTCTTAAGAATTTAGTTCCAAAAATTTCGTCTAATCTATCACCCACTTTATAATTGTGGTTTCCTAATGGTAAAACACCATCGTTTCCATAAATCTCAGAAAGCGTTTCTTTAAAAGTGGCATAATTAGCAAAAATATCCCAAGTAAATCCACCAGCGTTTTTAATTGGTGTAGCGTTAAGCGCAATTTCAAAACCATCTCTTTTTGTTGTAATTCCATTAACAATTTGAGTAAGGTTTGTTGTAGATGCAGGTAATCCTCTGCTATAAATTCCAGGTCCATTTGTTGTGCTAAAATAAGTAAAGTCTAAACCTATTCTATTTTTCAAAAATTTAATGTCTGCACCAGCTTCATATGAAATTCTTGAATACGGTTTAACATCTGAAACTACTGTATTTGACAAGTTTACCGAAGGTGTATTATTATAATAACTTGCATATGAAGGTCCTGTTGTGTTTGCATAATTTGGTCCATCATAAGAACTGATTAAATCAGTACCATAATTTAACAAAGAACCTGTAGATATACCCGTTACCATGGTATATGCACTAGCTATACTAGGACTTGTAAATGCTCCTTTAACGTCAGCAACTGATCCTCTAATTTTAAAGAATGAAATTGGTTTTGGAAAATTAATATAATCAGACAATACTGATGATATTGAAGCAGAAGGATAAAAGAATGTATTGTTACTAGGCAATGTAGATAAATTATCTAATCGTCCAGTTGTATTTAAGTTGATGTATTTATCAAAACTTATATCTACAGAATAATAACCACTATAGGCTTGCATTTTAGAGTTCCAAGTATATTCTAAAGGTGTTTGAACAGAATTAGACAACACATAAATATTTGGAATTGCTAAAGCCCTTGTTGTGCCATAAAAAGAATTATAAGTAAATGAACGAGAATTGCCACCTAATAGAGCACCAAAGTTCCATTTACTAACTCTTTTATTATATGTTAATTGTAAATCTGTATTGTTTTCTAATAGTTTACGAGTATCAAGTCTATAATCTCCATACCAACCAAATTTATACCATGCAGTGTAAGAATTTAAATTGGCAGATGAAGGAACCTGCTCTGATCTTGATTGATTCCAAGTAGTTACTTGAGATTTAAGGCTTAAATTTAAATCGCTACTTATTTTATAATTTAATTTTAAATAAGCATAAATATCAGTTTTGTCATGGCTACGTAACCATTTGTCAGCCATAAAATATGGATTATTTAAACGGCCATATTCTTGAGCATACTGAGTTAAACCAGGTACACCTTGAGGCCCTTTGTAATAGTTTTTTAAATCCCTAACATCATAATCTGCCGATCCATATACCTTAAACATGTACATATATGAATTAGGTCCATAACTAACATCTGGAATATTAGGTGTATACTGAATATTCAAATTCATATTTCCCTCTAGTGTTAATTTAGATGATAAATTATAACTAGTAGAAATATTTACGTTATCGGAATTTAATTTTGTATTTGGAAATACCCCTTTTTGATACATGTGAGAATAAGACATGCGAAGACTATAGTTAGAACCACTTGCAGAAACCGCTAAGTTATTGGTGGATACTAAGCCTGTTTCAACAAAGTTTTCAAAGTTATTTACACCACGAGCCAACCAAGGTGTTTTAGATCTTACACCAGTTAGTAAATCATAAGGACTATCATATTGACGTAGTAATTGACCTTCAAAACGAGGACCAAATTCACCCAAACGATTTCCATTATCGTACAATGCATCTGCAGTAGGTACATAAACGTTTGCATTATCTTTTGCTTGGTACTCATAATGGTAACCATTACCACGACCATATTCTGTTTGTGCTTCTGGAGATGCTATAAATCCTTTTTCAAATAAGGTACTGCTATTATAATCTAACTGCCATCCTTTTTTATCTTTTGAACCTTTTTTGGTGGTAATTACAATAGCACCGTTTATCCCTCTTGAACCATACAACGCAGCAGCATTTGGTCCTTTTAACACTGAATAGGTTTCAATATCATCAGCACTAATATTCCATGTATCTGAATTGATTGGAGAACCATCAACAACAAATAACAAATCTTTACTACCA
>JBAXHC010000152.1:0-5882 GCA_037139075.1 Bacteroidota bacterium
ACGATTTTATAAAAAGTCATAATATACTAATCAACATTTCCGCTAACATTCAAAGCTTGCCGTTTATAAATAATCACTTTGTTTCTCAAAAAATCTTGAAGTAAATTACTACATGCTTACATTTATTTTCTGGATCATACTCTTTATACTTTGCTGGCCACTAGCCATTCTTGCAATAGTACTCTATCCTATTTTATGGCTCATCTCCATTCCTTTTCGCATCCTGGGTATTGCAATGGATGGTATGTTTGAATTATTGAAAGGAATTATCACATTACCAGGGAAATTATTGCAGCGATTGTAAATTTATTGGTAATATCACACATATTTTACCTTACAATCTTGCAATATGGGATCAGACATTCCAAAAGAGACACCTCATTTAAACATTAAGGCAAAAGGAAAAAATAGTTACGATGCTATTGTAGTAGGATCTGGAATCAGCGGCGGCTGGGCGGCAAAAGAGCTTTGTGAAAAAGGGTTAAAAACATTAGTTTTAGAACGAGGAAGAAATGTAGAACACCTCAAAGATTATCCCACCGCATTAAAAGGACCATGGGAATTTACACACCATTTGCAAATGCCCCTTTCCATTACAAAAGATAATCCTGTTGTTTCTCGTTGCTATGCTTTTGATGAATCAACAGCACAATTTTTTGTGAAGGATACAGATCACCCCTATTTACAGGAAAAACCGTTCGACTGGATCCGAGGCTACCAAGTGGGGGGCAAATCAATATTGTGGGCTAGACAAACACAGCGCTGGAGCCAGCACGATTTTGAAGGACCTGCCCGAGATGGTTATGCGGTTGACTGGCCTCTAAGATACCCTGATATTGCACCTTGGTATTCGCATGTAGAAAAATTTGTAGGCATTAGCGGAAATTATGATGGAGTGGATCTTCTTCCAGATGGAGAATTTCTACCTCCCTGGGAAATGAACTGCACCGAGAAAGATATTGCTACCCGGATCATGACAAAATACCCTGATAGAAAAGTAGTACAGGGAAGATGTGCGCACCTCACCAAACCTAATCCCATTCACTTAGAACAAGGACGCGGACAATGTCAGGCCCGCAATCAGTGCGAAAGAGGTTGCCCTTTCGGCGGCTATTTCAGCTCTAATTCTTCTACCATTCCCTGGGCTAATAAAACAGGTAATCTTACGCTACGTCCTCATTCAGTAGTGCATTCAGTAATTTATGACGACAAACTTGGAAAAGCAACAGGAGTGCGTGTAATTGATGCAGAAACCATGCAGGAACATGAGTTCTATGCAGACCTGATCTTTATTAATGCCGCATGCCTTAACACAAATCTGATACTGCTGAATTCTACTTCTTCAAGGTTTCCAAACGGACTTGGTAATGATAACGGATTGCTAGGCAAATACATCGCATTCCAAAATTATCGCGGCAATATTTCGGCCGACTTTGATGGACCACTTGATCAATATTATTATGGTCGAAGACCTACACAACCCATGATTCCCAATTTCAGGAATATTAAAAAAGGTGAAACAGATTTTCTTCGAGGATACATGTTATTTTTTGATGCCACTCGTCCCAAAGGAATGAATGTTGATGGTATTGGCAGCGAATTCAAAGATGGTATTACCGAACCGGGTAGCTGGAAAATAAATATGTCGATGCAGGGAGAAACAATTCCGAAAGAATCGAACCATGTAAGACTTAGTAAGGACAAAAAAGATAAATGGGGTATGCCGTTGCTGGTTACTTCTGTTGGATATGATGATAATGATGAAAAGTTATTGCAAGACTTCTTTAAAACCGGTACAGAAATGCTCGCTGCTGCTGGATGCACTAATATTAAAACGATTGATACCAAGCAGGCACCAGGATTGGATATCCATGAAATAGGAGGCGTAAGAATGGGTAATGATCCTGCGACTTCTTTATTAAATAAATGGAACGCTTTGCATCATTGTAAAAATGTGTTTGTAACGGATGGTGCCTGTATGACTTCAACAGGCGTACAAAACCCATCACTTACTTTTATGGCACTTACTGCCAGAGCAGTGAACCACGCCATCGAAGAATTTAAAAAAGGTGCTATTTAAAAATTGCTTGTATGACAAATAGAAGAGAGTTCATTCAAATTGCAGGGCTAGGAGTTCTTGCAACTTCCGTTCCTGATTTCTTACAATTGAATGATGGAAAAGTCAAACATCATTTAGCATTACAACTTTATACTTTCAGAGAAGAAATTGCAAAAGATTTTAAGGGCAGCTTAAAACGCATTGCAGATCTGGGTATTAAAAATGTGGAAACTGCATTCTGGCCAGAAAATATTAGTGTGCAAACTGCAGCCGAAGCATTAAAAGAATATAAACTAAAAGTTTCTTCTTGCCATGTAGACATTCCCACTAAAGATAATATCGCAAAACTTGTAAAAGAAGCAAAAGCTTATGATTGTGATACCCTTATCTGGCATGGCTGGCCCGAGGATAAACGTTACAGTTCATTAGAAGGCACAAAAGAACTGATAAAAAAATATGAGGAAAGTAACAAACTAGCACAAGACAATGGACTTCATTTTGGATTACACAATCATTGGTGGGAATACAGAAATAAAGTTGGTGGCAAATTTGTTTACGAAATTTTGCATCAAGAATTAAATGATCAGATCTTTTTTGAAACAGATATCTATTGGGTAAAAGTGGCAGGACAAGATCCAGCCACCATTCTTAAAAAATTGAATAAAAGAATTCGTTTCATTCATATCAAAGATGGTCCTGCTGTTTTTAGTGAAAAATTATTCCAGGATAATCCAGATCCAATGAGTCCTATTGGACAAGGTGCACTGGATATTCCTGCTATCATCAATGCCTGTTCGGATCATGTACAATGGATGGTGATTGAATTGGATAAATCAGCAATTAGTCCTTATGAAGCCATTAAACAAAGCAAAGAATATTTATCAAAGTTTAGCTCAATCAGTTTAATCTAGCATTTAATCGCTCAGATTATAAATAATAAAGCCATTCAAATTTGAATGGCTTTATTAAGACAGGTTCTATTTTTTTACTTTAGAATGTCGAATATATTCATCCAGTTCAACAATCTTACCGTTAACTACTTTCATATCATTGATTAAGGACAAGGAATCTTTTTTTCCTTTTTTATCAGTTGTAAACTGGTCGTACCAAATAGTTACAAACTCATCTTTTTTGTCTTTTGAAATAACAGATTCGAAGTCATGCATTTCTACTTTCAAAGATGCAGTTTCATTCCAGATTGAATTAAAAATAGATTTTAAGCTGTCTTTAGAAAGCTTGGCTTCCATATAATCTGCTTTCCATAATACTGAGTCACCAAAATAACTGAGGCTTTCATCAATCTTATGTTCTTCGAAGGCTTTTAAAGCATTAAATGCAACTTCTGTATTTTTTGAACTTCCATTCATATCCCAGTTATCTGGCTTTTTAATGGTATAGGAATACATTGGTTTTGGCATATCTGCAGAAATAGTTTTCTCTGCAGGTTTTTCTGCTGGTGTAGTGCAACTACTGCCTAAATACATAATAAAAGAAAGGATCAAGAGTTTACGCATGGTGGGAGTTTTTTAATTGTAATAAATGAGATAAAACAAAATACTCATTACAATTTAAAAATGCAAGCCCTTTTTTGAGAAATACAGAATAAAAGTTAACTCTTTGATTACTAGCATATCTCAAATCCATCTTCTGACTTTTGCTTTGTATTTCAAATATTCATCGCCAAATTTTCGAGTCAAGTATTTTTCTTCTCTTTCAATAATCCCTTTTTGACAAATAAGTAAAAGAGGTAAAAGCAATACAAAAGAGAACCAGGAATTTGTTATAATCGAAATGCCTGTAAAGATTAATGTTAGACTTAAATACATCGGATTTCTGGTGTATTTGTAAATGCCACTACAGATAATTAATTGTGTGCTTCCACTTGGGTTTACGGGATTTTTATTTTTTCTAAATAGTGTAGCTGCCAGTATTAAAGTAGTAATGCCTGTAATAGAGAATATGATTCCAATCGGCATCGCAATTGAAAAATTGATAAAATGTTGTGGAAAAAAATAACTTACTATGATCCCAGTTGATAAAACAAGTAAATACAATAAAGGAGGGAAAATTAATACCCCTGCTTTGTCTTGATTTGTTTGATTACTCATCATGTTTTTAATATTTAAAATTATGCTAGCTCAATCCCTTTTTGAGTTTGTCGATACGTATCAATTCTTCGATGCATTAATTTGAACCATAAGGGAGGAAATAGTGAAAGCAATAACATACCCGGATAACCTGTGGGCATTTGCGGACTTTCATCGAAATGACGTAAGATTTGGTATTTACGACTTGCCATATAATGGTGGTCGGAATGACGTGAAAGTTCTAATAAAATAAGTCTTCCAAGTGGATGATTCGAATTCCATGAATGAATGGGCAAGGTTCTTTCATATTTATCACCGTTCTTTTTTCTGCGTAATCCATAATGCTCGATATAGTTAACAGTCTCCAGTAACAAAATACCAATCAAAGATCCCACAATAAAAAATAACAATGTTGTTCCTCCAAATACAAGTCCAATGCTTATCAGTAAAATCAATTGAATGATTTGAAACTTCAACATTTCATTTTTTATACTCCAAAAAGGCAAATTGTTTCTTTTTAATTTTTCAGCTTCTAAATGCCATGCCGACATCCAGCTTCCCCAAATAGTACGAAAGTAAAATGCATAAACAGTTTCGCCAAACCTACTGGATGCAGGGTCTGCATCTGTTGAAACATTTTTGTGGTGACCGCGATTATGTTCAATAAAAAAATGCATGTAAAGGGTGGTTAGCAATAACATCTTACTCATCAATTGTTCATACCAGGTTGTTCGATGTCCGAGTTCGTGAGCTGCATTGATACCTAAAATTCCGCAGGACATTCCAAAAGCGGTTGTTGCGCCAATTTTAAAATATAAGGGCAGACTTGTATCACTTATTTGAACCAAAAAATATATTAAAATGATATATTGCAATGGCACTAATCCATACAATAACCAGTCGTATACTTTATCTTCTTTTGCTATTTCCTCTTCTATTTTGTCTAAATTATTAGTGGAGCCTTTCGTAAATAGTTCAATAAAAGGAATAATTACAAATAGGACTACTACGGCAGAATAAGACCAATAGTTTCCAGAATAAAGGGAGACTAAAACAATAACAGGAGTTATATAAGCCAAAGAAAATTTTAGCGAACGTAATTTCATATGTATTTTTTAAAAAGGCAGCAGAGAAGATACAAAAATGTTGCAAGAATATTTTTTACCTCTGCTTTAATTTCCAAAGTGTGCTTTCATTTTTTTAGGATAATCAGCCAAAGCTAGTTCTGGCTCAGCAATTTCTGGGTGCCAAAGTTTCTCCCACTCAAAACTGTAATAGCCTTTATAGCCTCCTTTATACAATGCATCGATGGCTGTGAAAATGGGGAGATTGCCTTCACCCAAAAAGTAGAAGCCGATTTTTCCATCCTCCTTTTTGGCATCTTTAATATGTGCATGATGAATATAAGGCTGTAATTCCTGATAGGCCTGAACAGGCGATTCCTTAGTTTCTAAATACATATTGGCAGCATCCCAAACTAAACCTACCTGAGGATGTAAAGCAGCTTCCATGATGGTTTTAAGATCTGCAATATATACAAGGTCTCCATGTGTTTCCATCAACACCCGAACACCAGTACTTTTTGCATAGTCTCCTAATTCCAATAAACCTGCAACAATTAAATCCATCGTTTGATTCTTTTCTTGTCCCTTAATAAAATTATTAGGATACACACGCACATTAGGGCAATCGATGGCTGCAGCAAGATCTATAAAACGCTTCCCATCATCTATATT
>JBAXHC010000153.1:0-5856 GCA_037139075.1 Bacteroidota bacterium
ATTGCAAAGATGGATTTCAATATTAAGTGTAGTACTTTTTATTGCAAAGTTCATCGCCTATTATTTGACGCATTCTATGGCTATCCTTACAGATGCCCTAGAAAGTATCGTTAACGTAATTGCGGGTTTCATTGGATTATATAGTTTGTATGTTGCGGCAAAACCAAGAGACTTTGAACACCCCTACGGACATGGTAAAGCAGAATTTGTATCTGCTGCTGCAGAAGGCAGTTTAATAGTTGCAGCAGGTTTGATGATATTATATGAAACTGTTCAGAATTTAATTGAAAATGCAACTATTCATAGTTTGGATTATGGTTTGGCGCTGGTTGCCATAACGGGACTCATTAATTTTATTGCGGGTTCTTATACTATCAAATTAGGAAAGAAAAATAATTCATTAGCATTGATTGCAAGTGGAAAACATTTGCATATCGACACCTATTCAACAATTGCAATTATAGTTGGGTTAGTTCTCATGATAATCACTAAATTATTTTGGCTGGATAAAGCAATTGCCCTGGTGATGGGAATAGTGATTGTTTTTAATGGTTATAAAATAATACGTACTTCATTAGCAGGTATTATGGACGAGGCTGATGAAGAATTATTGAATAAGGTAATTATCATGCTCAATCAGAAACGACAAGAAAACTGGATTGATCTTCATAATCTTAGAGTTATCAAATACGGAAGTTTATTGCATATCGATTGTCATTTAACCGTGCCTTGGTATTTTAATGTTCATCAGGCTCATAATCAGATTGATGCTCTCGCGTTATTAATTAGGGATGAGTTTGGGGATGCCATTGAACTGTTTGTACATACTGATGGTTGTTTACCTTTTAGTTGTAGCATTTGTTCAAAAAAAGGATGCAGCGAAAGACAGGCTATTTTTGAGCAAAAAATTGAATGGACACTAGCAAATATCATTTCAAACAAAAAGCATCAGTTGAATTCTCCTACAACTACTTAATTTTGCATTTTAATACCTACTAAAACACTTAACTATATGCAAGTCTGGAAAGAATATCAGGAAACCCACAAAGAGCGTTTTTTAAATGAACTACTCGATTTATTAAGAATTCCAAGTGTAAGTGCAAAAACAGAAAATACACAGGACATGATTACTTGCGCAGAAGCTGTAAAGAAAAGCTTTTTAGATGCAGGTGCTGATCATGCTGTGATTTACAAAACCGAAGGACACCCGATTGTTTACGCAGAAAAAACAATTGATCCTTCAAAACCTACTATCCTGGTTTACGGGCACTACGATGTTCAACCTGCAGATCCATTGAACCTTTGGAAGAGTGGACCATTCGATCCAACCATCATTGACGGTAAAATTTTTGCACGGGGTTCTGCTGATGATAAAGGTCAATTTTATATGCACGTAAAGGCATTAGAAATTATGACCAATACCAATACCTTAAAAGCCAATATTAAATTCTTGATAGAAGGAGAGGAAGAAGTAGGAAGTCCAAACTTAGCCACTTTTGTAAAAGCAAATAAAGAATTATTAAAAGCAGATGTGATTTTAATAAGTGATACTTCTATGTTGAGTATTGAAAACCCTTCCATCGATATTGGAGTTCGTGGTTTAAGTTATATTGAAGTAGAAGTTACAGGACCTAATCGCGATTTACATAGTGGCGTTTATGGTGGTGCAGTTGCCAATCCGATTACCATGCTGGCTAAAATGATTGCTTCTTGTCACGATGAAAATAACCATATCACGATTCCAGGTTTTTATGATGATGTGATTGAATCAACTTCAGAAGAAAGAGCAAAAATGGCACTGGCTCCTTTTGATGAAACTGAATTTAAAACAGATTTGGGTGTTGAAAAACTTTGGGGCGAGAAAACTTATACCACCAATGAAAGAACAGGTATTCGTCCAACATTAGAAGTGAATGGAATTTGGGGAGGTTATACTGGTGAAGGCGCAAAAACAGTTCTGCCATCAAAAGCATTTGCAAAAATTTCTTGCCGTTTAGTTCCTAATCAATCTTCCAGTGTTATCACAGAGAAAATTATAAACTATTTCAAATCAATAGCACCAGCTGGTGTAACTGTTACTGCATCTGAACATCACGGTGGTGAACCCTATATGACACCGATTGATTCTGATGCGTACAAGGCAGCAGAGAAAGCCATACATACTACATTTGGGAAAGACCCCATTCCAGTTCGTGGTGGTGGAAGTATTCCTATCTGTGCACTTTTTGAAAAAGAATTAGGATTGAAAATTGTTTTCTTAGGCTTTGGGTTGGATAGTGATAATTTGCACAGCCCTAACGAAAAATTTGATATTGTAAACTTTTATAAGGGCATTGAAACAATCCCTTATTTCCATCAGTATTATGCGGAAGGAAAATGAGCGAAGTAAAAGAAAAATTACGCATCGATAAATACCTCTGGGCTATTCGTTTATTTAAAACTAGAAGCCAGGCAGCCGACGCTTGTGATAATGGGAAAGTAAAATTGTTAGGTACTAATGTAAAAGCATCAAAGCCTGTTAGCATGGGTGATGTGTTTGATGTAAAAGCAGAAGGTCGAAAATGGGTCATTAAAGTAACAGGCTTATTAGAAAAACGTGCTGCCTATCCCGAAGCTATCAAGAACTATGAAGACATCACACCGCCGGAAGATTTGGATGCAGTGAAGTTTGAAGCTGCATCATTTAACACGGGTAAACGTTTGAGTAAAGTAGGAAGACCTACCAAAAGAGATCGACGCGATCTTGGAGGTTTTATGGGAGATGAATAATTGATTATTAAAATTGGCTAATGCATATTGATATTATTACTGTTGTGCCAGAATTATTAGAGAGTCCCTTCTCACATAGCATTATGAAACGTGCTCAAGAGAAAGGCTTGCTGATGGTACAAACCCATAACCTACGCAAGTGGGCCATCAATAAACATATGCAGGTAGATGACTATCAATTTGGTGGTGGTGCAGGAATGGTGATGATGCCAGAACCACTTGCCAATGCTATTGATGAATTACGAAAATCCAGAAACTACGACGAGATCATTTATATGACCCCAGATGGTCCTAGATTTAATCAACAAGCTGCGAATCAATTATCCTTAAAAGAAAACTTACTCATCATTTGTGGTCACTATAAGGGCATTGATGAGCGCATCCGGCAACAATATATCACCATGGAAATTTCCGTAGGCGATTATGTATTAAGCGGCGGTGAATTAGCTGCAGCCATTGTAATAGATGCAATTGGAAGATTAATACCAGGAGTTTTGAATGATGAAACTTCTGCACTTTTTGATTCATTTCAAGATAATTTACTGGCACCACCAGTGTATACTCGTCCGGCAGATTTCAGAGGCAGCAAAGTGCCAGAAATTTTAACGCAGGGAGATCCCAAAAAGGTAGAAGAATGGCGCTATGAACAATCTCTCCTACGAACCAAAGAAAGAAGACCCGACCTTTTAGATGAATAATAATTTTAATCTTTTCTAGAAATCATCCTCGTTTATTGGTTTCGTTCACCACTTATCATTGAAATGTAACGTTTTCCATGCTTTAACGTTATTTAACCAATCCAGTACCTTTTTTTGCAGCTAATTCAGAAATGCCCACCAATGCTATGCGACCTTTTAAAATTGTATTATTAATATTACCATTCTTTTTTTTATTGAATGCGAAATCGCAACCTTCCACTGCAAGTGTGGAAAGTTTTCAAAAAGATTACCAGCTACATATTACAAAAATTAATGAGCCCATTAAATTAGATGGAGAATTTAATGAAACTGCCTGGGCCAATTTAGATACGACTTCTTCATTTTGGAGAAAATATCCAAATGATATTGGAAGACCTGAGAGAAAAACCTCAGTGAAGGTTACTTACGATGATAAATTTATCTATTTCGGTTTTACTTGTTATGATTCAACTAAGCCTTATATCAGCAGTTTAAAAAGAGATATTGGTCACGATGGAAGTGATGGAATTGGAATTATTCTGGACCCAACCAATCAACGTACCAATGGATTTTTCTTTGTGGTAAATGCGCTTAATGCACAAAGTGAAGATCAACTTCCCTTTGCAGATGGAGGTGGCCCTCCTTCCTGGAGTTGGGATAACAAATGGTTCTCTGCCACAAAAACTTTCCCGGATAGATGGCAGGCTGAAATAGCAATTCCTTTTAAAAGCATCCGCTACACAGCAGAAAAATTGTTATGGGGATTAAACTTTGTGCGTATTGATACCAAGGCAAATGAATATTCCACATGGACACATATGCCCCTTAATTTCCGATCCATGGATCTTGGTTATACTGGTGCATTAATTTGGAAACAGCCGCCACCAGCAGCTGGTAGCAATATGGTTTTCATTCCTTATGTTACAGGTGATGTTTCAAGTGATCAGGAAAATAATATTCCCACAAAAGCTACAAGTAATGCCGGCTTTGATGCAAAGATTGCATTAAATTCTTCTTTGAATTTAGACCTGACTGCCAATCCTGATTTCTCACAAATTGAAGTAGACCAACAAGTAACTAACCTAACGCGATTCAATATATTTTTTCCAGAAAGAAGAACCTTCTTTTTAGAAAATTCAGATTTATTTTCTGCCTATGGCATACCACCAATCCGACCTTTTTATTCTAGAAGCATTGGACTTGACAAAGATGGAAATAAAATTCCCATTTTATTTGGAGCCCGTCTATCAGGCAATATTTCAAAGAGTACACGAATTGGCTTTATGAATATGCAGACTGGCGTAAAAGGAGCTTATTCATCTGAAAATTTTACTGCAGCAAGCATCAATCAAAAAGTGTTTAAGCGTTCTGTGATCAAAGCTTATTTTTTAAACCGTCAGAATTTTATTTCTGATGCTGAAAAAAAAATGCACCCTTTAGATGCCTATGGCAGAAATGCTGGTCTTGAATTTGATTTTAACAATGAGAAAGGAACCTGGGGTGGGTGGGCTTCTTATCATCACTCATTCAAAGAAGGCATTTCTAAAGATGATAATTATATTGATGTTGGAGGAAATTATAATGGGAGGCATTTAAGTGTTACAGTAGATTTAAGCAATGTTGGTACTAACTACTATACCGATATGGGTTATGTGCAAAGAATTAATAATTATGATGCTGCACGTGATACCACCATTCGTGTTGGATTCAAGCATATTTTCAATGAAATACAATACAAAATATTTCCTTCAAAAGGTGCCATTAATAGTCACCAATTATCTCTAAATAATTATACCGTTTTCAATCCTGACAATTCAATGAACGAAACCAATCAGGAATTGAATTATAATATCATGTTTCGGAACACAGGGTTTCTTTTTACTTTCGTAAACAGAGATGAATCCAACTTACTATTCCCTACTTCATTTACTGGAGGCAAACCAATACCAGCGGGAAACTACCAATTTTATCAAAGCGGGGTTGGCTATCAAACAGATTTCCGGAAACCGGTTAGTCTATTTGTTAGGCTTGCAGGTGGAGGATTATATAATGGTGAATATGAAGGTATCAGAACGGTTCTTACTTTCCGAAAACAACCACATGTAAACTTAGCATTACAACTAGAATACAATAAATTGAAATTCCCTGGTGAATATGGAAGTACAGAACTTTTTTTGATTGCCCCTAAAGTTGAAATCAATTTCACCACCAATTTATTCTGGACCACTTTTATGCAGTACAATACCCAAGCCAATAATTTCAATATCAATAGTCGCTTGCAGTATCGATACAAACCAATGAGTGATCTGTTTTTAGTATATACAGACAACTACTATACTGATCCGTTATTCAGAAACAAAAATCGTGCGATAGTTTTTAAATTAAATTACTGGCTGAATTTATAGCCACA
>JBAXHC010000154.1:0-5768 GCA_037139075.1 Bacteroidota bacterium
ATACTCTTCCCGCAAGCGGCAGGAGGGGTATTTTATTTTTTATATACTCTTCCCGCAGGCGGATGGAGAGTAAATTTTATTTTTTTAATGTAATTATGCAGAAAGCGGCAGGAGGGGTATTTCTATCGTAAACACACTCCCCTTCCCCAATGTACTTTCTACACGAATTTTTCCTTTGTGTGCATCGATGACGGTTTTTACATAACTCATTCCTAAACCAAACCCTTTTACATTATGTAGATTACCTGTATGTGCTCTGTAGAACTTTTCGAAGATGCGTTTTACGGTTTCCTTGCTCATGCCTATTCCATTATCTTCAATCCGAATGACCAGCAATTTAGTGGTGCTATGAGTGGAGACTTTTATAAAGATATTTTCGTTCGAATATTTAATAGCGTTATCAATTAAATTAGATAACAAATTTGAAAAGTGAACTTCATCTACTGAAATCAAATCATACTTGGCATTAAAAAGTGTTTCCACTTTACCATTTCTACTTTGTAACTGCAATTCATAATTTTCTAAAACCTGTGCTAACATTTCATGCAAATGCACTTTGCTAAGGTTTAATTTTAATTCTTGCCGATCCATCAAAGCAGCTTGCAGAATGGTTTCTACGTGTTTGTTCATCCGAATATTCTCTTCTTTAATGATACTCCTGAAGTATTCACGTTTCTCCGGACTTGATAATACTTTTTCATTTTTCAATGCATCCACCGCCAAAGAAATAGTAGCTAGCGGAGTTTTGAATTCGTGTGTCATATTATTGATAAAATCACTCTTGATCTCACTCAATTTTTTCTGATTCAACAAAGACCGAACTGTTACATAGAATGCAGCAATGATGATCAACATAAAAACACCGGCACCAATAATTACCCACTCTAAAGATGCCCAAACCTGTTTCGTATAATTTGGAATGAGAACAATCAGTTGTTCATAACTGGCCATGTCATCCAGCGTGATGGATTCATCTGGCAATATGGGAATGATAAATGCTTTATTAACGCTAGTATCTAAACTCGCTTTCTCATAACCCCCAGTCAGCATTTCAATTTCCTGGGTGGAAGAATAAATAGCAAACTCAAATTCTAAATGATGCCACTCGTCGGTTAAAAACTCTTTGCGCAATTTGGCGGATACTTCATCTACAGAAAATTTTTCTCCTATCGTTAATGGCTTAATAACGTGCAAATGAAAATCAGAATTAAATCCACCCATTCCAGATTTTCTTGGTCGTATCACCTGTCCACTATAAACTTTTTTATATAGATCTGCAGCTACAGCTAAGCCGTTTGAACTTAGCTTATTATTTAACTGACCCTCTCTTACTTTAATCAGGTTGTTCAACCAGGAAGCCTGCAATAGCAGAAGACCCAGGAGTGACAAAGAGATCAGTATGATAATGATGGGGAAAGTTCGCTTCATTCTTACAAATATAACGGTTTGAAATACTAAGGAACACCCGGATATTTGTATTTATGAGCTTTTTAACGGACAAAGAATATTTTTTGCAGTTAAATTCCTTTGTACTAATTTTTCATATATGACAGCTCCGGAATCTGGCCAATTGCTGATATCTGATCCCTTTTTGAAAGACCCAAACTTTCAGCGCACTGTTATTTTATTATGCGATCATGAAGAACAGGGAAGTTTTGGATTTGTACTCAATAAACTACACCATCAGGTAATTGGAGATCTGCTGGAAGTATTAGAGGGTTGTAATTTTCCTGTGTTTATTGGCGGACCCGTTCAAAAAGATTCCCTACATTTTATTCATCGCAAACCCGATCTATTGGGCGGCACAGAACTCATTGATGGTATTTACTGGGGTGGCGATTTTGAAATGGTATTATCCCTGATTCTTACCAAAGAATTAAATGAAGATGATATTCGTTTTTATATCGGATACAGTGGATGGGGTGCCGGACAATTAGTGGAAGAATTATCAGAAAAAACATGGATCACGCGTAGCGCTACCCGCAGACTTTGTTTCTATAAAAACATTGACGAAATATGGAAAGAAGCCTTATTCGATTTAGGTGGCGAGTACCAACAGATGATCAATTATCCAAAAGATCCACAGTTGAATTAATCGTCTGTTTTAACTACAAATTTTAATTGCTTCCAATAATCTTCCAACAATTCATTGCTTTGGTGTGCAGTAAAAGGATGAGCCTTTGAATATCTTTCTGCATCTGCAATTCTTTCGTCTGTCAATGGGTGAGAACTCAGGAACGACAAGGCTTTCATGGATGAGTCATCGTTTGCATCTTTTAGTCGCTGCATCAATTCTAACATTCCTTTTGGATCAATATTATTTCTTTGCATCAGCACCATTCCTTCTTCATCTGCTTGCTGCTCTAATTTTCTGGAATAATTCATATGCACTAAAAAATCAGCGTTGCCTACAATTATTTTAGCTGCGCTTCCAGCAGCATTTGTAAATAAACTAATCACAAAACCAGAACCCATCGAGGATAAAATATTTTGCAAACTATGCCTGCGATTAATATGAGTTGACTCATGGCTCAGCAATGCCACTAATGATTCAGGTGTTTGCAATTCTTTTAAGATGCCAGTATTTACCACGATGTGTCCGCCGGGTAAAGCATAGGCATTTACTTCATCAGAAACTGCCACAGAAACTTTGATCGGATACTCTTTACTCAAGTGTAATTGATCTGCAAAATTTTGTAAAATAGCACTCGCGTTTTTATCGAATTTAATTTCTTCCTGCATCCCATGAAAAAATTGATTGCCCATGTCAATTTCATTCTGTACAGAAATAAAATGGATAGCAATCTTTGGCAACACTTGCGAAAACAAAATATATACCGCCATAAAAAAACCTAACACTGCTGCAATAATCAGCAAGGTTCTATTCCGTTGATTTTTCGGCTTTATGGTATAATAGTTATCTGCTGGATACATGCTTAAATGTAAAATTTTATTTGATGCTTTAAATACAAAGAGCCCGGAAAATTCCGAGCTCTTATAAAACTATTTCAATGTGGCTTAGGCTTCTTTTGCGCCTTCCACCAACACAGTAACTTTATTATTCAACACTTCCACAAAACCACTTTCAATGGTATAGTGTTCAAAGCTGTTTTTATCTTTCAGAATTTTAACGGTACCCTTTCCTAAAGCACTTACTAAAGGAGCGTGTTTTTCTAAAATTTCAAAAAGACCCGTGATGCCTGGTAATTGAACACCAAACACATCTCCGCTGTACAACTTTCTTTCGGGTGTTAATATTTCTACGTTCATTACTATTCTTTTAATTAAGCTTTAGCCGCTTCCATCATTTTCTTACCTTTTTCAACTGCATCTTCCAGAGTACCTACCAGGTTAAATGCTGCTTCAGGATACTCATCCACTTCACCGTCCATGATGGCGTTGAATGCACGGATGGTATCATTGATATCAACAAACACACCTTTCAATCCTGTGAACTGTTCTGCTACGAAGAAAGGCTGACTCAAGAAACGTTGCACTTTACGAGCACGTTGAACGGTCATCTTATCATCATCGCTCAATTCGTCCATACCCAGGATGGCAATAATATCTTGTAATTCTTTGTAGCGTTGTAAGATCAATTTAACGCGGTTAGCACAATCATAATGCACATCACCTACGATCAATGGCGTAAGAATACGAGAAGTAGAATCCAAAGGATCCACCGCAGGATAAATACCCAAATCGGCAATCTTACGGCTTAATACCGTAGTTGCATCCAAGTGAGCGAAGGTAGTTGCAGGAGCCGGATCGGTCAAGTCATCCGCAGGAACATATACCGCTTGAACAGAGGTAATAGAACCATTCTTGGTTGAAGTGATACGTTCTTGCATCAATCCCATTTCTGTTGCCAATGTAGGCTGATAACCTACGGCTGATGGCATACGACCTAATAAAGCCGACACCTCAGAACCAGCCTGAGTGAAACGGAAGATATTATCTACGAAGAACAAGATGTCCTTACCTTTTCCAGTACCATCACCATCGCGGAAATATTCCGCCACCGTTAAACCGCTCAAAGCCACACGCGCACGTGCTCCTGGAGGTTCGTTCATTTGTCCGAATACGAAAGTAGCTTTCGATTCTTTCAATCCTTCCATATCCACTTTGCTCAAATCCCATCCACCTTCTTCCATGCTATGTTTGAAAGCTTCACCATAGTTCATGATACCCGCTTCAATCATCTCACGTAATAAGTCGTTACCCTCACGAGTACGCTCACCCACACCAGCAAATACTGAAAGACCACCGTGGCCTTTCGCGATATTGTTAATCAATTCCTGAATCAATACTGTTTTACCAACACCAGCACCACCAAACAAACCAATCTTACCACCTTTTGCATATGGTTCGATCAAGTCGATTACTTTGATACCTGTATACAGGATCTCAGAAGCCGTACTTAAGTTTTCGAATAATGGGGGTTTATTGTGAATCGGGCGTCCGCCTTCTTTACTTACTTGTGGAAGACCATCGATTGCGTCGCCGGTTACATTGAACAAGCGGCCATTCACCAATGGGCCAACAGGCATCGCGATAGCTTTACCTGTGTCAATTACTTGCATTCCACGAACAAGACCTTCTGTTCCGTCCATTGCGATGGTACGAACGCTGTCTTCTCCAAGGTGTTGCTGAACCTCTAAAATTAGTTTATCACCGTTTTCTTTGGTGATTTCCAATGCGTTGAAAATTTCGGGCAAAGTGTTATCATCTGGAAAATGAACGTCCACTACCGCACCAATAATCTGCTTGATCTTACCTTTTGTAGCCATTTCTGGAGATATATATAGGTTTAAAAAATGTACGAAATTCGAATCGGAATTAGCCATCCCGATTTGGCGGCAAAGGTAAGGGATAGAACCTTTCAAAAAAGCCCATTTGCTAGAAAAAGCAAGGTTTTTTTAAGATATTTTCAACATTTCCGCCATTTTTACTGAAGTGCCTTAAAAACCAGGGCTGCCAGAACAGCGCCAATTGCAGGACCCACAACCGGTATCCAGCTATAGCCCCAATCACTGCTGCCCTTTCCCTTCATAGGAAGCAAGCTATGCATGATCCTCGGACCCAAATCACGGGCCGGATTGATGGCGTATCCGGTGGTTCCGCCAAGACTTAACCCAATACCCAATACCACTAATGCCACAGGTAATGCATCTAAAGGACCCAAGCTATTGGTGGCTTTCGTCATAAAAAGTACGGCTATCACCAATATAAAAGTGCCCAACACTTCACTAAATACGTTTTGAAAATTATTTTTGATGGCAGGGCCAGTAGAAAAACAAGCCAATTTAGTAGCTGCATCATCTGTAGCATCCAAGTGTTGACGATAATGGATCCAGACCAAAGTTGATCCCAGCATGGCACCTAATAATTGCGCCAATATATAAGTAGGAACTAATGCCCATTCAAATTTTCCGGCCATAGCTAGTCCGATGGAAACCGCGGGATTCAAATGTGCCCCACTGGCAGCTGAAGTACTAAACACACCCACAAACACAGCAATTGCCCAACCAAAGGTAATGGCAATTAATCCGCCCCCATTTCCTTTGGTCTTAGCAAGCACCACATTGGCAACTACGCCTTCTCCTAAAACAATAATTAAACAGGTACCAACAAGTTCTGCAACAAATGGTGTCATATGGCAAGTTTTTTATGAATTTAAATATAGGAAAAAGATAAGAGATAAGAGATAAGAGTGAAAAGTGTAATAGAATTACTAAATATTAAATGCACCCCTCCTGCCGCTTGCG
>JBAXHC010000155.1:0-5751 GCA_037139075.1 Bacteroidota bacterium
CAAATGGATAACTACAAGTTTAGATGCCGGGTCCGTTGGTACTTTTATTTGGTAAACTATGTTGCAACATTATTTATTATTGCACTTTTAGCTCAATAGATATAAGCATTTCGGCGTTCGAATGATCTAATGATGATTATTATCATTTATTGCTATGATGTATAAGTTAACTTTATGTAATAAGTTATCTTGTATAGATAGATGATTTATCCCCTCTAAGTATCTTACCTTTTTTTTGAACTTCTTAATTATTGAAATATGAAAAAGAGTATTACTCTAATAGTATTTTTTCTCTTGGCATTTACAATGCAATCATTTGCAAATGGAATATCAATTCAAAAAGTATCAATATGTGATACAAATCGAATTGCCAAAACAGCAATGATAAAATTTAATATTTCCTGGGATAATTCCTGGAGAGATAGCATTAACTGGGATGCCGCTTGGATTTTTATAAAATATAGAGAGCCAAAGGATAGTGTTTGGAAATATCGACACCTTACTATGTCGCCTACTGGCAATGATGCTGGAACTGGAACAGCCATGATGAAATTCGCTTTCCCATCAGATAATAAGGGGGTGTTTTATTATCGGCAATCTATTGGCAGTGGTAATATTAAAATGGATAGTTTAAAACTGAATTGGAATTATGGTGCAGATGGGGTAACGCTTATTGACAGTGTAGAATTGAAAGTGTTTGCTACTGAAATGGTATATGTGCCCACAGGAAGTTTTTGTATTGGGGACGGAAATGGTACCAATAAAAGTTCATATAGTTTTCAATTAAAAAATGCACCTAATAATTATGTGACTATAACAGATAAATGGAGCCCTTTGGTAAACACCTTTCTGAATATTAATTCTGGTAATGGAGACGATGCTTTATTATATAATTCTGGCATTAGAATTTCTGGCTTAGATGGTTTAGATATATCAGGAGATAAAATATCAGAATATCCAGATTTTCCAACTGGTTATCGTTCTTTCTATTGTATGAAGTATGAAGTTTCTCAGGGACAATATGCTGATTTTTTAAATACTCTTTCTTTAAGGGATTCCTCAAACCTTGGTAATTATGTAGACACTACTAGATTGAAAAAAGTAAATGCAAAATATAAATTAGCATTGCAATCATTAGATCCATATTTTGGCTATACTCCAATTGATTTACAAAGGCATACTATTCAGCTCGATTCAAATGAGGTAAAGTATACAGTAACAAGACCAGATAGAGCACTTGGAATTGGATATCAACAATATTATTTCTCATTTAGTGACTGGTCCGCATTAAGACCCATCACAGAATTGGAATATGAGAAAGCTTGTAGAGGGCCTTTGCCACCAACATTTAAGTCGTATCCAATTATTTACAATTATTCAAATTCTGATACTACTTCTGCTTGGTCTGGATTTGATTGGGCTTGGGGTAATGATACTACATTGGCATCAATCAATACAATGGCAAACACGAACACACTGCTATACAATGGGATTGAAAATGGGACTGAAAACTTTACTAATTATAATATATATAAAAGATATATAAATCCAATTTACGCTTCTGTTAATTCGACTGGAGATGGTGGAAATGGTCCTTATAGGGTTGGTGTTTTTGCAAATGATACTTCCTCAAGAATTTCATCTGGGGCCACCTATTATGGGATTATGGATTTTAGTAAAAATGCGCCTCAAATAGTTTTGAGTATTGGAAGTGTTTCGAGTAGAACCTTTTCATATAAGAAGAATGGAGACGGTATGTTAAATGCTCAAGGAATGGCTGATTCAAATGAATTTTTAACTCAAGGCAATAATGGACCAGCTTTGATGGGTGGATCTTTTATTTACAAGCAGGGGGCGGTATCTGGTAGAAGTAACAGTGGTGGAAATTTAATAAGCTTTAGATCTGTTCGTTCTGCCCCATCTGATAACTAATCATTCAAAGCTTGAAGAAAAATTTACTTATATTATTATTTACTGTTTTTGCTATTCCTGGATTAACCCAAGTATTGCAACTAACTAAACCTTCATTGGGAGATGTATGGCCAGCTTATTCTACTCAACGAATTGAGTGGACCAGTCAGAATATCGACAATATAATGATTGAATCATCTCTTGATTCAGGAAGAACCTGGACGATCATTGCTTCTAGTTATCCTGCTTCTGCGCAATATTTTCCATGGGTTGTTCCAAATAAAATTTCAGATAGTTGTTTTATACGAATTTCAGATGTGCTTAATACTAGTACTGCAAGCTATAACAGAGCAAAACCCTTTAAAATACCCCTTCCTAGCATTCTTATAGATTCGCTGCCAGCCAATGTAATTGCAAAAACGGTTCTGCCAATTACCTGGGTATCCAGTGGAATCAATAGCGTTGCTATATATGCTAGTTTCAACAATAAGATATCCTTTATAAAAATTGCAGATTCCCTAAGCGCTTATAATTTTTATTTTAATTGGGTAGTTCCTGATAGTCTTGGTTCGTCTTGTTTTATAAAGATTATAAATAAAGAAGATTCATCAGTTGTTGACACTTCAAAATATGCAGTTTTAATAAATGGACTAATAGTTGGTACGTCAAATAAGTTTAAGGGAGGTTCATTTGATGGGCATGCCGTTTCTAATAATTTCAATAAACAAATTACTGTATTGGCACCCAATAAAGTGGATTCTATTTTTGGAAGCACCACATATACAATTCATTGGAAACAAAATAATATAGATAGAATCAATCTTAAATTCTCACCAGATAATGGAGTAAGTTGGCAAACTATATTAAAAGAATATCCTGCTTCTTCTTGCAATTATGATTGGACAGTTCCGAATACTCCTACAGATCTGGCTTTAATTAAAGTAGAGGATGTATCTGATACTACCATTTTTGATAATAGCGATATAAACTTTGTGATCAGGAAAAAACTATTAAAAATTGGACAACCTGATGGTTCAGCGATTGCGTTTAAGCAAACCCCCTTGCCGATAAGTTGGATAAGTGGGGGAATTAGCTTGTTAAAAGTGTATACATTAGTTTCAAATAAGCTATCCATTATTGCAGATTCAATACCTGCGAACTATGAATCAATTAATAAAATTATAAACGCAAATTTTGCTGATAGTTTTAAAATTGTATTGGCAGATTATAGCGACTCTACTACCCGTGATACTTCTGCTTTAATAGTTTCGCAACTTCTTCCCTTAGGTGATCAGTTGAAATTTCATGGAGGTGCATATGATGGCCATACGCTATCTTCAAATAGTAAAAAGTCGATAAAATTACTTACTCCTATTGGTGGAGAATCGTTGTCTGTTTTAAATCGTTATGATATTAAGTGGAGATCAGAAAATTTGGAAAGATTATCAATAGAATTTTCTTCAGATAGTGGAAAAAATTGGTTATTAATTGATTCTAATATTACAACGAGTGCCAATGTTTATTCGTGGAAAACACCAAATAGTCCATCTAATTTGTGTTTAATCAGAATTATAAATTCATATGATGCTTCTTTATTTTCTCTTTCTGATTCTTTATTTACACTTACTTCAAAAAATATAATCAATAATACGGACTCATTAAATTGGGTGAAGGGAACTCCAAAGAGTATAGAATGGTTAGCGCCAGGAGTAGATGCAATTAAAATTTCTTACAAAAATGCGGAACTAAATAATTGGATAACAATAAAAGATTCAATCACTGCTTCCAATGAAGCTTTTAATTGGATTTTGCCCAATAGTCTAACTGATAGTCTATGGCTTCGAATTGCAGATTTCAATGATACTGTTGTGAATGTAGTTACTATTTACAACAATAAAATAGGTGGACTTATTCAAAATTTTGACCCGGTGAAATTTCATGGTGGAAGCTTTGATGGACATACTCAAAGAAGTAACCTTAATAAATTAATTGTAAAACGGCCATACGAAAACGAAATATTAGTTGGAGGGTCAACCTATACTATTAAATGGACTACTATAAATTTTGAAGATTCAGTTTTGTTACAATATTCAATTGATAGTGGAAGTACCTGGGTAACAATTACAAGAACAATGGCAACTTTGGGACTTTATGATTGGAAGATACCTATCAGCTTTTCTGTGCAGGGTGTTGTAAATAAATCGTATTCTATAAATTCAAAAATTAATGTGCCATATACTATTGTTACAACCAATATTAATTCGAGCAAGTGTTTAATTCGGGCTTTGAATATTTCTGATAATAATTCAATAATAGGAATTACTAATAAACCATTTACTATTCTTACAACTGCTGCGCCAAATAAAAACGATCTGATATTTCCTGTCGTTAAGGACACTTTGTATTCAAAAGATTTAGCTATCAAGTTAAAGGCATATAACTCAAATAATAAAACTGTTAGTTATTCGGTCATTAAAGGCACTGCTATACTAGCAAACGATACACTTTTAATTAATAATCCAGGTACTGTAACTATTGCAGCTGTAACCCCTGGTGATTCTACTCATTTACCTTCTGACAGTATTTTTCAACAATTTTGTATTTACCCAAATAGTCCAGCTATCATTTATAAAGGGGCAACTACACTTTGTAAAGGTGATTCTAGTATTCTTTTATCATCTATATCTACAAATAATCAATGGTTTCTTGATACAATAAAGATAGATGGGGCTGTTAGCTCTAAAATACAAATTAATACAACTGGAAATTATCGATTGGCTTCTGTTATTGATGGATGTCCAAGTAATCTAAGTACTCAAATTTCAATTACATTTATTTCATCTCAATCAATCCCAGTTATAAGTAATCAACTTCCCCTGGTTTTTAATATTGGAGACAGTACTGTTTTGACATCCTCGATTGCAGTAGGTAATCAATGGACATTAAATGGAGTCGATTTAATTGCTGAAACTGGTCAAACTTTAATAGTTAAGAATTCAGGCATTTATACTGTAAAAGTTTCTTCTGCATCAGGTTGTAGTGCTACTTCTTTACCAGTAACTATTACTACTAATCAAGTGCTGATAAATGTTCCAGTCATAAGTAATAATAAGCCATTAGCTTTTTGCTTAGGAGATAGTATTGTTTTGAATTCTTCTATAAATTTTGGGAATAGATGGTATCTAGATGGTGTATTATTAGCTGGAGACACATTGCAGATGTATACGGCCAAAGTGGGCGGTAGCTATAAAGTTGTAAATAAAACTATATCCTCTAAAGCAGTTGAAGTTATTGTTTATCCGATTCCTCTAAAGCCTATTATAACAAGTAATATGCTAAGAGTCTTGGTGAGTAGTTCTAATCAAGGGAATCAATGGTATTCAGACACATTAAATACCATATCGGGGGAAACAAATATTTCATTTAAACCGATCGTGAATGGAATATATTCTGTTAGAGTAACTATAAACGATTGTATTAGTGCATTTTCTGAAAAATATATTTATCAGGATCGGCCAAATCCAAATTTTAATTTGATTATTGATTCTGTTTTAAATGTGTATCCTAATCCTGCACATAATCTGATATCAGTAACTTTTAATACCGTGCAAACCGATCTTGTAAAAATTGAACTTTTAGATTTTAGTGGGAAAGCTGTGATGTCAAAATCAAATGTAAAAGACAAAGAACAAATTGAAATTTCAATGCTGACGCCGGGTATTTATACGTTAAGTATTTATGACAGAAAAGCCCAACTAATTGGTACTTACAAAATAATTAAGCTTTAGAGAATCCATTTCACCACTAACGCCAGTAAAGCATAAATACAAGTAGCTATAA
>JBAXHC010000156.1:0-5242 GCA_037139075.1 Bacteroidota bacterium
CGGTAAACTTTTAATTTACCATTCTCTGTAAGTTGTATATGAAACAATTAGTAACCAGGATTCTGAATTAAGTTAGGATTTGTTTTTAATTCTGTTGAAGGAATTGGATAAAGTCTGCGGCTAACATCTGTATTCATTATCAGATTATCATTAGGTAAAGGATAACTCTGTTCATAAAGTCCAAAACGAATCAGATCATTACGACGCCATGCTTCCCATGATAGTTCTCTTGCACGTTCATCTAATATACCTGGAAGATCCATAGAAGAAGCTAACTGTGCACCTGAACGTGCTCTTATTTTATTACACAAAACCAACGGAGTTTGTAGTTCTCCATTTACTGTTGTAGCTGAAGCACCACGAAGTATAGCTTCTGCTTTCATTAAATAGATATCTGCCAGACGAAATACTGGTACGTCGTTTCCATTTAATCGAGTTGCCTGAATCATGGTAGGATCCGGATAATATTTAATGGATCTTACACCTTCACTTTGAGTTGCAATAGTATTACCAAGATCCATCGGCTTCGGAGGAACTAAAGTTAAAATTGGATTGATATAGATTTGCGTGGTAGTACCAGGAAAATATGCTGGTTGAGAAGTGAACCCACCATTGCCATCTGGAATGTACTGAGGACCTGCCAACCAGGTTTTGGTTCTGAAATCACCAGGTAAATTAAAACGATTATAAAACTCAGGTGTTGTACTCATTGCAATACTCAATCCTACACTAAAACCATAAGTTGGTGCCAGATAATAAAAGAATCCAAATCTGGTAAACTGATTTCCAGGAATCTGCTGATCATAAGGAATTGCAAAGATGGTTTCATTTATCTGAGGACCATTATTTGGCAAAAATATATCCCTATATTTTGCATCAAGATAATAGTTGCCATTGTTTTGAACACTATCAGCCATTGCTACTACATCTTGATAACGTGGTGTACCAACATAAACTTCAGCATTAAGATACATTTTAGATAACAAGGCAAATACCATACCCTTAGTTGGGCGTCCGTATTGTAAAATATTAACTGAAATACTATTCGATTTGGAAGGTAACGAAGGCAAAACCGCTAAAAGTTCACTTTCTATAAACTGATATACTTTAGCTCTTGGCTGAGTTGCTGGCAATTCAAGCACTGGGAAACTAGTAATGATAGGTACGTTTCCATATATGTCCAACATAAAGAAATAATACAATGCACGCATCGCTCTTATCTCAGCTGTATATGCTGCTTTTACACTTGCAGAAGAGTTTGCATTATTTACTACGGTCAATAAACGATTGCAGGTATTTATTCCACTAAAACCCCATTGCCATATACCTGTTACATTGGGATGATCAAATGTCCAGCTATGATAATGTAATTGTCTGTATTGACCACCATCATCAAAATTACCATCACGAGCAGGCAAAATGGCTTCATCTGTCGATAGTTCCTGCATCCGCCAGTAGTTTACTGCAAAGTTGGAAGAGAGGTTTGAATAGATGGTACCTAACAAAGCAGTATAATCTGCATTTGTATTTGGAAAGTTGCCATTCACATATTGTGATTCAACAGGCACATCAAGTTTAGTGCAGGAGTTTATCATAAAAATCATGATAACCCCTGTTATAATTACATATATTTTTTTCATCTTTTTACCTTTTAAGGATTAGAATGTTGCGTTAAGTCCAATTAAATAACTACGAGTTTTTGGATAAAAATTATTATTGTCTATCCCTGGAGTAAGACCACCCATATTAATTTCAGGATCAATTCCTTTGTATTTGGTAATCACAAATAGATTCGAAGCAGTTAGATACAAGCGAACACTTTTAATAGCTTGTATTTTTGGTTTGAAGCTGTATCCAAGAGATGCATTATCAAGACGTAAATAAGAACCATTCTCTAAAAAACGATCTGATATCAGGTACCCATTGATATCCTTTGCAGATTCTCCCAAAGTAAATCTTGGAATATTCTGTAGCCTGGCATCAGAAGGGTTATTAAGGTTTGCAAGGGTTGCATTTAAAATTTGATTTCCAGTAACACCACGAATTAAGAAGTTAAAATCAAATTGCTTATAAGTAAAGCTATTACTGAAACCATATATCAATTTAGGTTGGGCATTACCTGCAATACGCTGATCCGTTGTTAAAGGCTGTGTAGCAATTGTATTTCCTGCAGCATTTAAATAAGTACTTACGCCAGCTGCGTTTTTACCCATATAATGCCAGAGATAAAAAGTACCTAGTGCATAACCTGGCTGAACAATCTGACTATAATTTCCTGACTGTCCTTTACCACCTAACTGAGCAGTGTAAAAAGAAGGCAGATTGAATAGACCATTAGAAAGACTCTCCACCACATTTTTATTATGAGAAAAATTCAAAGATGTTTTCCAGGAGAAGTTTTTATTTTTTACCACAAGACCATTCAATTGAACTTCGATACCGCTGTTCTTAATATTTCCTGCATTGGCTGTAATAGTATTTGTGAAGTACTGTGTTAAAGAAACCGGATACTGCGCATAGATCAGATCAGAGGTCTTCTTAATATAGTAATCTACCGAACCTGTAATTCTATTTTTAAATAGTCCAAAGTCCAAACCTATATTAGAAGTAGCAGTACTTTCCCATTTTAGATCCGGGTTATTATTTCTTACAGGACCAATGGCATTGGTAATATTTCCGTTATACAAAAATCTGCTGCCATTTCCCTGTGTACCATAAACTAATATGGAAGAAAACGCATCAAAACCAACACTATTTCCTGAAACACCATAGCCTGCTCTTAATTTAAGATCGCTGATAAAAGAATATTTTTTGATAAAGTTTTCATTGATCATCCTCCAGCCAACTGATGCTGCTGGAAATAAACCATATCTATGATTAGCACCAAAAGCAGAAGACCCATCATCTCTTAAAGATGCCTGAAATAAATATTTATCAGAGTACTGATATTGAACACGACCATAATACGAAATAATTCTAAGCGTAGAGATCGGGCTATTATCGAATGCTATTTGTGCAATAGATGCAGGGTTTGATAAAAATAAATTATTGTAGGTTAGATTATCATTTGAAAAATTTTGAGTCTGTATCCCAAAACCATCATTCGTTCTGTTTTGCTGATAAGAATAACCTGCCAAAAGTTTAATATTATGCTGCCCAATACTCCTATTATAATTAAAATAAGTTTCTAGGATGTTATTGGTATTTGCAATAGATGTTCTATGTGCAACTCCATTTAAATTTACAGCTAAGCCGGATGCACTATTATAATAACTATTATAGTTATACTGATCTTTTTGTGTAGATCCGCTCAAAGTAAATTTAAGACCATTAATAATTTCATACTGAACAACACCATTGATCAATGTTTTGGTATCATTTGTTTTAATGGTATTATTATTTAATAATGATAATGGATTTAAAGTTCCACTACCAGTTCGTGTAAAGTTTTCTTTGTATGTTCCATCTGTATTGAATGGACTAACCGTTGGTAAATAGAATAACATACCCGACAAAATATATGGCTGCACAACATCATTACCATTTGATGTACTGTTAGTTAAATTTAAACTCAGGTTTAATTTATCATTAAAATACCTTTGATTTACATAGCCTCTATAAATGATTCTTTCAAGTGAAGTACGATTAATGATACCATCATTTTTAAAATAATTGACACTTGCACCATACTCTGCATTAACAGACGACCCACTGAAAGAGATATTATGATTTTGAGAATAGCTCTTTCTTTCTATAAGATCTTGCCAATTGATATTTGAACCATCATCATCTATTGGCTTCGATAAAGGCAATAAGGAATTATCAGAAAGATATTTACGAAGCTCATCACCAGTAAGCATATCTATTTTCTTTGAAACTTTCTGCATAGATCCATAAGAATTATATGAAAGTCTTGATTGACCAGCTTTTGCCTTTTTAGTAGTTACGATGATAATTCCGTTAGCCGCCCTGGAACCATAAATCGCTGTAGATGAAGCGTCTTTCAATACATCTATACTTTCAATATCTGAAGGTGCCAATATATCAATTGAAGCACCTGGTACTCCGTCAATTACATAAAATGGCTCCTGCGCTCCATTATCTGTTCTTATTGTAGAAGGGCCTCTCAATACAACAGAGGGCGACTGACTAGGATCGCCACTTTTCGTTACGTTTAATCCCGCTACTTTACCTTGCAATAGTTCTGCAGGTGAAGAAACAACGCCAACATTAAAATCTTCAGACTTAAGTGAAGTGATGGCACCAGTTATATCCTTTTTACTGGAAGTACCATAACCAACAACAACAACGTCATTTAAATTGGATACTGCTTGTTTTAATTTGATAGTTAAATTCAAATTATCACTGCTTTTGGGTGTATAAGAAAGAATATATTCCTGATACCCAACATAACTGAAACTGATTTGGTATTTACTTCCAGTTTTCAATAAAGGAATATTAAACATTCCCTTTGCATCAGTGGTAGTTGCTTTCTTTAAAGAGCTGTTAGATTGCTTTATAACAATATTAACGCCGTTTAATAACTCTCCATTTTCAGAAATTACCGACCCATTTATTTGCTTAACTTCCTGTGCAGGCAAAACATAAGTCGTAAAACTTATGATCACCATCAAAAACCATTTTATCTTTTTTTTCCAATGTATCATTAATTAATATTTACTAGTTTATAAAAATATTTATAGTTTATACCATTGACTAATACGAACTAATAATCTATAGTTATATAAAGAATAATGATTTTATAAAATCTTCTATCAGACCTTATAAAAAATAATTTTCTTTATTTAAAGATTGTAAAACTGATCTTTATTTTATCGGTTTAATATTAATAAACAGTTACATAAATTATCAATAACAATTATTACTTTTTAAAAAACAAAACATAAGTGTGTTAATAATTTTGAATTATAATACTGCTTAATATTAAACAGTACTCAATAAAAACATTTTGAAATACAAGAATATTTTCTAAAAGTGTATATAGATAATTACACTCAAACTCAGTACCGAGTGGAGTTTTAAGGACTAAAAGATTAAGTCAATTAATTAATAAAGCAAATGGATTGATTTCAATACTTTATTTTTTGGAGTAATGGAAATTTTTGACGCAATTACAATTGATACAAATATTTATTAAAGAATGTTTATTAATAAATTGTTTATTTTAAAAAATAAACAAAATCTCCACCCGTCTGTTCCTCTATTAGTTTGGAGAAGCAGC
>JBAXHC010000157.1:0-5112 GCA_037139075.1 Bacteroidota bacterium
AATCCATCTTCATCTGAAATCTCTTCAAATTGAGTTGATTTTTCCCACACTAATGTATAATGCTCATCAAATAAAAGCAGTTTCTTATTGGTCTTGCCAATATCAAAAATAGCTATGACAGAAATGGCTTCCATTATAATCCTGTAGCAATTGAAGATTTGCCTCTTTGAGCAATTAACTGCTCTCTGATTTTTTGTGCTCTAAAAAATCCGATAGGATCCAGTGAACCACCTGATCTTAATCTTGCTTCAGCAACAATGGCACGCACATCAGTTCTAAAAGTATTTTGTAAAATTTCTTGCGCAACTACCACATCGTTAGATTCCTGTGCTTCATTTAGTTTCTTCCGATCCACCAATAATGCATGCGTATAAGAAAGCATAATAGCTTCTACTGATTGTAACAAATCTTCTAAAGGATCTTTAACGTTATGACTCGCATCAATCATCCACCCCAGATCATTCGCATGGTTCATTCCTCTTGCATCCATACCCTCAACAAGTTCATTAAAAATTAGGAACAATTGATATGGCTTCATGGCTCCAACTGTTAGATCATCATCTCCGTATTTACTATCATTGAAATGAAAACCTGCAAGTTTTCCTTCCATTAATAAAAGGGCTACAATTTGTTCAATGTTGGCATTGGGTAAATGGTGACCAAGATCTACCAATGTCTTTGCTTTAGGTCCGAGTTTATTTGCAAATAATAATGACTGTCCCCAATCGCCAACCGTCATGGAATAAAAATTGGGTTCTGAACATTTGTATTCAATAAACACTTTCCAGTCTTCGGGTAATGCCGCATAGATTTCTTCCAAGCTTTCAAGTGTATTCTGAAATGCTTTTCTAAAATTCAGCTGACCAGGAAAACAACTGCCATCACTAAGCCATACTGTTAATGCTTTTGAACCGAGTTCCACGCCATGCTTGATCACTTCTATATTGTGTTGGATTGCTTGCTTACGAACCGCTTTATTAGTATGTTGTAAGGAGCCGAATTTATAACTTAAGGCTTGATCTTTCTGATCCTGAAAAGTATTGGTGTTAACCGCATCGAATTTTAAATCGAAACCGGCAGCTAAACTTTTAATCTCCTGATAATTTTCTGGTATATCCCAGGGGATATGCAAAGAAATGGCACCACTTGATTGATTCAATGCATGCAACAAACCCACGTCTTCCATTTTCTGTTCTAAAGTGGCTGGCTCACCACCTCCAGGGAAACGACCAAACCTTGTTCCGCCGGTACCTAAAGCCCAACTAGGGATTGCCACATTAAATGCAACAAGCTTTTGAATAATTGATTCTACATTAGAAATATTTTCTGCAGCAAAATCAAATTTTCTTTTATGTGCAGCTAATAGTGTGTTATTATAATCAGCAATTCTATTCTTTTCTATTCGCATAACAATCGTTTTATTCTTTCTAAACTAGTTCTAAATTATGGCAAATAAAAAACCTCCTTTAAAGGTATACTAACTGGTGAATGATCTGAATTAGTTTCCATGATATCGCCCATATATAGCCACCATTGCTGCATCACAGGGTAGGATGGCAATTTATCTAGTTTTACTGGATGTTCTATTTTCAAAAATCCGAAAAGGTTTCCGGTTTCTTCTTCCAAAAAAATCGAATATTCACTGATTCCCGAATCCTTTAAAAGTGCTTGTAATTCAGGCCAGATTTCATCGTGCCTTTTTTGGTATTCAGCTTCAAAACCTTTGATGAGTTTCATTTTAAATGCCACTCTCTGAAAACTATTTTCCATGAATTATTCATTTTAACTATCTCAAAAATCCAGCAGCAACGCCTCCATCCACATTGATGCTATTCCCGGTTGATTTATTCAGCAATCCACCTACCAGCGCAAAACATGCATTGGCAATATCATCAGGCAAAATCGTTTCGCCCAGCAAAGTTCTTTTTGCATAATAAGCTGGCAATTCTTCAACTGTTATACCATATGCCTTCGCTCTACCTTCAGCCCATCCGCCTGCCCAGATATTGCTATCCGAAATCACAGCATCTGGGTTTACGGTATTTACACGAATTCTATCCGGACCTAATTCTGCCGCTAACAATCTGGTTAAATGTGCCTGTGCTGCTTTTGCAGAACCATAGCCTGCGTTGTTGGGCCCAGCCACAACAGAATTCTTTGACACAATATTTACAATGTCTCCACCGAATCCCTGCTTACGCATCAATTCCACTGCTTTTTTAGAAACGATAAACTGTCCTCTTACTAAGATATCATATAATCTATCCCACTCTTCTACACTATGTTCAGCAATAGCTTTTGAAATACTGATCCCTGCATTATTCACGATTAAATCAACACCACCAAATGCTAATGCCGTTTCTTTAAAAGCAGTTTCAATCGATTGTGCATCTGTTACATTTAATAAAGTGGATGCCACTACATCATTGCCAAATAGTTTTTTAAACGCTGCAACTGCACCATCCAATCTTTCCTGATTGATATCATTTAAAATCACACAAGCACCTTCCTCCGCAAATTTCTTGGCAATAGCTTTTCCAATTCCACCAGCACTTCCTGTAACCAAAGCAATACGTCCACTCAAAGATTTTGGCTTTGGCATGCGTTGTAATTTGGCTTCTTCCAATAACCAGTATTCAATATTAAATGCTTCCTGATGCGGCAATGAAATATAAGTAGAGATGGCTTCAGCGCCACGCATTACATTGATAGCATTGCTGTAAAACTCTGCAGCTACACGTGCTGTTTGTTTGTCTTTTGCATAACTAAACATACCCACACCCGGATATAAAATGATCACAGGATTGGCGTCTCGAATTTCAGGACTATTTTCTTGTTTGCAAGAATTGTAATAATCGGCATACATTTTACGATAGGCTTCAAACAAAGGAGCAATTTTTTCTTGAATTGCTTTTACATCGTCCATTGACTCATCTGGAGATAAATTCAAAACCAATGGAGAAATTTTGGTTCTTAAGAAATGATCCGGACAACTCGTACCCATGGGTGCTAGTCGATTAAGATCATTTGAATTAATGAATTGTAAAACACGATCATCATCTGTAAAATGACCAATCATTTTAGTTTTAGAGGAACAGAATCCACGTAGTATGGGAGCCAATGCTGCAGCTTTATCAAGTCTTGCAGATTTTTCAAGTGACCCTAATTTAGTACCACCAAAAACGGGGCCTTTTTTCCCGTAATTATCTTCTAAATATTGCGCACAAATTTCAATAACTTCCAAAGTGTTGATATAGCTTTCATAAGCAGTATTACCCCAGGTAAATAATCCATGAGATCCTAACATAATTCCACGGATACCGGGGTTTTCATCTAAACAAGCTTTGAGTTGTAAACCCAGATCAAATCCAGGTTTCTGCCATTCCACCCAACCGATAGTTCCTTTAAATAAATCTTTAGTAATTTGTTTACCATCTTTTGCGGCAGCTATTGCAATGGCCGCATCGGGATGCAAATGATCGATATGTTTAAAGGGCAGGAATCCATGCAATGGTGTATCAATGGATGGTGCTTTTGAAGCCAGATCAAAAATGCAATGATTGAATAACTCCACCATTTCATCTTCAAAATCTAACCCGCGATATACATTTCTTAAACTTCTTAATCTATCAACATATAATGCAGCTAACCCATTTCTTTTCATAGTTCCAAGATCTCCGCCACTTCCCTTCACCCACATCACTTCTACAAGTTCACCTGTTAATGGATCTTTCGCCATTGCTTTACAAGAAGTATTGCCACCACCATAATTAGTTAATCTAAGATCAGCACCCAGTAAATTAGAACGATACACTAGAAGCGCAACTTCATCACCCGCCATTGCTTCGGCTTTAGCTTCATCCCATAAATAACTGACGTGTTTAAAATTCGATTGATTGTTCGACATCTTCTTACTATTTAAAAATTATTGCTTTAAAGAATTACCATATCCCACGATCAATACTGATACTACAATGGTGAGAATACCTATAATAATGGTAGTTGCTGTTTTCCTATTTACACCCTTCCACTCTTTCAATACCAGTCCCCATAAATTAGCCGTTAAAATAATAAATGCCATATGCAAAATCCAGGAACTAGGTCCATTACCTAATTTACTTTCTCCCATCCCGTAAAAGAAGAATTGCAAAAACCAGGTAGTGCCCGCTAATGCAGAGAAAATATAGTTGGATAATAAGGGTGTTTGTTTATTGGTATAATCGCCAAAAGTTTTGTTCCGTGCATTCAAGATCATACACCAGATAAAGTTGGTAGTTAATCCACCCCATAATAACACCACATAAATCACATTATTCTGATACAGAAAATTTCCCTGATTAGGATTCGCAGCCTTCCAGATTTCGTTGGCAAGATCTGCCATTGGCTTTCCCGCTTCTAATCCAAAATTGAAACAGGCACTCAATACTCCTGAAACGATTGACACAAACATTCCTAATGCAAATTTGTATTCTGTTTTAAGTTCCATGCCATGTGGATCAGAAGCTTTTGCATCCGTTAATTCTTTTTCTTTCATCACACCAGCTTTGCCAGAAATAATGATCCCGATAATACAAACGAATAGACCAGCTAATACCGTTAAACCCCATCTACTATTTGCAATAGCACTAAAACTATCTTTTCCAGCTTGAGGAAAGAAATTATAATAAATGGAAGGGATGATGGCACCGAAAACCATGCACAATCCGAGGATGATACTGCTCCCTAATGAAACACCTAGGTAACGAACACCTAGTCCGTAAGTTAATCCGCCAATTCCCCATAATACTCCAAATAAATACGTGATGCCAAGGGTACTAGAAACAGATCCTTTAATAATCTCTATAAAACCTGGAATGGTTAACCATGCAGCAATAGGTGGTACAATCAACCAGGAGAAGAGTCCACCCACAATCCAGAAACTTTCCCAGTTCCAGCCTTTTACTTTTTTATATGGCATGTAGAAACTTCCAGATGCGAAACCTCCTACAAAATGAAAAATAACTCCGAGTAATGCATTCATGTATGGCAATTGAAGATTAAAAGTATAGGTTAAATTTAATGCTTGTATCCTGTTCCATCCTGTTCATTTTTAAAGCATTTAATTTCTATCTT
>JBAXHC010000158.1:0-5071 GCA_037139075.1 Bacteroidota bacterium
TTTTGATTTTTGACTTTTGACTTTTGACTTTTGATTTTTACTTACTCAAGTACCAAATCGTATTACTATTTTTCTCCTCAAACAAATTATTGCTATATATTCTAATTTCTTCTTCCGTTACTGCATAATATTTATCTAATTCTGTATTCATCAAATTAGCATCCCCCAATAATTCATAAAAAGCCAAACTACTAGCCCTGCTGCTAATACCCATGTCTTCAAAAGCCATTACACTTTCTGTTTTGTTTTTTACTTTTTGTAACTCCTGAGAAGAAACTAATTCTTTTCGAATGATATCAATCTGCTCCATTACTGCAGTTTCTGCCATTGCCATATCAACTCCTTGTACCAGTTTGCCTTCAATAGTAAATAAACCCGGATCAATACTTCCGTAATGATAGCAATCGATACTTGAAAACAATTGTTGCTCTTTCACCAATGATTGAAATAAACGAGATGAGCCCCCTCCTCCTAAAATTTCGGTGAGTAAATCAGCTATATAATATCCATCATCTAATCTACCAGCCATATGCCAGGTTTTTACGAAAGCATTAACTGGAACATTTGCTCTTATTTCCAATCGGTGTGCTTCTTGTTGAACAGGCTCTACGGGTAACTGACGATTATATTTATCTCCACTAGCAATTGGGCCAAACCATTTATCGGCTAATGCTTTTACTTCCGAAGCCTGCATAGGGCCAGCTACTACTAAAATCGCATTGGCAGGACAGTAATGTTTTTTAAAAAACTGTTTTACATCATCAATTTTTGCGTCTTCCACATGTTTCAATTCTTTGCCGATTGTCATCCAACGATAAGGATGCACTGAAAAAGCTAATTCACGCATTTTATGCCAGAGATCTCCGTAAGGTTTATTGATATAGTGTTCTTTAAATTCTTCACAAACTACCTTTCTTTGAACGCCCAAACTCTTTTCACTAAATGCTAAACTTAACATACGGTCACTCTCTAACCAAAAAGCTGTTTCCAAATTCTGTACAGGAACCTGACAATAATAATTGGTAAGATCATTGGTTGTATAAGCATTGTTTTCACCTCCAGCCACTTGTAAAGGCGCATCATAGTCTGGAATATTTACACTGCCACCAAACATTAAATGCTCAAACAAATGGGCGAATCCTGTTTGTTCTGGGTTTTCGTCACGTGCACCTACATCGTACAAAACATTCACAACTGCCATTGGCGTTGAATTGTCTTCATGTACAATTAATTTCAATCCATTATCTAAAACAAAACGTTGATATGTTATCATAGTATTTTAAAACGAACCTGCAAATTAAGCATTGATTGGTATTTTAGAACTAAGAATTCAAAATGCTCACTTTTTTCTGATATCCTTTACATTCATGCTCAGTATCATGGGTTCTTTATTTCTAAAAATCACTACTTTGATTTTTCCTAGTGAATTCTGAAATAGATTTTTATATAATTGAATATTTTTAGAATAATTATTTTCAATAGAAAATATCACATCCCCAGTTTTAAATCCAGCGATATCCCCGGGTGAATTTGGTATAATATCTATGACTTTAATTTCAGAGTCAACCTGATAAATCCCTAAGCCTGTATAAGCATAATCGAAATTTTCTATTGAATGGGTATTGGGTTTAATATAAATACGTTGATCCGGGTAGTTGAGAATAAGATTAAACCTTCTCAGTAAATCATTACCTATTAAACCACCTAATAATGGGTAAGAAGTTACATTATACTCATCATCAAAAATATGAACGGGTACGTGTTTGAATTTGTAAGGCCCGATTCTCACCTCTTTTACAACAGTTAATTGCATTACTTTTTTTCCCCCCAATCCTTCTGCCTGTGTAGTATAAATAGGTCTAGTTTTCTTAATGATGTCACTGTCTTCTACAAAGTCCTTCGACAACAATAAACACAGTCCCGCGCCGCTATCAAAAATGAATCTTTTAGCTACATCCCTTCCCTCTTTTATTAATGCAGAAATTAAAGGAAGATTTGAAAAATCAGGATGCATCATATAGCCCCCTCTGGGATATTTAAACATGCCGGGGGAATACACTTCAATAATCATATCATCATAATTCACTTTCACGATATAACGTCTCAAAAAACTATATCCGATGATGCCATCGATTCTAACACCATATACACTTGACAATAATTCATAATCATTGATATGAAAATCTAAATGCATTACATCTAATCCTTTTAGATGTAATGTGTGATCATAAACAAAATCAACCAATTTTTGTCCTGCAATTCCTCGAATTGTTCTTGTACTCTTACTTACCGTAAAACCAAGTTCCGATACCGTTGTTGAATCCAAAGAAATTCCACCACTCCCTGTATCAAGAACAAAATTTAGAGAATCACCTGAATTGTCCACTTTAGCTTTTAATACTACAATTCCACCATTCAACATTACAAAAGGAAATCGTGTCAGCAGCTTTGCAGGCGCTTGTACAAATTCTTCCTGGGCACTCAGTTTTTCACTGAATAATAAGATAATTGACAATATGATCAAGCAAGCCCTTTTCATCTTATTGAATATACTAAATAATAAATATTAGTTATTTACCATTCAAGGAAACTTAAAAATCTTTTATCAGGTTTAAAAATGGTATGATTAGCGACGATAGCCCTAACTTTGCGGCAGTCAAAAATCTTTATAAAATGCAATTAGCAGAACTATACAAAAAAGCATTGGCATTCGAATTTTTAACGGTAGAAGAAGGTATGTTTTTATTTGAGCATGCCCCTTTAACTGAATTAATGAATGTGGCCGACGAGTTGAGAAAGATTCAAGTTCCCCATGGAAAAGTTTCCTGGCAGATCGACCGTAATGTGAATACTACCAATGTATGTATTGCCAATTGTAAGTTTTGTAATTTTTACAGAATCCCCGGACATGCAGATGCTTACATCACTGATATGCCTACTTATCGCGTAAAAATTGAAGAAACCCTGAAATATGGTGGTGATCAATTATTGTTGCAAGGTGGACATCATCCTGAACTTGGATTGGATTTTTATACCAATATTTTCAGATCAATCAAACAAGAATACCCCCATTTAAAATTACACGCGCTCGGACCACCAGAAGTGGCACATATTAGTAAACTGGCAAAAATGAGCCACTATGATACATTAAAAGCTTTGAAAGAATCTGGCTTAGACTCATTGCCAGGTGCAGGCGCAGAAATTTTAATAGATCGAGTTAGAAGACTTATTTCAAAAGGAAAATGTGGTGCTGATGAATGGCTGGAAGTAATGCATCAAGCTCATAACTTGAATATCACTACAAGTGCAACCATGATGTTTGGACATGTTGAAACCATTGAAGAAAGGTTTATTCACTTGGTAAGAGTGAGAGAAACACAAAGTAAGAAGCCTGCAGATGCTAAAGGTTTCTTGGCATTTATCCCATGGACTTTTCAGGATGCTGATACTTTGTTGGCAAGAATTAGAGGAGTGCATAATTTAATTACCCCTGACGAATATATCCGGATGATTGCCATGAGCAGGATCATGCTGCCCAATATCAAGAATATTCAGGCAAGCTGGCTAACGGTGGGTAAACAAACCGCTCAGATCTGTTTACATGCTGGTGCAAATGACTTTGGAAGTATTATGATTGAAGAAAATGTAGTGAGTGCCGCAGGTGCTCCACATCGTTTTACTTATAAAACTATTCAGGAAGCTATTAAGGAAGCTGGATTTGAACCACAACTTCGTACCCAACAATATGAGTGGCGCGAAATACCTGAAACAATACAGGAACAAACTATTAATTATTAATTCCAAAGGCCTCCATAACGAGGCCTTTTTCTATTCATTTCATTGATACACAACATTTTTTTGATATATTACGTTAATTCATGATAGGCTAACTAAGCACTTGAAATAATTCTTATGAATATTTTTAAAGCCCTTATCTGTTTAGATTATTATAATCTTAGAATGCAACATAGAACCAGAGAAACAGGCTCTGGGGGCGTTCACAAAATAGGCATCGCCTGGATCTGTAATACTTTAACAGTAATTGGCGGATATTTCATTTACTTCAAATTACACAACCAATCGGATGTAGTTTATGATACACTATCTGGCCTACATTACTATGTTTTAGCAGGTAGAGCCATCATGTTAGTACTTCTTTGTATCATTTATCTTCTGGCTTTTACAATATATGGCGACAAATCTACCATTCAGACTACCCTAAAAACATTTATAGGGTTAGAACAATGGGAACAAGAAAAGATTGCTAAAAATGCTAATTGGTATTTTAGACTCTCCTGGATCCTTTTTTTAATAGTGGCTGGAATCATTGTGTATTTATTCAAAATTCAATAGTATAACGCTCTATTTAGGCCTATTTAGCCCCCTATTATCTAAACGGTAATTGAACATCAAGCATTTTTTTTTCCTTTGATGTAACAAAATTGAACCAAGCGCGTATAATAATCAATGTCAACCAATTCATCCAGAGTAGCTGCTTATGACCGAGAAAGAATATAATCTATGTGTGAATCAATACGCCGATAACGTATATCGGTTTATTGTAAAAAACCTCCGACATGAGGAAGACGCTAGAGATATTGTACAATCGGCATTCGAAAAAATGTGGCGTAATAGGGATTCTGTAGAAACAGCAAAATCAAAATCTTTCCTTTTTACGGTAGCTTATAATCAAATGATCGACCATATCCGGAAATCAAAACGGATTCAATTAAAGGAAGATTTTAATGAAGACGGACGTTCACAACATCAGCAAAATTCGAATATGAAAAAAACGCTGATGGAGGCATTGAATAGATTAAATGAGACTCAGAAAAGTTTGGTGATGCTTAAAGATTATGAAGGGTATAATTATGAAGAGATAGGTAAGATCATGGATTTAACAGAGAGTCAGGTAAAAGTGTATTTGCATCGTGCTCGATTAGCATTGCGCAATTACCTGGTAAGCCCAGAAAACGTAAGATAAAGATTCGACAAAATTCGAAACATGAACATCAACCGATTAAATTACGAAAATTATTTTCTGCTTTATGTAGACGGGGAACTGTCTGCA
>JBAXHC010000159.1:0-4971 GCA_037139075.1 Bacteroidota bacterium
TTCACCTTTCACCTTTCACTTTTCACTTATTGTAATTTTTTAGTCTCCACTTATCACAAAATAATTCCATTCATCATTTTCAAAAATTATTGAAAATAACTAATTATTTGATTTTCAATTACTTATCTTATACCCATTACTTCCTCTTGCCGATTACCTTAAGAAACTTGGTACTATGTGTTGCATAGTACCAAATAAAGTTGCATCTTTGTGTTGTCAATGAGCAAATAAGTCAAAAGGCAAAATTAAAAATTCAAAATACTTTAAAATAACACACATGAAAACCCAAAACAAAAACACAGCAGTAAACATTGAAAAAACAGTTATTGAATCAATGTATCAAGAAACTAAAGAAACAATAGCTACTAATATGACTACTGCTAACAACAAATCATTTAGCAGCGCAGAACTTTGGAACATCCAACGCAATATGCGCACTAGAACTGGCAGACGATATTTTATCTAAGCCAATTGGTCTGAAACAAATAGTTGAAGACCCAAAAGAAAAAACTTGATTAGTATTCATCACGGGTCTCCCCCAAACATAATTTAAGGGCGACCATAAAACTCCGGCTATGGACATTCAGAACACACAGAGTCAGATGCGAAAGGGCGTATTGGAGTTTTGCATTTTATCCATTATCCGTCAGGGAGAAGTTTATCCCAGTGACTTGGTAGATCGGATGAGAGCAGCGAACCTTCATATTTTGGAGGGCACACTCTATCCTTTGCTTACCCGATTAAAAAATGCAGGACTGCTTACTTACCGTTGGGTAGAAAGTAATAGTGGACCACCACGCAAATATTTTGTCATGACCGATTTAGGTCTTGAGTTCTACGGGGAACTGGAAAGAACCTGGAAAGAACTGGCAGATGCGGTGCATACACTAACACAACCCGCAGAAGAACAACCAGCAGAATTATCCACCGAAGAAACCCAACCCCAACCTTAACCACAATAATAATAGACACATGAAAAAGGTAATTAATATAAACTTCCAAGGCAGGGTAATCCCTATTGAAGAAACTGCCTACGACATACTGAAACAGTATGTGGACAGTTTGAGAAGATTCTTTGCCAATGAAGAAGGTCGCGATGAAATCATCAATGATATTGAAGGACGTATTGCCGAACTATTTGGGGAAAGCCTAAAAAAAGGCGACACCTGTATTACGGACGATACAGTAAATAAAATCATTGCAAGTATGGGACGCCCAGAAGATTTTGAAGGCGAAGAATCAAATGTAAAATCACAATTAGGTGGTGAAGGCAACAAACAACAATACAATAGTGGGTATAACGCTTTTGCTAATGACCCAAGAGGTAGACTTTACAGAAACGATACCGACAAATTATTGGGTGGTGTTTGTAGTGGAATTGCAAACTATCTAAGAGTAGATCCAACTATCGTTCGATTAGTATTTGCGCTGATGGTCTTTGGTGCAGGTACAGGTGTACTTTTATATATCCTACTTTGGATAATACTCCCTTCAAAGCCTTTAGTATCCAACATTTCAAGTAAACGATTATATAGAAACCCAGATGAAAAAGTAATCGCAGGTGTTGCAAGTGGAATTTCTGCATACTTTGATATCGCAGTTTGGATTCCTCGACTAATTTTTGCATTACCTCTGGTTTCAGGAATTGTTTCATCTATTTTCCGCCACTCATTTTGGTGGGATGGAGATCCTTTCCCAGGTGTAGTATTCGGATCTTTTGGTGGAACACTATTTGTAGTATACGCCATTTTATGGGCTGTGATTCCGGAAGCCAATTCTGCTTCTGAAAAACTCGAAATGCGCGGTGAAAAGGTAGACTTGAATACTATTAAAAATACTATTCAGGAAGATTTGGAAGGATTTAAAAGTCGTGCCGAAAAATGGGGCGGTGAAGTAGGTGAAAAAGCACAGGAATGGAGCAAAGATTTTACACAAACCGTGAATGAAAAAGGCAAACACTTTTCTTCAGAAGTAAACTACGCAGCCAGGAAAACTTCTGGCGGTGTATTTAAAATCATCGGATTTATTTTCAAAGCTTTCTTCTTATTCATCGCTGGTATCATAGCATTTGCACTACTGGTAGCACTACTTGCATTCTTAGTGGCTGGAATAGGTGTATTCCCTTTGAAAAATTTCTTCCTGGAAGGATTCTGGCAGAATTTCTTAGCATGGTCTACCCTACTATTATTCTTAGGTGTACCTGTTATAGGTTTTATTACCTGGCTGATTAGAAGAATCATGGGTGTTAAATCAGGTAATAAATCTGTAGGATTAACAATCGCAGGAATGTGGGTACTCGGATTAATTTCTGCTGGCATCTTAGCCTTTATGATCGCTGAAAACTTTGATGCAAGAGCAAGAGATAAACAACAACTCACTATTACCCAACCTGCCTCTGGAAAATTAATCATTAAAGTTCCAGACAGCAAAGTAAAAGTATACGGACGCTGGTTTAAAATGGATGGTTTACTAAGCATTACTGACGATAGTTTATTCCTGAATAATGTGCGGATCCACTTAGTAAAAAGTAATGATTCTCTCTTCCACATGGAAGCAACAAAATATAGTAATGGAAGTAATGAATCTGCAGCCTTAAGAAATATTAAAGAAATGAACTACGGAATTAATCAGCAAGACAGTACCATTTGGTTAGATCGTGGATTCTCTTTACAACGTGGCACTAAATTTCGTAATCAGGGTGTTGTTGTTACCATTCATATTCCAATAGGAAAAAGAATCTTGATAGATCGAACAGTACAACGCAGACTTAATCACTTTGACGTAAACAATGGTCGTAACGATTGGGATTCTGATGAAGACTGGAACGATAACTACGGATGGGATTCTGATGTGGAATATAAAATGACAGCTGGAGGATTAGAGCGTTCTGATAAAAAAGTAAAAACCGTTGATGAGTCTCAAAACGACGAAGACAACTCAAATCAAGGAGCTCTAGATAATTTTAAGAAGAGTAAAGAAGACCTGAAAAAGGAATTCGAGAAAAAACAAAAAGAAGTAGAAGACTTAAAAAAGGAACTAGAAAAACCAATTGATAGTACACAGTATCATTATAAAAAAGCTACTGCAAATAATGCACCAGCAGCTACCAAAACTCCTGAAGCAACTACACAATTGGAAGACATTCTTGATTCTCATATGTTGTTAATGCAAATGGTATTATAAACTCGGTTGAAGTTGGGAAATAAAAGAACCTCTTTCTGATCTCAGCAGGAGGTTCTCCCTTACTCAAAATTTAAATCAGCTTTATGCGTAAAATTATTCTGGTTTTCTTGATAGGAATTATGGTGATCATTGGATTCGGCGTATTTGTAGCTTTTAAAATTGCATCAAATACAAATATCTCAATTAACGTAAATGATAATGATGAAGAATACCAGGTAGAGGCATCTTATGGAAGAGCACAATCCAGAAGAGTGCTCAGTTATATCGATGCACAACTTAGTAAATCCAAACAATTCCGTCATGCTCGTATGGATGGAGATGTTGAGCTGGATGATCATACCAAACTCTATATTAAAACAATGCCAGGCCGATTAATTATTAAAGTCAATAAAAATGATAATGATAGTGCAGGCGTTGAAAGAATCAGAGAACTTACAGAAGGTATTAAAGTTCGTTTGACAGAAAATAATTGAAAAACACAGTTAGATCATAAAGCAGGCTCCTAAAGGGCCTGCTTTTTTATTTTATCGTGCACCGTCCAAGGCTTATTTTTGCAGACAATAATGATTGGTCTACTCATCAATTTTCAAGAAACATATGAAAAACACTGCTTTTACACAAAAACACATTGCGCTTGGGGCTAAAATGGCCGAGTTCGCTGGATATAATATGCCCATCAGTTATAGTGGCATCAACGATGAACATGCTGCCGTTCGAAAAAATGCTGGGGTATTTGATGTAAGTCATATGGGTGAATTCATTTTAAAAGGTGAGAACGCATTAGATTTAATTCAACGTGTTACGACTAACGATGCATCTAAAATTAGCAACGGACAGGCCCAATATAGTTGCCTCCCTAACAAAGATGGCGGTATTGTTGATGACCTTATTGTTTACTGTATCGAAAAAGACAAAGTCTATATGTTGGTTGTGAATGCTTCCAATATAGAGAAAGACTGGAATTGGATCAGCAGTTTCAATTCAAAAAATGTGGATATGGAAAATATCAGCGACAAAACTTGTTTGCTGGCAATTCAAGGACCAAATGCATGTAAAATTTTGCAACCACTTGCTGAAGTGGATATCATGAATTTAAAATACTACACTTTCATTAAGGGAAAGTTTGCAGGTATTGACAATGTTATTATTAGCGCAACAGGTTATACCGGATCTGGTGGTGTTGAAATTTATTTTGAAGATGCTAACGGTGCAGCCGATAAAATCTGGGATGCTATTTTTGAAGCTGGTGCAGCCCAAGGTATTAAACCAATTGGATTAGGTGCAAGAGATACGCTCCGATTAGAAATGGGCTACTGTTTATATGGCAATGATATTAATGATACCACGTCTCCACTTGAAGCTGGTTTGGGATGGATTACTAAATTCACAAAAGACTTTACCAATAGACCCTTCTTAGAAAATCAAAAAGCAACTGGTGTTAGCAAAAAATTAGTTGGATTTGAAATGCTCGAGCGAGGAATTCCTCGTCACGATTACATTATTAAGGATGCAGCTGGAAATCAAATTGGAACAGTAACAAGTGGAACTCAGGCGCCTTCCCTAAATAAAGCAGTTGGTCTGGGATATGTAACAACAAATCATTCAGCCATTGATTCAGAAATCTATATCGATATTAGAAATACTTTGGTAAAAGCCAAAGTAGTGAAAGCGCCTTTTACGATTTAAGAATTCAAAAGTAAAAATTAAAAAGTCAAAAAATAAGTAAGTTGAAGCTATTCTTATTTTTTGACTTTTTAATTTACCCTACCTATTTATTTTGATTTTTGA
>JBAXHC010000160.1:0-4711 GCA_037139075.1 Bacteroidota bacterium
AAAAAATGGCTTCTGTTGTGCTCTGTAATCCTTTGCAGGATAGCGTTTCAGAGAAATCAAATATACGAATATATTTTGTAATGTATAGCAATTTTCCGTCAATTTTAGGATCCTGTCTCTAAAACTACACTGAGACAGTATTTGATAGTCAATGTTTTACACTTTATTGAACGTTGCACTTTGATGCAATTTAGTGCAATTTGAAGTGCTAAATGGATACAAATTTTAGCACACTTGTTTTAAACCAATTAGGTGGTTTACTAACTTTTAATTGAAGTTTTCCCTTCGATAGTTCTGCAATTAACTCGTGTTTCTTACCTGAATTATCGAAAAGAAATGCTCTATCGCAATATTTTAAAGCAGGGTATAAATTTTTAAGGGTAAGAGGATAGCGGGAAGTTATTTTATCAATATTTACGCTATGGCCACCTTTATCAATTCTATCTTTTACTCTTTCAATATTAATTTCAGGTGCATCTGTGCAAACAAAATATAGATAGGTTTTGTACCCACTCTTTTGAGCTGCTTTTAGTTCCTTTACTTTAGAAGAGTGACTCATTACTGTTTCATATGAGAACGATTTTCCAGACTTAAATAATAAAGAACGGATAAACGCTGCTACAAAAGAAGCTTAATAACTATGGGTTTCTTTTGATTTGTCCACTATACAATTTTCAGCCACTAGAATATTAATGGCATGTTTGTTTTGAATCGCCTTTGAAATCAATGATTTTGCGTCGGTAGTTTTTTTGAATTTTTCAAGGTCATTTTGTGTTGCATTTATCCCAAATAAGTGCAAATCAATAAATCCAGTCAGAGATAATTTAATTTCAAGTTCATCTGCATTAATAAAAGGAATTTGGCTAAAATAATTTTTAACCTCCTGGAAGAGCGTACTTTTTCCGGACCCATTTGGTCATGGGAAAATTCGAATTCATTTACTTATTGATATTAAATATCATTCCCTTTTTTAACTGCAAATGATTTTTTTGTCCTTGCGAAGTAACAGCAACTTTTATCAAAACCTTTTTCTCTCCATTAGGTTTTTCTTTGTAAACAATACCATCTTTCATATAGGTAATTTCTAAGCCTAGCGCCTTAGAAGCACGAATTGCGTTAGTAGCACTTTTTCTTCCTGCACTAATTAGTTTTGCTGTTTCCTTGGATTCTGCTTTATATCCAAGAGTTTTTCGTTTTCGTATAGTTGGAGTGGACATATTATAGTCTTCGTTGTAAAATTATTATTAAGTTATGCTTATTTCCATAAAAATAAAATCCTACTTGGAAATACCATCAGCCTTAACCCCCTATTTCCAATAAGCCATGATCCCCTAATACCATTTTTGTTTAGTCCCTACTTACCATTTTGATTTGACCCCTATTTCAATATGAGTACTATCATTTTATAAGTAATTTAAATTCAAAATGTATTCGAAATTTCACAAGGGGTTAAGCTTAGATGGTTTTAGGGGTACAAATCTTGTGGATTTTCCAAACATGCCCACCAGTTGCACCAATATACAAGGTTGCTACTTGCATCCTTGGTCCTGCCAAATCTCCTCTATTAATGGCATTGCGCATTGCCACATCAACAAATGCAGGGGCACCCAAATCACGACAAGTTGTAAATCCAGCTTCAAGAGTTCTTTTGGCATAAATAGGTGCAATTATAGCGTTATCAATTGGGGTCTTACGGAAAATATCTCCATAGTAATCATCGCTTGGTTCATCCGTTAAGTGCGTATGACAATCAACCAATCCTGGTAAAACTGTTGAATTACTAAGATCAATTATTTCAGCTCCAGAAGGAATGGAAATAGATTCTCCCATTTCAACAATGGTATCGCTTTCAATTAAAATGATTTGATTGGTAAGGATTTTCCCATTAATAACATCGATAACCCTACCAGCTTTAATGGCCTTAATCTTCTGCTGACTATTTGCCAGATTGTTCAGTAAAAAGATTCCAAGAATTAAAAAAAGATATTTTTTAAACATCAGATATTTTTTTGAGCTAAATAAATTAAAAGAATCCACAACTTAAATTTACACAAAGAGCGCATATCTATAAAACCTGATAATCAAATGATCGTATTCTGATATTATTTGGAGTAATATTTCAACCACTCACCAAGTAATAATGTAGGTGAAAGGTTAGAATTCATAGTATGTATAATTTAAATAATTCGCCTACTTATACAAATTATTAATCAGTCTATGAAACCAGTTGGAATATTTATTAATTTATATTTCTCCCTCCTTATTGATCTGATAAATAGAATTATATCTTTTACATAAGAGTAGTTTTTTAAAAACAATAACATACACATGAAAAATTTCCTTTTCATAGTCATAACCATTTTTCTGATATCATGTTCTGATAGCAAAAAACAAAATAAACTAGAGCCTATTTTATTACAAAATTATTTCAACTATGGAGACTCTATAGAGTCTGCTGGAATAAAAATGATTCCAATTAAAACGCCTGTTGGAAATTTTAAAGTATGGACTAAACGTTTTGGATCTAATCCGAAAATTAAAATACTCTTATTACATGGCGGCCCAGCTATGACGCACGAATACATGGAATGCTTTGAAACTTTCTTTCAAAAAGAAGGATTTGAGTTTTATGAATATGATCAATTAGGTTCTTATTATAGCGACCAACCAAAAGATAGTAGTCTCTGGACAACTGATAGGTTTGTTGAAGAAGTAGAACAAGTGCGTAAAGCCATTCATGCAGATAGTAACAATTTTTATGTGCTTGGTAATTCATGGGGAGGAATTCTTGCCATGGAATATGCATTGAAATACCAAAAGAACATGAAAGCATTATTAGTTTCGAATATGGTGGCAAGTGCCCCTGAATACGCTAAATATGCAGAAGATGTATTGTCTAAACAAATGAAGCCAGAAGTGCTTGCAGAGATAAGGTCTTTAGAAGCAAAAAAAGATTTTAATAATCCGAGATATATGGAACTGCTCAGACCCAATTTTTATCAGGAACATTTATGTCGATTAGCGGAAAGTCCAGAAGCTTTAATTAGATCTAGCAAACATGCGAATGCTGAAATATATACGATGATGCAAGGCCCTAGCGAATTTGGCATTAGCGGACGATTGGCAAAATGGGATATTAAAAACCGACTAAAAGAAATTGCAATCCCCACATTAATGATTGGTGCCAAACACGATACGATGGATCCTAAAGCTATGGAAGAGCAAAGTAAGTTGGTTCAAAATGGAAAATACCTTTATTGTCCAAATGGAAGTCATTTGGCCATGTGGGATGATCAAAAAATTTATATGAAAGGAGTAATTCAATTCATTCATGATGTTGACGACCTAAATATTTCTAATTAGATACATCCTGATTTTTTTTACTGTTTACTTAATATGTATAACACAAGATATTACCAGGGATAATTTGTCGGAAAATAAATCACTTACAATAAAATGTAAATGGTATGATGTCTTGGAGAGTATCTTCTGTGTTTTGTATTTATTAAAGGAAAAACAGGTTGAATGGAAATTTAAGAGTTGATTCATTCTATTATTATCAAAATATTCAAGCATATGTATACCATCAATCAGTAAATCAACAGGAAAATCTTATGGATAAAATAGTTGTTTCAGTAGATTCACAAAATAATAACCAAAAACAAGAGTCTGAAAATATGGAAGTTCATCATCATCCCAATCTTCATCATAAACCAAAACCTATCAAAGAATATTTGCTAGAAGGACTGATGATTTTTATTGCTGTAACACTTGGTTTTTTTGCAGAAAGTTTTCGTGAAAATTTAAGCAATCATGAGAAAGAAAAGAGATATATCTCAGGCATTGTCCGCAACCTGAAAGATGATACTGCTCAAATATCATTTATTTTGAAAAGACAAAGTAAACTCTTAACAAAAATTGATAGTGCTTTACTTATTCCAACTAATGAAATTCATGATTTTAATAAACAAGATACCTTTTACCATCACTTTATGTATTTTTTTGTTTGGGTATCAACATTTGAACAAAATGATAATACGCTGATACAGTTGCGCAATGCGGGAGGGTTTAATATTATTCACAATAAGTCTGTAGTTGACTCAATTACTGAATTAGGAAATCTTTACTCTGATGGGGTAAAGCTTGATGAGCAAATATATCTTGAAGATTGGAAAGAAGTAAGCAAGCTTGCGCCTAAACTGATAAGGATTAATTATTATCCTGCAACCCAAAATGATTCTGTTTATTTTAGAATGCCGCATCAAACCGAATTTTTTACACAGTATAATAAGCCTTTACTCGAGGAATTATATAGTTGGATTCGAATAGAAGGAGGTCAGTTAAAAACATATAAATTAGATATAGATCTTTATAAGTTAACGGCGATTAGATTAATACAATTTTTACAAAAAGAATATGATTTAGAAAACGAAAAATAATAAGCATAAAGTGTGTCCTGATATGTTAATATTCTATTTCATCTATTGTGATTTGTCCTAAATAAGCCTTACATAATGAATGTTTTTTTGAAGAAGACAGAATTGTTAAGGAAGGTTGGTTCGATAATTTAGTTGCAAGTGGGGGCTAGAAAAGTGGAATAAGAATCTATGAGAAAGAAGATTCACCGCGCACGATTCCGCGCACGGAAACAAAAAACCCACGACCAGCGTGGGTTTTATTGTTTAAAAGTGGTGTGGGCCGTCCGATTGAT
>JBAXHC010000161.1:0-4469 GCA_037139075.1 Bacteroidota bacterium
TGAGCTAAAAACTACAATAGAATTTTGATTTAATCTATGATTATTGTCATTTTCAGAAACAGAATTGACAATCAGACAACTGGAATAGAAAAAAGAATTCAGACCCTTTCCCTTTTTCGCTTTTGAAGTTGATAGTGCCTTTGTGCAATTCTAGTTCATAGTTCAATTATAACTTAAAATAAATAAACCTCAATTCCAAGGATATTATTATCATTTCAAGAGGCAATTTCTAAAGTTGAATAGACCGTGAATAAAATAAATTCAAGCTTAGTTTTAGCATATTTTCGTCTTTGTATAACCATAATTTTATTTTATACATAAATAATCAATTATTTATTTTTGCTATATCAACATAAGCGCTAATTTTGCAGTAGGAAATGAAAAAATCACATAAGCCAAAGCAGTTTGTTATTTCTGCTGCCTTCAAAATTCCCTTGGATTTCTTCAATTTTTAGGCAACCTTTCTTGAGCTGCATTTAAAATACATTTAGGAAATTTTATGCATTCAAATGACGGCAATTTATACCTAATTGGTATAGGTGCATCAGCTGGTGGATTAGATGCCATCCAGAAATTATTCGACCATATTCCAGCTGACACAGGGATGAGTTTCATTATTGTTCAACACTTGTCACCCGATTTTAAAAGTTTAATGCCAGAGTTACTTGCGAAACACACAAGTATGACCATTTACACGGCATCAGACAAACAAGTAATTGAACCTAATTGCATTTATCTTACACAACGCAACAAAAATTTACATGTAAAAGGTAATAAAATCTTTTTGCTGGATCAAGGACATAAGCAAGGATTAAATTTACCTATAGATGTTTTTTTTCACACACTTGGGGAAGAGTATAAAGATCGTTCAGTGGGCATCATCCTATCGGGAACCGGTTCTGACGGATCAAGAGGAATCAAAACGATTAAAGAAGCAGGAGGTATTGTAATTGTTCAAGATCCTTTGAGTGCACAATTTGATGGTATGCCAAATTCTGCCATCGCAACTCATATGGCTGATTATATTCTTATACCTGAATTGATTGCTGCAGAAATCACAAAATTGCCGCAAATGCAACTTCCTTTCACAAACATATTGGGAGATTCAGAAAATATTGAATTGAATTTTATTGCAATTCTTGATGAAGTGTACAAATTTTCAGGAATAGATTTTAAACAATACAAACGGAATACTTTAAGTCGTAGAATCGAAAAGCGATTACACATCAATAACATCGAAAATTTGTATGATTATCTCATTTATTTAAAAAGTAATGTACAAGAGAAAGAATTACTGAATCAAGATTTTCTGATCGGTGTAACGACCTTCTTCAGAGATAAAGAAGCATTTAATTTATTGAATCAAAAAGCAATTCCAGATCTATTTAATAAAGCAGAAAATAATAATGGACTGATTAGAATATGGGTAGTTAGCTGCTCAACTGGTGAGGAAGCATATAGTATTGCTATAATGTTGGAAGATTATATTCAACATCATCATTTAAAGACCAACTATAAAATTTTCGCTACCGATGTAGATACAAATGCATTGCAAATTGCAAGTTCAGGGATCTATCACGCAAGCAATACAAATGATCTTGATAAATCACAAATGGATAACTATTTTATTAAAACAGGTGAAAAAGTTCAAATCATCAAACGTATCAGAGATAAAATAGTATTCTCCAATCATAACATCATAAAAGATACACCTTTCATTAAAATTGATTTGATAACCTGCAGGAATATTTTGATTTACTTTAACCTGCAAACGCAGTTGAAAGTAATTACCAATTTACTTTTTGCATTAAATCCAGAAGGTTTCTTATTTCTAGGCACAAGTGAATCGCTAAGTGATATGGCAAAATATTTTATAACAATTGATGCAAAAGCAAAGATTTTTCAAAACAATTCTGGTAAAAAACCAAGTCCTAGTTTTGAAAATCCCACCATTCAATTAGGAGGCTCAAATAGAAGGATAAAGGCATCAATTCAAAACAGCATTGAACTTAAAAACGGTGAAAGATCTGCAAATGCCTTTCATCGTTATCTCAGCAAAGAGTATAGTCCATCTTGTATATTCTTTGATTCAAATTATAACATACTATTCATAAAAGGAGATGCTGGAATTCATTTGTCATTCAATGAAGGAGTATTTGAAAGTAACCTGCTTAAAATGGTTAGTCCCCAACTTTCTGAGGTAATCCAAACGGGAGTGAAAAGACTAATAAATACTTTAGACGAGGTCGTTATCAATAAGGTGATTTTAAATGAAAAGGGGCAGCAGGTTTCATTTGATCTGATTTTTAAGAAAACATCAGAATCAGCAGGTTTGAATGAATCTTATATGATTTACTTCAATGATCAAAAGGTCTTTCATGCACAAAATGCAGATTTTCAAAATATTTCCATTGATGAATTAACAAAATCGAAAATTGAGATACTTGAATTAAACCTAAAAGAGACCCAAAATGAATTACAACATGTAATTCAGGATCTGGAAGCCAGTACTGAGGAATTACAGTCTTCAAACGAAGAGCTAATGGCCTCTAACGAAGAATTGCAAAGTACCAACGAGGAGTTACAATCTGTAAATGAGGAATTGTATACAGTAAATTACGAATTACAAGACAAGAATAAAGAGTTAACCACTTTAAACAACTATATCACCAATTTATTCAATAGTACAGATGTAGGAACATTATTTTTAGATAGTAATCTAACTATTAGAAATTTCACACCATCTATTAAAAAGCATTTTAATCTTAAGGAAGAAGATATAGGTAGATCAATCTCAATCTTCACTTCTAATTTCAAAGATGAAACCAGGTTAACAATTTTGAATCATGCAAAAAAAGTGATGGAAGAATTAAGGCCAGTTGAAGATGAACTATTAAATAATGATGGTAATTATTTTTTTTGCAGAATCAACCCATTTGTTACTCTTGAAAGGAAAATTGATGGTGTAGTTCTTTCATTTATAGATGTGACTGAAATAAAAAAATTGAACATTGATCTTGAAACACACAAACAAAAGATCATAGAAGACGCATTTTATTATAAGTCAATCATCGATAATAATTCATTTTATGTGATCAAAACTGACTTACAGGGTAGATATACCTATTTCAATAATTATTTTTGCAAGTTTTTTGGAATTGATCCTGCACAAAAGCTGGGCACCAACTCTTTAGAATTGATAATACCAGAGGATCATCAACTGTGTTATGAAACGGTTCAAAAATGCATCTCCGAACCTGATAAGTCATTCTGGGTAATTTTAAGAAAACCCACTAAAAACGGGATTGAACATAGTCAATGGGAATTCAAGGCACTGTCTGATGGAAAAGGAAATATGGTTGAACTCTTGTGCATCGGACACGAGATTTCTTCATTGATTATGAAGCAACAACAACTGCAAAGCCTAGTGGATGTGAATATTGAACAAAATAAAAGACTCATGCAGTTTACTCATATCATCTCTCACAATATTCGTTCTCATATTTCAAACCTAAAGGGGATCGTAGAGCACGTTGAAAGACATCCCGATGAAAACGACAACTCATTCTGGAATCTGATTAAGCAAACTACAAATTCCCTGGATGAGACCATATTGAATTTAAACGATTCGATCACCATTCAAACAAGCCTTAATATTCCGATGCATGAGATTCATATCAAAGAAAAGATCAATATTGCTGAGGATAGTTTGAGTAATATCATTGCAGAAACTAAAGTTGAGATCAAATTTGTTCAGGATTGTGAAGACGATTTGGTCAATTCCAATCCTGCTTATTTAGACAGTATTTTATTAAACCTAATTTCAAATTCCATCAAATACAGGTCGGATATCAGAATTCCTGAAATTATAATCACACTTTCCAGTAATAATAATTACAAAATTCTAAAGGTAAAAGACAATGGCCTAGGCATTGATCTACAAAAAAACAGGGATCAGTTATTTGGTATGTATAAAACATTTCATAGAAATAAAGACTCGAAGGGTTTGGGGTTATATATCACCAAAGTCCAGGTTGAAGCGATGAAAGGCAAAATAGATGTGGAAAGTGTTTTGGGTGAAGGAAGTAGTTTTATCGTTTATTTTCCTAAATAATAAAGAAGATACTTAAACATATTTTCTTGAGTCAACAATAAAATCCACTAAAATTATAAATTCAACCAGTAGTTTAATTTAAACACGATCGCTTTGTTCTTGTTCAACATAAACGGAGTAGTAAAATAATTGTCTGTAAATACTACATACAAGTCGCTCATGGGTTTAAAACGATATTGGAATCTGCTATTGATGTTAAAATTATTTTGTTGTGTATTGTATTGCAAAAAAGTGGTCCAGGATATTTTTGTACTGAAATTATATTCAATTTTTGGAGAAAGCAGGAGTAGTTCTGTATTCCCGTATGAATCTGGGAAAATGAGTTTATCATATTCCGTTTGAAATATTAAATTGA
>JBAXHC010000162.1:0-4462 GCA_037139075.1 Bacteroidota bacterium
GATAAAATTGCCATTATCAGTTGTACTGGAGCTAATTTGGAAGAAGATGTTATGAACTTAGTAGCTCATAGTCATTATAAGCGTGTTCCCAATTATCGCGACCTTACTCCTCAAGACGAGTGGGATTTATTAGAGAATCATTATAACCGTGTTACAGATACTTGTATTCCTGAAGAAGAAGCATTCCGCAGATTGCAAAAGCACTTAGTAAAACAATGGAAAGATGCTGAAGCAAGCGGCGAACGTTTTTTCCCGCATGAGTTTTTATACAAGACTGTTTTATCAGGAGAGTTAGAACAATATTATGAAATCGATCCTAAGAATAGCTGGATCATAGCAGCGGCTGAGAAAAATTTGCCAATCGTAGTTCCAGGTTGGGAAGACAGCACCACTGGAAATATTTTTGCCAGCTATGTCATTAAAAACGAATTAAAAGCAAGCACCGTAAAAAGCGGTATTGAATATATGGTATGGTTAACCGAATGGTACCGTGCTAATAGCGGTGGGAAGGGTATTGGCTTCTTTCAAGTGGGTGGCGGTATTGCAGGTGATTTCCCAATTTGTGTTGTGCCGATGATGTATCAGGATTTAGAATGGCATGATGTTCCTTTCTGGAGTTATTTCTGTCAAATCAGTGATTCAACAACTTCTTATGGTTCCTATTCAGGAGCTGTACCAAACGAAAAAATTACCTGGGGCAAACTAGATATACATACTCCTAAATATATTGTTGAGAGCGATGCGACAATTGTGGTTCCTTTGATTTTTGCTTATTTGCTTGGGTGGTAGGATTTTGAAAAGAGAAAAGAAAGAACAATCATTGTCAATACAATATTAACCCCAGTTTTTAAGCCTGGGGTTAATATTGTATTAGCCATCTTTCAGGACCCTTCACTTTGCACTATCTGCTCGGCATATTCAACTTCATATCTCTCTTCAACATATTTTCTCTATTGGCAATTTCCCATGCGGTGTAGAAGATCATCAATACACGTTTCTGCATCAGGTCGAAATTAATTTTATCAATAGTGTCGGTTGGTTTATGATAATCTGCTTGAAGCATACCATCATAGAAAAATAAAATTGGAACACCCTTCTTTGCAAAATTATAATGGTCGCTTCTGTAATAGATATTGTTCTTGTCTGCTGGATCATCGTACTTATAATCCAAAACCAATTTACTTGATTGAGCATTAGCTGTTTCGTTAATGCCCTGCAATTCTGAACTCAATTTATCGTGTCCAATTACATACACAGTATTGGCAGAATCCGCTGTGAGGCGCTCTGTATCTATTCTTCCCACCATATCTGTATTCAAATCAGCGGTTGTTTTATCCATCGGATATATAGGATGTTCAGAATAATAATCAGAACCCCATAATCCTTTTTCTTCACCACTCACGGTCATAAACACAATATTTCTACGAGGGCCTTTCCCTTTTTTAGCTGCGGCAGTAAATGCTTCTGCCATTTGCATCACACCCACAGTTCCTGATCCATCATCGTCAGCGCCATAATAAATATCATTGCCTCTTGTCCCTAAATGGTCGTAATGCCCTGTCAACATTAAGTACTCTTCTTTTTTATCGGTTCCTGGAAGTATACCAATTACATTACTACTTTCTAGGTTCTCCGTAGTTTTAGTAGCAGCAATTTTAATTTCAGAAACGTACACTATCTTCTTCAATAGTTTGATTTGAGCGATGCTCAAAGTTTCAGTACGACCAGTTAAAGCTGATGCGATTTCTGTAGAGATGTTACCAGTTACGAATCCTGTTATAGCATTTCTTTTTAGATACATATTCCCTTTTGTAGGAGATGCGTTTTTTAGAGGGAAATTAGCACTCACATAAAATAATCCAGCAGCACCTTTTGCCATGGCTACTTTCATTTTTGAATAAGTAGAACCTGGATTGGCAATCATGGCACGCATTCCACCTTGTGTAGGTAAAGACATTCCTTCCGGAACTCCTTCCAATACAATCACTAATTTACCTTTTACATCTAAGTTGGCATAATCATTGATTTGATGTGTAGAATCGATAATGCCATATCCTGCAAAAACAACTTGGTCAAAACTAAATTCGCCTGTTGAAATGACTTGTAAATTGAAATTAAAATCTTTATCCCAAGTAAATGAACGTCCATTAACGAAAAACTTTTTCTCAGTTAAAACGTCCTGATAAACTGGGTAGAGTTGTTGGTAGCTATCGCCATTGCCTGGTTTAAGCCCCATTCTTTTAAATTCAGATTCAATATATGAAGCTGCTCTTTTTTGACCGGGAGAAGCAGTTTCTCTTCCCTCCATTTCTGCAGAAGCAACAATTGATAGTTTTTGTTTTAAATTTTCTTGGGTAATGATACTACCAAATTTTGCTACATCTGTTTGCGCATGAACAAAAGCCATCGTTCCAAACAAAGGCAGACAAAAGAGAATTAATTTTTTCATCATCATGTTTAGTTTTATTAAGAGCAGGAAATTTTATTGACCCTGGTAGCATGTCTACCACCTTCAAAAGCTGTATTCATAAAGGTTTCTAACATCTGCAGAGCTACGAAATAAGATACAAATCGTGCAGGTATACAGAGAATATTGGCATCATTATGTTGCCTAACTAGTAAAGCCACATCATTTTGCCAGCAAAGACCTGCTCGAATGTTAGCATGCTTATTTGCAGTCATTGCAACCCCATTTGCAGAACCGCAAAGTAGAATTCCAAATGCCGCTTCACCTTTTTCAACTGAGGTTGATACGGCGTGGGCATAATCTGGATAATCAACCGAATCAGCAGTATACGTGCCACAATCTTTTACCTGATATCCTTTGTCAGACAACCACTGAACAAGTTGTGCCTTGTATTCTAAGCCGGCATGATCACTGCCAATAGCAATAGGTTTGGTACTATCAAATGAGTAGGACATATATCTTATTTTAATTTATAAAGATAAATTTTTGACAGTTTCACTTTTTCAAAAAAGGTTGAATGGTTAACGGGCTTTTTTTAAAGCCTAATCTTTAACTCCATTCTTCTTTTTCTTTCTCCTGATCTTGTTTAAAAACCCTTGATGATACAAGGATACTTAATTCATAAAGTAAGAACAAGGGGATGAAAACAATGGTTTGGCTCATCCAATCCGGGCTAGGCGTAATAAATGCTGCAACAATTAAAATAATCACAATAGCATACTTACGAGTTGATCGCATAAATTTCGGCGTAATCAAACCTATTTTGGTTAGAATAAAAGCAAGAACGGGAAGCTCAAATGCTAATCCACAACCCAATATAATATTTGTCAAATTATCTAAATAGTCAGCAAGTGTAGGTCTTGTGATCAATAATCCTTTATTCCCCAATTGGAAACCTCCTAAGAAGTTAAAAGTAAACGGTCCAAGTAAAAAGAATCCAAATGCGGCTCCACAAAAGAAGAAGAAGGATACCCAAAATATGATGAACCTGGTATTCTTCGTTTCTGTGTCTTTTAAAGCAGGTTTTATAAAACGCCAGAATTCCCAGAATATATAGGGAAAAGCGGCAATTACGCCACCCACTAAAGCAATCGAAATGGCACCCAAAAATTGTCCTCCAAATGTGGTAGTCTGCATTTCTACTTTCACTGGTGGCATACACATGGCTTCTCCCATATGCGCCCAATGGCTAAAATCGCATAAAACCTTATAGCTGATAAAGTCGGGATTGATAGGACCCATTAAAATATAATCAAATACAAAATCGCGGTAAACAAAAATTACAGTAGCCATCACCAAAATGGCTAATACAGATCGAATGATATGAGAACGCAATTCTTCTAGATGATCAATAAAGGTCATCTCTGCTTTTTCTGAATCCGGGTTTCTACTGAATAAGGCCATTGATTAAATACTGTTAAGGGGGGCAAAGTTATGTGTTGAAACTGCTTAAAAATCGAGCAAGCGTTAACTATTTCAAAATTTTCATTTTTACCATTTCAATTCGGGTGTCGCTTACTGATACGATATCAAATTTATAATGTCCAATGATGATGGTTTCCTTCAATTTCGGAATGGTTTCATGTGCATTAATAATGAAACCACTGAGGGTTTCGGAATCAGCTACTGCGAAATCCATTTTGTATTTTTCGTTGAGATAGTCCAGTTCTAGTCTTCCGCTAAACATAAACTCATCTTCAGTGAGCTGTTTTTCTTCGAATTCAGCTACATCATATTCGTCATGTATTTCTCCAAATATTTCTTCTAAAACGTCTTCCATGGTTACTATTCCGGATGTACCACCAAATTCATCCACAACCCAGGCAATGCTTCTGCGCTCTTTCGTAAATTTATTAATCAGGTCGGTGGCACTCATACTTTCTGGCACAGCCATCATCGGGTGCATGATAGATCTAACTGAATCTGGCTTTTGAAAAAGATCGAGCTGATGCACATAGCCCATAATATTGTCGATATTTTCATCATATACCACCA
>JBAXHC010000163.1:0-4457 GCA_037139075.1 Bacteroidota bacterium
AAAACTTTCGCATCTTGCCGGCATTAAAGAAAATTTTAAAACAAAAAGCGCTTTATGCAAAGGACTTGCTGCTTTGATTTTGGTAATACCCGCTTAAAATGCGCCCTGTTCATCAATAGAGAAATGCAGGAATTATTGGTTTTAGAGAATGATCTGCCAGAAACTATTGAAAAACTTATTCATGATTTTAAACCAACAAAGTCAATTCTGGCTTCTGTTATTAACCACAACCCTGAAACGGAAGAATTATTAAAAGCACATACAAAATTCCATAAACTGGGTCATACCAGTCAAATCCCATTCTCAACTCCGGTTGGGAAACCTGAGACAATTGGTGCTGATAGACTGGCGGCAGTTGCTGCTGCGGTTGATTTATTCCCTCATCAACATAATTTGGTTATTGGGTTAGGAACTTGCATCACCTATAATTTTGTGAACATTCAGCATGAGTTTTTAGGTGGAAGTATCTCACCTGGGATGCAAATGCGCTTCCGATCCATGCATGAATATACAGCTTTATTACCCTTAATTGAGGCCGAAAATCAGTTTCCATTAATCGGTTATGACACTAAAACCAACCTTTTAAGTGGGGTAATCCTAGGAATGTCAAAAGAAATTGATGGTATTATTGACGCTTATGCCTTGAAATTCAACAACTTTAACGTGCTATTAACCGGGGGAGATATGCCTTTTTTTGTACCACACTTAAAAAACAAGATATTTGCCGACCCTTACCTAATTTATAAAGGCCTGTATGCGATCAGTGAGTTTAACAATGTTTAGGTTTTTTACGGTATTAGTTTTCGGTTTTCCACTACTAACTGCCCATGCCCAAGAGAATTCTCCTTTTTCCAGATATGGAATGGGTGATTGGTATCAAGGTCAACATATTATCAGTCGCGCCATGGGTGGATTGGGAGCAGCTTATGCCGATGGTACTTCCAATAATAATGGACAAACTATCAATTTTGCAAATCCTGCAGCTTATTCAAACCTGTATATGATTTCTTATGATATCGGGTTGACCATCGATAGTAGAACATTAAGGAGTACTAATCCGGATGGAAAATTTATATCCAACAACTTTATCCCTTCTTATTTTGCCTTAGGCATTCCTATTAATAAATCAAAAAATATAGGGATGGCTTTTGGGCTGAGGCCTTTAAGTAGAGTCAACTATTCTATCACAGAAGCAGGAAGAGCTGCTGGTGATAGTATTTCAAATTTATATCAGGGAAGCGGTGGCTTGAATCAGGCATTTATTGGGTTGGGAAAAAAATGGAAAGGGTTCAGTGTTGGTTTTAATACCGGTGTAAACTTTGGAAGAAAAGAGGTTTCCACATTCGTAGGGTTCATGAACGACACGATTACCTATAATAAATCAAAATCAACTTCAGTTTCTAATTTTAGTTCTTTGTTTTTATCTGCTGGAACTCAATATGAGTTTATTTTAAAAACAAAAAATTATCCTTCTTTCAAAACTACGAATAGATATATGTTGCGTTTGGGCCTTACTGGAAACCTTGGTTCATCCATGAATGCAACACAAGATATCGATCACACTACCTATGCATATAACAGTTTAGGTGTTGTAGCTACCATTGATACAGTTTATTCGAAATCAAAAATAAAGGGCACCATTACTATGCCGGCATCTTATGCAGCAGGTATTACTATCAGAAAAACTACTCAAGCTCCAAGAGGACTTTTTGATATTTGGAGTTTAGGCGCAGAATATACTGCTACAAAATGGAGTAATTATAGATTTTTTGATCAAGTAGATCAGGTAAAAGATAATTGGATGTTTAAAGTGGGTGCTTCATTTTCTCCCGATCCTGTAAGTGGCAGAAGTTATTGGGGAAGTGTAAATTATCGGCTTGGATTTTTCATAGGCGAAGATTATGTTGATGCTGATGGAAATGGTTTAAAAATGATCGGAGGTTCTTTTGGAACTGGTATTCCAATTCGTAAATGGAATTCTTATACCAATCAGTTTGCTATTGTAAATACATCTCTGCAATTTGGTAAAAGAGGAGATTCTAAAAATAATGTGACTGAAGGATTTTTTCGTCTTTCATTTGGTTTAAGTTTAAGCGATATTTGGTTTGTTAAACGCAGATATGATTAATCACAAACACCATATTTATACAAAACTAGCAGCCATTATATTCGGCTGCTTTTTTGTGCTGATGGGATGCGAAAATGATATCAATGTGGTTAAAAATCTTGGCAAAAAAGTGATTGGTGTGGATGAAGCTAAGAATGTAGAAAGCTATATGAGTCAGAATGGGAAGACCAAGGCTAAATTAATTGCGCCTCTTATGCTCTTATCCTCTGATGAATATGGTAAAAAAGTAGAATACCCTAAAACTTTGCGAGTTGATTTTTTTGATGATTCTCTGCATATTCAAAGCAAATTATTTGCACGCTATGGTAGTTATTCAGAACGGGATAGCAAAATATTTTTAAAGGATAGTGTGATTGTCTTTAATGTAAAAGGTGATACTTTAATCAGCAAGGAATTATATTGGGACCAATCAACACAGCGGTTTTCAACAGACAAAGAGGTTTATATTAGTAATACACAGCCTGTTCGCCAAACATTGATTGGTATTGGATTTAGTTCTGATCAAAATTTAACCGATGTACATATTGGACATGTTAGACCAGGAAGCTTTTTCATTGTACCTGATAGCAGTACCATCAAATAAGCAACTTCTTTTCTTGGAAATTAGGATATTGAAATTCAAAAAATAAAGATCATGGAATATAGAAAAATGGGCCGAACAGGCTTGCAATTAAGCATACTAAGTTTTGGAAGTTGGGTAACTTTTCACAAACAAATAGAAGACGGAACTGCAGACGAATTAATGGGTATTGCTTACGACAACGGCATCAATTTTTTCGACAATGCAGAAGTGTATGCGCTGGGGCAAAGCGAAAAAATGATGGGTCGTGTTTTAAAACAAAAGAACTGGGATAGAACATCCTATATTCTTTCATCAAAAGCATTTTTTGGCTGGAGAGGAAAAGAAAATAAACCCAATCAAACGGGATTAAGCAGAAAACATTTAACAGAAGCATGCCATGAAGCATTACAGAGACTGCAAACAGACTATTTAGATTTATACTTCTGTCATCGTCCGGATAAGAATACACCCATTGAAGAAGTTGTTCAAACCATGAATACGCTGATTCAACAAGGGAAAATCTTGTATTGGGGTACAAGTGAGTGGAGTGGAGTTGAAATTATGGAAGCACACAGAGTAGCTAAAGATTATCGTTTAATTGGCCCTTCTGTAGAACAACCACAATACAACCTGTTTGAAAGAAATAAAATAGAAAACGAATACCTGGAAGTGTATAAAAATGTGGGCTTAGGAACCACCATTTGGAGTCCTTTAGCTGCCGGTCTTTTAACGGGGAAGTATAATAATGGTATTCCAGAAGGATCGAGATTTGCTATTGAAGGGTTCGATTGGCTTAAGGACAGATGGATGGCAGAGGACCGCATCAACCGGGTAAAAAAATTAGGTGAGCTAGCCAATGAGTTAGGTGTTAGTCTTGCCGCTTTAAGTATTGCATGGTGTGTTAAAAACGAAAATGTAACTACCGCCATACTTGGAGCAACTAAGAATTCGCAATTACTAGACAATTTAGATGCGCTAAAGGTTATACCGCTTTTAACTGATGATCGATTAAAACAAATAGATGAAATAGTAGGAACCAAACCTAAGCTTTCGGAATTTTAAAGAAAGAAGTTATTTTTAAAAAAGTTAGCAGCTCAGTTGCTAACTTTTTTTATTTTACCTTCTTTCCAACCTTTCATCAATATAGCACTCTTATTACTGAACAGATTTGGAACCAACTAACAACATACTTAAGGTATTGGTGCAAAAAGCAGTAAAAGGCGACGCATCTGCGCAAGCTTTGTTGTATCAACAATTCAGTAAAGCCATGTTTCATATCTGTTTAAGGATGTCTAAAAATCGAAATGCGGCTGAAGATGTTTTACAAGATTCCTTCATAATTGCTTTTAAAAATCTTCACCAATTAAAAGAGGCAGCACAATTTGCTGGTTGGCTAAAAAGAATTGTAGTGAACGAATGCATCCGGCAAACAAAACAAAATTGGCAGTGGCAAGACTGGGAAGAGGAGTTTGATCAGATTTCAAATGAACAAGAAACCGAATGGTGGAAATTAGTGAATATAGAAATGGTGTACCAGCAGATCACAACATTACCAGAAGGATGTAAACAGATTTTCAATCTTTATGTATTTGAGGATTATTCGCACAAAGAAATCGCAGTATTGCTATCCATCAGTGAATCGACAAGTAAAAGTCAATACCATCGAGCGAGGCAACTTTTAAAAGAAAAGATCAACCAACAAATGGCAATCAATGGATGAATTAAAAAAATATATACAATCTCAAAGAGACCATGTAGAGTCTGATG
>JBAXHC010000164.1:0-4278 GCA_037139075.1 Bacteroidota bacterium
AAACGACAAATCATTTGAGTAGAACCGTGCTGGACAAACAAATGGTTACTATTATAACTAATGGTCAATTCATCTTCATTGTCTGGTAAAGCATTCTTTAATAGATTCAAAGGCTTTTTAGGAACAATAAAAGAATCCACTTTCGAAGCTTTGGTATCAGTACGCTTATATCTTACCAAACGATGTGCATCAGTAGCTACAAACTGTACATAATCTTTAGTCAGTTCAAAAAACACTCCTGTCATTGCCGGGCGAAGATCATCTCCACTTACGGCAAACAATGTTTTATTAATAGCTGTAAGCAATGCTCCGCTGGACATATTAAATCCAGTAGTATCGTCTGCTGAAGGCTCTTTAGGGAAATTGTCAGGATTTTCGCCCATCACTTTATACTTTCCGTTATCGCTGGTAATTTCAACAGAGAAATTTTTATCGATATTGAAAGTCAATGGTTGTTCAGCAATATTTTTTAAGGTATCCAACAAAATTTTAGCTGGTATGCATACTTTGCCATTCACTTTGCTTTCTACATCCATCTGAACACGCATCACGGTTTCAAGATCTGTAGCTACAACACTTAATTTTTTGTCTTCAATTTCAAAAAGGAAGTCCTCAAGTATCGGTAATACTGTGTTTGCATTAATAACACCACTAATTTGCTGCAGGTGTTTTAACAAAGAGGAGGAAGAAACAATGAATTTCATTCGGCTTATTTATGTTCCAACAAACCTACTGTAAAATGTTAATATTCCCTCCATAGAAATGGCGGTTTCGGGCAAGAATTCAATTAATGTGAATGAGTTGTGGATTGAAACCGGTAAACTTATCTCTGTACTGAAAGTAGTAAACGGTATTTTTCCTTATTAATGGGTTTTATTACATAGTCTGCCACGCTTACAAAGCTTTTTGATTTCTCCATATCGCTATCATCAACAGAAGAGCTCACCACATATATAAGAATCTTTTTAGGCAGGGTATAAAAGATTTTATCAAATTCCTCGAGGAAATTCCAACCATTCATGATTGGCATATTAATATCCAAAAATATTACATCAGGAAGTATGTCTATTTGCTGGTTTGCAGGGTCTAAAAAAAACTCGATTGCCTCTTGCCCATTAAAGAAAGTAGTAATCCTACTAGTAAGCTGGGTTGCTTCTAGAATCATTTTTGAAGTAAATTGATAAACCTTATCGTCATCAATTAAACAAACATTATACTTTTCAATACTCATAGAAAAAAGTTATAACTACCTTTGAAATGTTTAACAAAGGGTTATCTACAAATATAATATTCTTATCCCCCCGTACAAAGTATTTGTTTTGAATAAAAATTACACTCCTGAACAAGCACTTCAAAAATTGAAACAATACTGTGCTTATCAGGAAAGAAGTCACTTTGAAGCAAAAGAAAAGCTTTATTCTTTCGGATTACATAAAACCGATGTAGAGCCGCTCTTATCAAAACTTATTGAAGAAGACTATCTTAATGAAGAAAGATTTGCGATCCTTTATGCTGGAGGGCATTTTCGTAGCAAAAAATGGGGTCGGGTTAAAATCAATGCAGCGCTCCAACAAAAAAAAGTGAGTTCCTATAATATCAAAAAGGGATTAAACATAATTGATGAAGCAGATTATCGCAAATGCTTGCTGCAATTGGCTTCTGTTAAATGGAATTCTATAAAATCAGAGCAATGGATCAGCAGAATGGCCAAAACAACGAATTATCTTTTGCAAAAAGGTTATGAGCAGAACTTAATTCAAGATGCCATTGCAAAAATTCGTTCAAAAGAAAAATAGTAATATTATAGTCAACTTTCACCCTAATTTATGTCATCACTTTCTGTAAGCCTGATTCAAAGTTCTCTTTTCTGGGAAGATAAAAAACGAAACCTGGCAATGCTAGAGGAGAAAATATTGGCTATCCCGGAAAATACCAACCTTGTTATTTTGCCCGAAATGTTCTCTACCGGGTTTAGCATGAAGCCTTCAATATTAGCTGAAACGATGGATGGCGAAACAATTGCCTGGATGAAAAGAATGGCGGGTTCTAAAAAAATAATCTTAACAGGAAGTATTATTATTAAAGATAATGAGCACTATTTCAATCGTTTAATATGGATGTTGCCTAACGGAACCTTGGGTTTTTACGATAAGAGGCACCTTTTTGCTTTTGCAGGCGAAGACCAACACTACACCCCTGGAAACAAACGACTCATCACCAGTGTTAACGGATGGAAAATTAATTTACAAATCTGTTACGACTTAAGATTCCCGGTTTGGGCTCGTCAACAATCGAACGATGAATCTACAGAATTCGATTTACTGATCTATGTTGCCAATTGGCCAGAAAAAAGAAACCATGCCTGGAAAACATTATTAACAGCACGTGCAATCGAAAATCAATCTTATGTTATAGGTGTAAATCGGGTAGGCGAAGATGGCAATCAGATCAGTCATAGTGGCGACAGTATGTTAATCGATCCTCTTGGAAATATTCTTTTCACTCAAGCTCATGAAGAAGTGGTTCATAGTTTTGAACTAACTAAAGACACTCTAAACAATACAAGAAATAGTTTCCCTTTCTGGAAAGACGCAGATCAATTTAATATTTTACAAGACGACCCACATGCATAAAAAGACCATTTTAGCTAAGCGATTATTTACTGGTAATAGCTGTTTATTCAATCACGCTGTAGTTATAGAAGATAATAGAATAGTTGACATCGTTTCAAAAGATAAAACGATACCAAATGCCGGTCCGATTTACGATATCGTTGCTCCTGCATTTCTTGATATTCAGATTTACGGCGCTCATGATAAATTATTAGCAGTATATCCTTCTGCAGATTCCATCTTTCGTTTGTACGACTACTGCAGTAAAGGCGGTGCTTCACATTTCGTGGTAACAGTTGCTACTAACAATAAAACGGTCTTTCATGCATGCATTGATGCAGTAAAAGATTATTGGCAAGAAGGAGGAAGGGGCTGTCTGGGATTACATGTAGAAGGACCATGGATCAATGCATCTAAAAAAGGTGCACATTTAGAAACTTTTATTCACGCACCATCTTTAAATGAAGTAAAAGAACTACTTGAATATGGAAAGGGTGTCATAAAAATAATCACACTTGCACCAGAAGTTTGTAGTCAGGAAATCATTCAATACATACAATCAAATGGTATCATAGTATCAGCAGGACATAGTAATGCCACATTTCAAGAAGCAACAGAAGCTTTCGATAATGGAATAGGAACTGCAACCCACTTATTCAATGCCATGAGCCCGCTTCAACATCGAGCACCTGGTTTTGTGGGCGCGGTTTTTAATCATCCAACTGTGATGTGTAGTATCGTTCCCGATGGATATCATGTAGATTTTGAAGCCATTAAAATTGCAAAGAAACAAATGGGCGATCGTTTATTTGTGATTACGGATGCAGTTGCTGAAACCACGGTAGGTCCTTATCCGCATCATCTGGTAGGTGATCGATACGAATCAAACGGCATCCTCAGCGGATCTGCACTTACTATGTTATCCTCATTAAAAAACTTAATAGATAAGGTTGATATCCCTTTCGAAGAAGCATTGCGCATGGTAAGTACCTATCCCGCAAAAGCGATTCAAATGAACCACCATTTGGGAACTATTGCAATCGGACAACCCGCTAATTTGGTTTGCTTATCAGAAACATTAGAAATAGAAAATCTTATTACGACTGAGATTTAAATTATATGGTTAACCCCGCCCTTAGGCTGGGGATTAGAAGTATGCAGTTTGATTAGGGCTTTAGCCCCTGCGCTGTGAATGCATAGAAGCGATATCCTATCTCATGTTGAATCTGAAGAGCGTATGGGCTGAAGCCTAGGGTTAACTTATTTTTCACTTTTATCTTCTCGCTTTTATTTTCTCTCTCACCACTTGCATCTTGAGATCAACTCCTTTTTTGATGGCAAAAGAATTTGGCATCACTACTATATCAGGCATCACGCCTCTACCCTTGGGGCGATCTTTATCTATTACAACTCTAAACAATGGAAGTGTGATTTGAATTTTGGTATTAGGTAATACAACCGTTAATAAATGAATCGCTGAATTTCCATAATATCCTCCACCAGTTTCTTCGCCTACTAATTGTACATTATCCTGTCCTTTTAAACTTCCAGTAAAAACCGAAGCTGCGCTAAAAGTGGAAGGCCCCTGCAACAAATAAATATTTCCATCAAAATGATGATTTACAAAAGGCTGGTATTTTTTTGTTTCAAATCGATGGTAATGATA
>JBAXHC010000165.1:0-4150 GCA_037139075.1 Bacteroidota bacterium
TTTTCCTCCGGCTTATTCGCAGCAAATAATTCATCCGTTAAACCTGCGTCTTCCAGATCTGCTTCTCTATGCTCGTTCCATTCTACAATAAAATTATTGCGTCCTTCGCCGATGGCCATTTTCATAAATTTCTGTTGCGTAAGTTCTAGGATAGAAAGGAATAAAAAAATCGCATGTATACGATCCTCGGCTGGTTCAAATATTTTTTCAAATGCAACAGTCTTTTCATTCTTCACAAAACCAAGCATATAATCCCTACAACCTTCCATGGTATGATTGTAACGAACAACTGTATGCACTGGCTTATTCTGTCTTTCCTGCACACGAAGCATCACTTTTTCAAAAGCCTTCATCAGTTTGAACAAAGTGATATTTTGAATTTCAGTTCCTTCAGATGCATCTTCTCCAATCTGTGAGATCTCTCTTTGCAGATTACCTCTTTTTACCATCAACATACGAACAGCTTCCATTTCAGCCATTTCAACGGCAGCTTCTTTGAATCGTTTGTATTCAAGAATTTTGTCAATCAATTCCTGTCTTGGATCAATCTCATTTCCTTGCGCATCGATTTCTTTACGTGGCAATAAAAGGCGCGCTTTTATTCGCATCAATGTAGAAACGAAAAGAATGAATTCACTACTGAGCTCAATGTTTAATTTCTCCCCCTGATGAATATAATCGAGAAAGTCTTTTATGATTTTGGTGATGGGAATATTATAAATGTCTAACTCATCCCTTTCAATAAAGAAAAGCAGGAGGTCGAAGGGACCTTCAAATTGGTCAAGCTTGATCTGATAATTACTACTGGTTGCCAAGAGATATACTTTAGTTGCAAAGAAACTGAATCAATCCTAAAAACGAAGCCTATTGAGGAATAGTTATCCACCAAAATGCCAGTCGAACCATTGTTTAGGTCCGACTGGCATTTATATCATTTGAAATACACTATTTATTTAATGAATCCCTGATCTCAATAAGCAATTTATCGGTACTAGAAGGTTCAGCTGGAGCTGCGGGAGCTTCCTCTTCTTTTTTCTTCATTTTATTGATGGCTTTGATTACCATAAAAACGGCAAATGCCACAATAATAAAATCGATCAAATTGGTTAAAAAAGAACCATATTTTACAGAAACCTCCAGGATTGCTTTTTCAACAACTTTACCGGCTGCATCTTTTACTTCTGGTATCGCATCTTTCAAAACCCATTTTTTATCGTTAAAATCTACGCCCCCGGTTAACATCCCAACCATTGGCATAATGATTCCATCCACAAAGGAAGACACGATCTTTCCAAATGATGCTCCCATTACAAAAGCTACAGCCGTATCTACCAAGTTACCACGAATGGCAAATTCTTTGAATTCTTTAATGAAACCCATAATAATTATGATTTAGTTGAATCTTGAAAATATAAATAAATTCAATACATAGTCGCACTTTTCAAATATTTCTTTACCGCAGGGGAATCAGATTTGTATGCAAGAAAACTGCAACTTTGCAGCAAAATATAGTATTGGGAGAAAAGCTGATTAATTGGATTCTATTTACTTTACTTTCCATCATCTGGGGAAGTTCCTTTATTTTGATGAAACTGGGGCTGGAAACACTGAGTCCTTACCAGGTTGCTACCATTCGGATGCTCAGCGCGGGTATTATTTTAATTCCATTTGCACTCGAAGGTTTTAGAAAAATTCCAAAAAACAAATTCGTCTATGTAATTCTTTCAGGACTACTTGGAAGTTTTTTTCCTGCCTATCTGTTCTGTATTGCAGAAACTAAAATTGATAGCTCAATTGCTGGAATTTTAAATGCACTAACACCACTATTTACCGTTTCAGTTGGTTTGTTCTTTTTTCAAATGAATGCAAGCAAGCAAAAAATCATTGGGATATTGGTAGGATTTGTGGGCCTTTGTTTATTATTCTTAGCTCAAAAAAATATTAGTTTTGAAAATTTAAGCTACGCATTCTTAGTACTCATTGCAACGCTTTTGTACGGTATTAATGTGAATATGGTAAGCAAGCATTTACACAATACTGGTGCGATGAATATTGCTGCTGTTGCATTTACGCTTTTAATCATCCCATGTTTTATTATTTTATATTTCACAGGTTATTTTTCACTTCCGCTAATAAGTATGCCAGTTATAAAATCTACTGGGTTCTCATTCCTGCTTGGATTTGGGGGCACTGCTGTAGCTACTGTTTTGTATTACCGATTGGTAAAAAGCGCAGGTGGATTATTTGCATCAACTGTAACTTATGGTATCCCTTTTGTAGCATTATTCTGGGGTATCCTAGAGGGGGAAAGTATCAACCTATTACAAGGTGGTTGTATGGTAATTATTCTGATTGGAGTATGGCTTGCTAATAAAAAATAAGGTCCCATTTTTCGAAATGGAACCTTATCAATTGTAGATGCTTGAAATTTTACATCGACATCATATCTTTTTCTTTTGCTGCTAAATGTTTTTCTACTAAAGCAATATGTTTATCTGTCAAATCCTGAATCGCTTTTTCTGAATCTTTAGCTACATCCTCACTTAGTCCATCTTTCTGCAATTTTTTAACTTGCTCAATCCCATCTCTGCGGATATTGCGAATTGCAATTTTTGCTTGTTCTCCTTCCCCACTTGCCTTTTTAAATAATTCCCTTCTCCTTTCTTCTGTTAATGGGGGTAAGAATAATCTAATCTGTATACCATCACTTTGTGGAGTGATGCCAATATTTGCCTGCATAATGGCTTTTTCAATAGGAGCAAGCATGCTTTTTTCCCATGGTTGAATACTTACTGTTCTTGCATCCAAGACAGTAATATTAGCTACCTGAGCTATAGGGGTTGCAGCTCCATAATAATCCACATTAATTCCATCAACCAAAGAAGGGGTTGCTTTACCGGCTCTAATTCTGGTTAATTCTAATTCCAAATGGCCTATCGCTTTTTTCATAGATTCTTCCGAATCTTCAATTATTAAATCTAATTCTTCTGACATTTTCTTCTGTTTAAGTGGGGCAAAACTAATAAATCCTAACAAATATGCCTATTTACTATCAAGTTGATCCTTTTCAAACCAGAAATAGATGAAAATCAAAGCTCAAACGTGGTTTTTTAGTCAGTTTACTTTTTAGCTTTTATCTTCGCCACTGAAAAGTATTTTTATGGCCAGTATACAAGAATTAGAGAGAGTTGCCTCACAAATGAGAAGGGACGTTTTACGCATGGTTCATGCGGTTCAAAGTGGACACCCCGGAGCAGCCTTAGGTTGTGCAGATTATTTTGCAAGCCTGTATTTTCATAGCATGCACCACCATAGTGATTTTAAAATGGACGGGAAAGGTGAGGATTTGTTCTTTCTATCAAACGGACATTTATCAGCCATTTTTTATTCTGCTTTAGCACATTCTGGATATTTCGATGTGAAGGAATTGGCCACTTTCAGAAAACTAAATTCTCGTTTACAAGGCCATCCCACCACACATGAACATTTGCCTGGCGTAAGAATTGCCAGTGGTTCTTTGGGTCAGGGTTTAAGTAATGCAATTGGAGCAGCACTTGCTAAAAAAATCAATGGAGATCCCCATTTAATATTTGCTTTACTAGGGGATGGAGAATTGCAAGAAGGACAAAACTGGGAAGCCATCATGTTTGCTCCACACAATAAAGTCGACAATTTGATTGCCACGATTGATTATAATGGGCAACAAATTGATGGGCCAACAAGCAAAGTATTATCGATAGAAAATTTGAAAGCTAAATTCGAATCCTTCAATTGGGAAGTACTTGAATTAGATGGTAATAATATGGCAGAATTAGTTGCCGGATTGGATAAGGCAAAATCAATGACCGGTCATGGAAAGCCTATTTGTATATTAATGAAAACTGAAATGGGTAAGGGCGTTGACTTCATGGAAGGAAGTCACGAATGGCATGGCATTGCTCCAAGTGATGAACAATTAGCAAAAGCTTTGGCTCAGTTGCCAGAGACATTGGGTGACTATTAAATAAATATTTTTGTTAACCCCGCCCTTCAGGGTGGGGATATATGAACTTATACAAATCGGGCTTTAGCCCTTTTGTTGTGGTAAAATCTAGCCTTAGAATATACTTAGTAGAAACTTAGCGTAAGGGCTAAAGCCCATTTCTATTTT
>JBAXHC010000166.1:0-3988 GCA_037139075.1 Bacteroidota bacterium
TTAATTTTTTCCAAACAATGGATTCAACATCTTCATGTATTAAAATTAAAACACATGATTCTGTCTTCATGATTGGTTCCACTAATAATACATTTTCACCATCACACTCATTAATGAGATACTTTTTTTCGATTGAAAGATTGTTAAATACAGGCATAAAATAAATTTAGATATAAAATTAGAACTTTAAAAAAGTATAAAAAAAATATTAGACTTTAAGTATATTATCATATTGTAAAGTTTAAGCTAAAAGCCTAGAATTGTTTCTATGCAAACTAAAAAACACATTAAGATAATTTTAAATTAATATTCTAGTTAAGTTTCTATCATAAATTAGTATCAAAATCAAAGTTGATTACAATGGCCCCCAGAACTATTTTATTAAAAGATATTTTTAAGTTAATTCCAAATAATAGGATAATGGATACTCTACCATTGATTAAAGTTGAACTTATTGTTGAAATAAGTTTTGAAACATTTGGGCAGGTACAATATACTGATGAAAATGGAAGAGCATGGATTAAAGAATTTGATGGGAATAGGTGGTTAAAAGAAATATTTTTAAAGCAACCAAAGGAAATTAAATTTAGCGTTTTTGTAAATAATCAGTTTTTGCAGAAAGGAAGATATTTAAAATTAATCAAGAAAGTAGATGATGAAGTTGTTGATCAAAAAAAATTTCAGTTATCTGGAGATAAATTATTTGAAGGGTGGTTTAAACTAGGTTAGTAAATTACCCAAATAAAGGGGTCTCTTAGTTGTGAGACAAAGCGGGGAGTGTTTCTACACTCCCTTTTTCTTCTGCGTGAGGTTTACGCATTTTTTGTAATTTCTAGCAAATAATTTTATTGCATAAGTGGATAATCCGGTCCCTTTGACCAGGCATTTCCGGTTTTCATTGACCAAGAAACCTGCTGATTATCAATCCATTTAGTGGTCAGCCTTGACCGGATTTTGATGGTCTAGGTCCCCGGATTTTCCAGTCACATCAGAAAAAGAATACTGATGTTTTTTCAAATAAATTTGAAGGTTTGAATCTCAAAAAAGCAACATTAATAGCTAAATATTCTCTAAATAGTTCAGAAAGAAATCTGATTCTATCATTATTATATTTGGTAAATAACATTTCTATAAAATTGAGTGAAAATGGCAAATTGAAATTGATCAATAATTTGGATAAAATTGACGCTACTACTTCTGAAAATATGCTGTACAGGTAATATCCTATCTTTTTATTTCATCTAATGAAATTCAAGATATAGGCTCTTTAATGATAATATTGGAAAATTCCCGAGATCAGTACCTCTAAGGACATTAATGCCTAACTCCAAGAAATACTTTGAATAAATATTGAATTTGCAATAATTATAATAAAATAGTAATCAAATTAATATTTGGGGCAAAAACAATTGGTTGATGGAATTGAGTTATAAATGTATTAGGACATAAACCTTAGGAGAAAGGTCTTGCCTAAAGTGGTTTTTCCAATTTCTCATTTATACATTTTTGTGTTATTTATTCTTACTGCTGAATAATCCCGAAAACATACCAAAAACTGCTCCACCCAACTTTCGTTCCATTCCTGTTTTGGTAGTTGGAATGCCTGTTTCACGAGCAAACCTTTGTTTCGCAGCTGTAACACCAAGAGCACGTTTCCAACTAAATGAGAATCCTTATTTAGACATAAAATTTATTTTACTACTTTATATACTTTATAAAAACCTTACTAAAAATATCAGCGGTAATTACAAGCCATTTTTTGTAATCATCCCATTTACTTCTGTCTCTAGGATCACCTGGGTGTGTTACAATAATACGTGAAGCAGTTGCATTAGGTAATTCCATCCACTGCACTTCAAAACCTAAATCTTTTTCAATATCACTTTTCTGAGCAAACAACTTTTGAAACAATTTAGCATCACTCCATATGTATAATTCACAGCCAATATATTTTTTTTGAGAGTTTTGTGTAAGACTGATGCAACATTTACTAGTGCCTAATGCCATTTCATACCAATGTTGTGGTTTAGGAGGTCTACTATAATTTAAAGTTGTTGTAACGGTACTTGCATACTCTTTCATAACCTCCCAGAACTCTTGTTGCTGTAACTTTAATGCACTAACAGCATCACCACCCTCTGATTTCTTAACTGTCTTCCCCCAATCATTTGGCTCACAAATAATATTAAATTTTGGTGCTGGTAAAGAAGCATCAATTTTATATACTTCAATTTGAACTAGAAAAAAACTTATGCCAACGGAAATATTTCTATTAAACCAATCTATTGCCTGACGATGTTCTTCTGTATAATCAGTAACTAGCCAAATAATTATTGCTGCGTCATATGCAGAAGCATAGGTTAGAATTTGACCAAGGTGTTTGTGGTCTGTTTGTTCTAGCTGATTTTCAATAATCACCTTTCTTTTTGTATACGATTCATCCGCAATGATATCAACGCTATATCTGCCTGCTGATGCTTCCGACTTTATATTCTCAATTTCAATATCTAACTCACCACATAGAACAGAAATATTTTCTTCCTTGGCTAACCATTGCGTAAAGTTTAATGCCTCATGTTTCCAAATATCTCTTGGATTAACCTTTGTGATTCTTGATAAATTGCTAGACATGATTTGTAATTTAGGCAAATTATTTATTATACATTTTTTTCATATGAACATCATTAATCTTATTAGCTTCTTCTTCTGTAAATAATCCATCAATACAACTTATCAGACTGTAATCATCTAGTTCAATTAACCTTTTTGCATTATCAACCACATCAGCTTCTGGATCAAATAAGGGAAGGATATTTTTGTCTTTACCATCTTCATCAACCGTAATTTCACCTCCCATAAAATCAAGATTGATTTTAGTAAGTTTTGGTTCAATACTAAAATTCAATTCAATAACAGCTTTGGTTTCTGATTGGCAATACTTCACAGAATATAATGTTGGGTTTAGTTGATCACCAAACCGCTTTTTAAACTGGTCGTATATTTCTAGCTTTTGCATACTTTATTTTTAAACTTTATCAACTTCCAACACTTATCTTCAAAATGTTCCGAGTTATTGATTTGTGGCTTTGGTTTCATAAATAATCATTGTGATTTGTGCAAATCAGGCATTACTTGATTCTCAACAGTATGAATTTAGCAGTTTTCCAAATGTAAAATTAGTCTGGATTTAAAGCTTCCCTCCAACACCTTTAAACTTCTCTACAAACAATATCAACTTTTGTAAAACGATCTGTTTTTTTGTTAAATACTCAGGATTTAAAGGACTCATTTTCGGTAAAAGAGCATTCAATTCTGTACCATTTTCACTAGCATATTCACGCTTTAAAGAAGCAGTTATGTATCGCTTTGCTTCTTCTTCATTTAAATTTTCTTCGGTAATTAATTCTGAGGCTTCTGCTTTTTGTTTTCTTTGAGCATATCCAAAAAAAGAATCTATAACATTTGCTTTGTCTTGAAGAGTGTCGAGGTCAGTCTCATTGATGAAATCAACTACTAAACTCTCTTTTGCTCTATTGCCAACACTTGCACGAATAACCCTGCGTATTTCAGTAATTAATGTGTCTTTATCTTTAGTTTTTTTGTTATTCTCAAAAATCAATTCAAGAATGTAGTCAAGGTTTATTTCTTGCGATTTTAGTAAGTCAACCTCAAACACAACATCGTCCCAATCAATGGTTGAGTCTTCCGATTCTTTACCTTTTTTTTCGCGTCTTAACCAATCACGTAAGTCATTATAAGTTGAACGGTAATCTTGAACTGTCCGATCTTTTAGTAAATCAATTTTTTGCATTGCGGCAATATCCTCATCTGTTACAAAATGAGTTTTCTTAAATTCTTCTATTGCCTCAGGATTGTTTATATCAATTGATTGAATTGCTTTAAGGTGGTTAAATTCATCGTAATTCTGGAGAATATTCTCTACTCTCAAATACTCTCCGAAGAGCTTTGCAAATTCTTTTTTGTCTTT
>JBAXHC010000167.1:0-3955 GCA_037139075.1 Bacteroidota bacterium
ATTGAAGGAGGAGCAAGTGGTTGTTGCTGGCTGGAAATCAGAAGGATTTCTTGAACATTTATTTTTAAGACAAGCAAAAAATGGGGCAGTCTTAATTTTTAAAGATTTGGAAGAAGATCAGGTTAAAGTATTAATGGAAACACTGCCCTTTTATAAAATCAAAAAAAGTGTTGAATATTTTAATTTGATACAACAGTTTTGATTCTTTTTACTGCCGTCTATTTAGAAAAATTATTTTCATTGTTCGCTTTGTCTAGCTCTTTTTCAGTTATCCATTAATTCAGGTTGATGAAGTGCTGTCCATTCAATTACGATACCTAAAACTCTAGGTGTCAGGGACCCTCCTATAATTTCATTTTTCTCAATATTAATGCGATAAATGAATATTTTTCTATTAGAAAATTAAAGGGTTAATCCATCTGTTCTTTATTTAGGTGTTTACTTTTCCCTACCCAACCCAAATGAGTATGGTCAAAACTATCGAAATATTTAAGTCCATAACCAGCCACTCTATCAAAAGTGGAATGGGCAAGAAATATTAAAGCAACTTTTATTAGTATGTTTTCATTTAGAAAATACCCAAATAGAAATACGATAGACAATACCCCTTGATGATGAAAAACATTATATGCAATTGCACCTAACTTTTTTGTAATTAAAAATAAAGCAAAAGATACATCAGGAATAAAAAACAAAGCAAGGTATAAACCCCAAGTACCTGAGTAAAAATGAAAATAAGCGCCAGTAAATAAAATAAACAAACCTGCTGACTCAAGTTTAAGTAAGTTTTTCATAAGTATAATTTGATAGACAAATTTATATTTTTAATACTAGCTTCTACTTGACAAAAATCAAGAAAGATACAATCACCCTAACTCACCGATATACAAAGAAAAAGCCATCATTGCTGATGGCTTGTCTGGTTGGGCTCCCCTTACAGACGAAAGATGCAACTATAATGCGATGATTGAACTTGGAATTATTAGGAAACTAAATGACTTTAAATCAGTTTTTTTTTCCGATAAATCGGATAACTGACCCCGTCCCATTATGATAGAGTCCTTCGTTTAATTGAATGTCTTTTTCAACTAATTCAACAAACGTATAATTCGTGAAATCTAATTTTATTTCCTCTATTGAAAATAAGCTATCGATGTCTTTAGGTCCTCCTACATTTTCATTTGCCGTGACGTAGGCCAAATGTTTTTTACTGAACGATTCAAAAATAATGGTTCCACCTTTTTTCAACAAGGCATCCAGTTTTTGATGATAGGCGGATTTAATTTTCGCAGGGAAATGAGCGTAGATTAGTGCAATGGCATCAAACTGTTCGGGCTCAAAATTCAGCACATCGAGTGCGCCAACCTGATATTCAATACTTACCTCTTTTTTTTTCGCCAGCTTTAGGGCCTTGTTTTTGCCTTCCATACTAATATCAAAAGCTACGACATCCCAACCCTTTTGAGCTGCATAAACTGCATTACGCCCTTCTCCCTCGGCAGGAAAAAGGATTGTCCCAACAGGCAATTTTTCTAATTGCGCTTTTAAATAATTATTCGGCTCCTCACCATAAGCAAACGCTTCTTGACCATATCTTTCATTCCATCTCGAAGTCCAAATATCATTTAATTTTTCGCTTTCATTCATCGATTGCTGTTGTCTGATTTTTAGATCTTAACTATACCAGGTAAATGTACCATTTTGAAAATGGAAAAGTTGCAACCACAAAAAATATATGTTTCAATTATATGGAAGTGGTTTTAAACAAAAAAAGAGGTCGAAATGACCTCTTTTTGATTTGGGCTCCCCTTACAGACGAAAGATGCAACTATAATGCGATGATTGAGTATGTGACAATTAGGAAATTGAAGGGTTAAACTTCATGCAAGATTAGATGAACTTTCAATCAATCTCAATACTACGCAAATAGGCTCCTTTTACTTCTGCAAGAAATTCTTGTTTATTCGTTCTAACATGATGGTAATCTTCTTGAACCATGTTAGGATTTAGGTTTCGAACATTCTCATCGCTCCACAAGGTTATTTCTGCAATAACAGGCAATAATGCGAGGCCACTCTCTGTTAGGGTATATATATTTGACTTTAGATTACCTTCTTTTTTATTTTTCCTAATTATACCCACTTCTTCTAATAATTTCAGCCGTGATGATAGAATATTGGAAGCAATACTTTCTTTAGAGGTGGAAAAATCCTTGAATGTTTTTTTGTGAGAAAACAACATATCCCTAATTATCAGTAATGTCCATTTATCTCCAATTATGTCAAGGGCAGACGAAATGGGACATTGGCATCTAAAATCCATTTTCTTTTCAATTTATTTAAAATTATTGCTTGCAAAACAAAAGTAATTGTATATTTGCTTGCAAAACAAAAGTAATAATTAAATTTTAAAAAAATGCAAAATAAAGAAACAAGTACTGAAAATGCCATTTCAGCAAAGCCTGCTTACATTATGGTACAAATGAAAGTTCAAAGCCTTGAAGAGCTAAATCAACGCTATGCACAATTTGCAATACCAATTTTACTAAAACATGGTGGTCAAATGATTGCAGGTTCTCCGTCACCAAATATTAAAGAGGGAGATTGGAATGGAAATTGGGCTGCAGTGCTTCAATTTCCTAGTATGGAAGCTGCTGAAGGTTGGTATAATTCCGAAGAGTATAAACCATATAAGCAACTTCGTATAGATGAACTACAATCAGAGGAAGGTAGAGTAGTCATTATACCAGGAATGTAATTCTAAATTCTAACATGGTCTATTTCAAAAATTGCTTTATTCTTAAAAATTCTAGATAACAAAAAATATGAAAAAAGTATTAGTAACAGGAATTTCAGGTTTTGTTGGTCAGCATTGTGCTGCCGAATTATTAAAAAATGGGTATTCCGTTAGAGGGTCAGTACGAAATTTATCTAAGACTGACGAGGTAAAAAATGGAATCAAAAAAGAAGTAGACCCTAAAGGTAATTTAGAATTTTGCGAGCTCGACCTGATGAAAGATGAAGGTTGGGATGGAGCAATGGAAGGGTGTGATTTTGTTTTGCATGTAGCATCTCCTTTTATCGTGAAAGCACCTAAAGACGAAAACGATTTAATAAAACCTGCCGTTGAAGGTACATTAAGAGCTTTGAAAGCAGCTAAAAAGGCTGGTGTAAAAAGAGTAATACTTACCTCTTCAACAGCGTCTATGCAAGGAGGTCAATATGGTGTCGTAAATTTGAATCAAGATAGTTGGACTGATGTTAATGAAAAAAGTGTAACTGCTTACTTCAAAAGTAAAACACTAGCTGAAAAAGCTGCATGGGAATTTATCCAAAACCAAAATGGGGATTCAAAATTAGAGTTAGTGGTGATAAATCCAGGGCCAATCTATGGGCCAACTCTCACAGGAAATTTAGTGTCTGAATCAATGGATTTTTTCAAAAAATTAATCACTGGTAAAGTCCCCATGTTGCCTAAAGCAGATTCTGTCATGTCAGATGTTAGAGATATTGCTTACATACATGTCAAGGCATTAGAAAATGAAAAAGCTAAAGGAAATCGATTTATTGTAACAACCGAAAAGTCACATAATTTTCAAGAAATTGCCAAAATTTTAAAAGCAAATGGGTATCAAAAAATTAGCACCACATTGGCTCCTACTTTTTTATTGAAATTTATGGCAAATTTTGATGATGAAGCGAAAGGAATGTTGCCTTTCATTGGAAACACAATAGAAGCAGATATTACTTTAACTAAAAATACATTTAACTGGAGCCCTATCTCTTTTGAAAAGACTGTATTAGACACAGCAAATTCTGTACAATCTGTATTAAATAAAAAAGTCTAATTAGATTTTTTTTAACAACAAAAAAGCCATCAACAATGATGGCTTTTTTGATTTGCTCCCCCTATCCGACTTGAACGGATGACCCTCTGATTAACAGTCAGATGCTCT
>JBAXHC010000168.1:0-3817 GCA_037139075.1 Bacteroidota bacterium
TTTCACCATTTTTACTTTTTTCTTCTCTATATATTTTTTGTTCAGCCAATTTGTGAGGCATGCACTACCGCCCCCTACAATCGCTCCAATAAAAACATCAGAAGGGTAGTGTTGCCCTAGATACATTCTACTATAGCCAACAGCTGTTGCCCAGGTAAATGCTGGTAATGCCACATACCATTTAGGATATGCCAGATAAATGGAAGTAGCTGTTGTAAAAGCTAATGCTGTATGGGCTGAGGGCATTGATTTTCCTAATTCATCTTTTTGATTTGGAAAAACATCCAAAGGGTATTTTACAAAAGGACGATCTCTATTGATCGTTACTTTCATTACTTCAGAGATAGCAGCAGTGATTACTATTGATTCAGCCAGTTTATAAGAATTCTTTTTTAGATTTTGATCGTGATTGATTAAAGAAACGGCGAACATTCCAATAGGTGCAGCCACACAAAGCGGTTCTGCGGTAGTGGAAATATTCTTCCATGTACTACTATTAGGGTTTGTGGGATTAATTTGTTTCAATAAATTGATATCCCAATTCTGTGCATCGGTTTGATTGCAAAAAAATATACTAGAAACAAGAAATAATGAGAAGCTGATTGGTTTTAAAAATGAATTCATCTAGTATTTTTTTGAATTTTTAATTTTGAATTTTTAATTAAGATTCCCTAAACTTTCCTCAATCGTCTTAATCCTGGCCACTGCATCCGCTTGTTTTTTTCTTTCAAAATCAACTACTTCAGGCTTTGCATTTTGTACAAAACGTTCGTTGGATAATTTCGACGTAACACTTTGCAAAAATTTAGTTTGATATTCTAAATCTTTCAACAATTCAGCTCTTAGTGTTGTTGCATCTAATACTTTTTCTGTCTCTATAAAGAATTTATCTTTTTCTATTGCAACTACAATGCTATTGGCAATAGGTTCTGTTGTAAACTTAGTCTCCTCTGCGTTTACTTGCTTCGCCAATATTTTTTCAATCGCTTGATAACTACTAATGTTTTCAGATTGTATATGTAGTTTGATGGTTTCTTTAGGCTTTAATTGATTCTTATTTCTCGCATCCCTTAAAGCTGATATTACATTCTTTAATAATTCTCCAGCAGCTGTAATTTCGTCGTTAACAGATTTGATGGGCTGGTTTTGTTTTACACAGAGATCATCTTTTTGTTCATTAAGTAAGTGATAGATTTCTTCAGTGATAAATGGAATAAATGGGTGCAATAATTGCATTAATTCCTCAAAATATTGAACTGTTCTTTTGTAAACAGCAGTATCCATGGGTTGTTCAAAACCAGGCTTGATCCACTCTAAATACCAACTGCAAAAGTCATCCCATACTAATGAATAAATTATTTTTAAAGCTTCACTTAAACGGAATTGTAGCATTAATGTTTCTACTTCTGCTTTTACAGTATTGAGCCTATTTTCAAACCAATTGATTGCGAAATCATTTTTCAAATCTGTACCTAAATCTGCCTGACGGGCATCCCACATTTTCAATAACTTTAATGCATTCCACATTTTATTATTAAAATTTCTTCCTTGTTCTAATGAAGATTCATCAAATAATAAATCATTACCTGCCGGAGATGCAATCATGATACCAAACCTTACTGCATCAGCACCATATTGATCAATCAAACCAAGCAGATCAGGAGAATTTCCTAAACTCTTGCTCATTTTTCTACCTTGCTTATCCCTTACAATCCCTGTAAAATAAACATCGCTGAAAGGTTTCTCTCCTCTGTATTCATATCCAGCCATAATCATCCTGGCTACCCAGAAGAAAATGATTTCAGGTGCTGTAACCAATGTATTTGTAGGATAATAATAGTTGACTTCTGCATTATCAGGATCTGATAAACCCTTGAACACTTCAAAAGGCCATAACCAACTCGAGAACCAAGTATCTAAACAATCTTCATCCTGCTTAATATCTTCTATTGTAACTTTTGAATTTTGACTTTTGAATTTATCAAAAGCTTCTTCAATTGAATGCGCAACTACAAAAGAGCCATCTTCTAAATAGTATGCCGGTATCCGATGTCCCCACCAAAGTTGGCGACTAATACACCAGTCTTTGATATTCTCCATCCAATGGCGGTAAAGGTTTTTGAATTTTGCAGGATGAAAATTGATTTCATCATCCATCACTGCTTTCAATGCAGGTTCTGAAATAGCTTTCATGCTAACCCACCATTGTAAACTCAGTCTTGATTCTACCACGGCGTCAGTTCTTTCACTAAATCCTACCTGATTGGTATAATCTTCAATTTTAACGAGGTTACCTGCAGCTTCTAATTCCGGGATGATTTTTTTGCGCACATCAAATCTGTCTTCACCAATAAAGATTTGAGCAGCTTCGCACATAGTTCCATCATCATTCATAGTATCAATAATTTCAAGTTGGTATTTTTGTCCCAACTGGTAATCATTAATGTCATGTGCAGGTGTAACTTTCAATGCTCCGGTCCCAAAATCCATTTCTACATATTCATCCGGAATAATTGGGATTCTTCTATTAATCAATGGTACAAATGCAAACTTTCCATGTAAATGTTTAAATCTATCATCATTTGGGTTTACACAAATCGCTGTATCGCCCATAATAGTTTCTGGTCTTACAGTGGCAACAGTAATAAATTCATGATGTGATTCAGAGCCCGTATCAATTCTGTAACGGATATAATATAATTTACTCTGTACCTCTTTATAAATAACTTCTTCATCACTCAAAGCTGTTTTGGCGCGTACATCCCAGTTGATCATACGCTTACCCCGGTAAATATGTCCTTTAGAATACAGGTCGTTAAAAACCTTGATTACAGATTGGTAGTAATCAGGGTCCATCGTAAATGAGGTCCGATCCCAATCCAAACTGCATCCTAGTTTGCGCAATTGCTGTAATATAATGCCGCCATATTTTTCTTTCCACTCCCAGGCATAACTCAAAAACTCGTCTCTAGTAAGTGAAGATTTTGCAATTCCCCTTTCACGGAGCATGGCCACAACCTTAGCCTCGGTTGCAATTGAAGCGTGATCAGTACCAGGAACCCAACAAGCATTTTTGCCCGTCATTCTTGCCCTTCGTACCAAAATATCCTGAATAGAATTATTGAGACAATGCCCCATGTGTAATACCCCTGTAACATTTGGAGGAGGAATTACCACCGTATAAGGGTCGCGTTCATCCGGCTTACTACTGAAATAGCCTTTTTCCAGCCAATGGGCATACCATTTTGTTTCAACTTCTGTTGGGATATAATTCTTGCTCAGTTCCATGCTTGCAGCTACATTTTAATAGTTTGCAAAGGTAAGGAAAAGGGGGGTGGCTAAAAAAGGAAAGTCTGCTCAAAAGCAGACTTTTACATATTTTCTGTTTTAGTATTCAAAATTACCAAAGCATACTATTTTCCTGTAGTTCAAAAGTAGAGATATCTACTTTTATAGCATTTTCAATTCCAGTGCTCTGATTTGAGTTTGTGCAGTCGGCACATTTTCTAGCTAAGTCAACCGCAGAACTACAGGTTTTTCCAGTAGTTTCTACTCCTTTACAAATGGTTTCTATCGCTTCTCGTTGATTATTAGCACATCCTGCTAATAAAGTGATAAAAAGAATAATGAGTAAGGGTTTCATATTAGTTGGTTGACAGTTCAAAATTAATAGCTAGGTTTTAATTTAACATGTTAATTGATGTTAATTATAGCTAACGTATCAATAAATAAATAGTTACATCGCTTCGAATAATATTATTTGTAGGTGAAATGATCATTTTATTACAGCCGTTTAACTAATTTTCTTAGTTTTATT
>JBAXHC010000169.1:0-3765 GCA_037139075.1 Bacteroidota bacterium
GGAGAAAGGAGAAAGGAGAAAGGAGAAAGGAGAAGAAATGGTTTCCCCTCCATCGCATGCGATGGAGGGGATGCTGATGCCGGACCCGGCATACAGCTGGGGTGGTTGATGATGATCAGATTATTTCATCTTCTTCCCAAGCACCAAATCATATGAGTGATCAATCATCTTCTGAAGTTCCCTATTTGAAATAGACCCATCAATGATTACTGTATTCCAATGCTTCTTATTCATATGCCAACCAGGAATTACAGATGCGTATTGTTCCCTTAATTCAAGTGCCAGATCCGGATCGCACTTTACATTGAACTGAAGTGGAATACTATCAAAACCGGTAAGTAAAAACATTTTGCCTTTGATTTTATAAACCAAAGTGTCTGGCCCAAATGGGAATGTTTCTTCAACATCGGGTTTACTCAAAGTGTATTCGCGTAATTGTTCAAGGTCCATATTCAAAGATTATTCAATGATAATATCTAAATGACTCAAAAGCCCTTCCAAACCGTCTTTACTAAAGCGTGCTTTTTTAATTTTATTGGTCTGAGGATTGATGGTGAAATTATAGGAAGTTCTAAAATCTGCTTTCTCTAAATTGGATGCATCAAAAACGGCGCCAGCTAAATTGCATTGATCAAATGAAACTTGAATTAATTCTGCCATAGAAAAATCAGTTTCTTGCAAATCGCAATTTATGAATTTTGCTTGCCGCATTTTGCGCTGATAAAAACTAGATAAATGTAAATTACAATTCGTGAATTTTGCAGTGAATAAAAAATCATTGCATTCGTCGAAACGTAATCCTAATAATTTGCAGCCATTGAATTGTACACCTCTAATAGCAGTGTTTCCAAGTTTTGTATTGCTAATATTGCAGCTCGAGAAAATGCAATCTGTAAACACGCAATTCGAAAGATCAGCTCCGCTTAAGTTGCAATGTTTAAACTCACAAACCTCATATTCAGCAGTAGGGAATGCCTTAGCTGAAAAATCTAGTTTGTCAAAAATCTGTTCTTCAAAAATAGGATACGACATTTTTTAGCTTTTAAATTCAACAATTGGAACCCAACTTACATCGTATAATTCCAGATCTATTTTTATTTGTTTAGGTAAATCGTTTTTCCTGTTTTTGCACTTCGAATGGCAGCATCCAGTATTTCCATTACAACCATATTATTTTCCAATGATGAAAGGTCAAATGGTTCTGGCGTTATTTGTTTTTTTACGACTGCAGCTAAATAAGCAAATGGATCATTTCTTGGCGAATCAAGATCTTTTAGTTTTACAGTCTCTTCTTTGAAACCATCATAACCTTCCGCCATACGTGTTCGTAGCTGGTATTTATTATCAGCATAAATAGCACCAGTTAGCCCATATACTTCCAAATCTTTTCTGCCAATCGGCCAATCCCATGAACCCTGTATGATGCTGTTTGAATGATCGTATTTTAAAATGATGATAGATTCATCATCTACTTTCGGATTATTTTCAGCCTGTAATTGTTGAGTGATGGCAGTAACAGAATTAGGTTTTTTCCCGTCCATTAACCAGGTACTTAAGTTGGTGCCATAGCAGCCAAAATCTATAATTGCTCCGCCGCCGTTTTGAATGGGATCGGTAAGCCAATTAAAAAACTCAGATGGAATAGCTATTTTTTTCGGGCCACGATGACCATCGTGTACCACCATTTTTTTCATATCACCGATTAAGCCTTTCTTTAAAAGTTCATTTGTTTTCTGGTTGCTAGGATACCAAGTTGTTTCGTAATTGGTGAGTAATTCGATATGGTATTTTAATGCTAGAGACTCCATCTTTTTTGCGTGTTCAAGATTTACTGCTAATGGTTTTTCTACCATCACATGAATCCCTTTGGGTGCAAAAAATTCAACAACGCCTAAGTGCTCATAAATAGATCCAAATGCACATACCGCTTCTGGCTTGGCTGCAGCAAACATTTCTGACATGGTATTGTAAACATTGTTCATAGAAAACCCATACTGCTTTGCATATCGCATGGCCAGCTCCCGATCAGGTTCTACAATGCCAACTATTTGAATAGTTCCATCATCTTTTCTACCTAAAATTCCATGCACATGGGTATGAGTAAGTCCTACAATACCTACACGCAAAGGCTTCTGCTGTGAGAAAACTTGAATCGTAAATAAAATAAAAACAATAAATATACTTAGGTTAGATAGTTTCCAATTCATTTTAATTAATTAAGCTCAATAAAAAAATATCATTAATGTTTCTCAGATAAATAATGTTTTTTCAAAACGTCTTCTCCATATTCATTCCCTTTTTCTCTCCAAATTGTATGAATGTGATTGGCCGCTTTTCTGGGTCCACCATTATTATCAAACTCAATTAAAAAGGTTGGTCCATTTAAAATAAAGTAGTGGGCAATTTTTTCTTCCTGCCCGCCAATCCATCCAAAATAAATATTGTCAATTCCTGCTTTTAATATTTTATCGTACTCAATATTTGCTTTTTCAAATTCTAAATTAAACACATATTCTCTAATGATACCTTGCAATATTTCTTTTTGCTTTTTGTCTAAATCACTTGCTTTTATTCCCCAATTATCTATTAAACGCTTGCCACTTTCTGCAGAAGTGATAATGTCGCCTGGGGCTTCTCCACTCATGATTGCTTTCTTTTTTTGTACATCAGTTAATGATTGAATTAGCTTTAATCCCAGATCTTCTTCCTGACCTAAAACTCGAAGTCCTGCATATTCATTATAGAGATATTCTGAAGGATCGGTTCCAATAAAAAATGGAGTAACTGAAATTTTGTCTTTAACGAAAGTGAAATTAATAGATAAATGATGTCCTTCTAATTTATAACCCCAAATTTCATCACTCGGCACACCAAAGAATGCGAAATAATAATTTTTTGGGGACCATAGTAGATCTAATAAAAATTTATGTGTCTCTTCATTGATCTCTTTACGATAGTACATGCTATCATAAAATCGATTAATTAGTTCATCGAGGTGCATAATGCTGGTAGCTTTTAAGTAACCTTGCGAACTGAGGGATGCTGATAAAATCCTATGTACCAATCTTCGTTGATCCTCTGTCATATTGCCAATACTCGTTCCTACTCTAGGCCTTAAGCCAACTGGAAGGTTATTCCATTTTAAACGATTCGTATCACTGAATTCAAATGCACTAGAACGTTGCTGAACTTTGTTGAAAGAAGTATTTAATTGAATTGCATAATCTTTGATCTCTTTTTGATAATCTTCCTGAGCAAATGCAATTGAATGGGAAAAACATACTGCTATTACTAGAAATAGGATTGATTTTATTTTATACACGTTTTATTAATTGTTGGGTTTTAAATAAACTGTTCCATAACCAATTTACAACTTTTGTAAAGAGCTTGCAAGGGTGATTATTTAACGATTGGTAATTCTATATAACTCGCAAGAGTACTGTTGCAGTGAATAGTTTGTGTAGCTTTTATAAAATCTTTTTCATTTGCCTCGAAGATATTTGGAACAAATTTTTGAGGGTTTCTATCAATCAAAGGAAACCAGGTACTTTGAATTTGTATCATTATTTTATGTCCTTTTAAAAAAGTATGGTTGATAGCATGTAAATCAATCACAAATTCTTCAGCCTTGCCCGGAACTAATGGGGATGGGGTTTCAAAACTTTTTCTGAAACGACCTCTCAGCACTTCCATGGCAACAGGTAATTCATAGCCACTCATTGATTTATCAGGCTGGTTAAAATTGGGATATACATCAATTAGCTT
>JBAXHC010000170.1:0-3511 GCA_037139075.1 Bacteroidota bacterium
CGAAACTTTTTTGCATCCCTTTTTCGGCTTGTGTGGCAAACATTTCTTTTGAAAAAGCAAAAGCTGCAACAGCAAATGCAGATTGCTTAATGAGTTGGCGGCGTTCCATAATTAAAGTTTGTTATAGAATAATAATACGCAATTTTTCGATTTTTTACAAAAAATAGTTGCCTCAAACATAATTAGTATATTGAAGTTCAGAAAGTTGCTTTACCCATTTTAAAGTTAATATGAAAAGAAAAGATTTTTTACAACTAAGCGGTACCGTGGCATTGGGAGCTAGTTTTTCTCCGTTTATCAGTTGCGACACTAAGCCTAGTTTTAAAAACTGGGCTGGTAATATTACGTTTAGTACAACGAATGTAAATGCACCAACATCTATACAGGAGTTACAAGCTTTAGTAGGAAAATTGAAGAGTTTGAAGGCTCAAGGTACTTGTCATTGCTTTAACCGAATTGCGGATAGCAAAGAGGCATTGGTAGCCATGAAGCAAATGAATAAAGTAATATCATTCGACAAGGAGAAGGCTACCGTAAAAGTGGAAGCTGGTATCAAGTACGGCGAATTGGCGCCATTCCTGCATGAAAATGGATTTGCTTTACACAACTTGGCTTCATTGCCCCATATTTCTGTTGCCGGCTCCATTGCAACAGCAACGCATGGTTCTGGAGTAAGCAATGGAAATCTTGCTACTGCCGTGATCGCACTTGAATTCGTCGACGCTTCTGGAAATATTGTTTCACTATATAAAGAAAAGGATGGGGATCTTTTTAATGGTGCAGTTGTATCCTTAGGTTCAATAGGTGTTGTTACCAATGTTACATTGCAATTGCATCCCACTTTCCTGGTTAAACAATTTGTTTTTGAAAACTTACCAGTTGATCAATTAAACGAACATTTTGAATCCATTCTTTCTGCCGGTTATAGTGTGAGTCTTTTTACAGATTGGCAAACAGATTCAATTAATGAAGTTTGGATTAAGTGTAAAGCAGATGAACAAGACCCGGTTGCAAAGGGGCATGATTTTTATGGAGCAAAGGCTGCAACCAAAAATATGCACCCTATTGCATCAAGTAGTGCGGAAAATTGTACTGAACAGATGGGCGTTCCTGGTCCGTGGTTTGAACGACTTCCACATTTTAAAATGGGCTTTACGCCCAGTAGTGGAGTAGAATTACAATCAGAATTTTTTGTTCCATTCGAGCATGCTATTGAAGCAATGAAGGAAGTAGCAAAACTTAGAAAAGAAATTGGACCTCATTTAATGATCACTGAGATTAGAACAATAGCTGCGGATGATTTTTGGATGAGTACTGCTTACAAAAGAAAATCAGTAGCCATTCATTTTACCTGGAAGCAGGAAACTGATGCTGTGATGGCGCTCTTGCCGAAAATTGAAAAAGCGCTTGAGCCTTTTGCACCAAGGCCACACTGGGGCAAGTTATTTACAATCCCATTGGAAGTGTTAGAGACTCGTTATGAACGTATGCAAGATTTTAGAAATCTTGCACATAAATATGATCCAACAGGAAAGTTTAAAAATGATTTTTTACAAACGAATATTTTCGGGAAAGCTTAAATGAAGATCCTGTATTATAGTTCATAAAAAACCCACTCTTCAAATCAAGAGTGGGTTTTTTATGCGAAAATGATTATTTGATATTTATAAATCGGTAGTAGAGCTCATTCCTCCTGGGCCTATATATAAGGCATCACCAAATGCAAGTATTGGCAAAAATATAAATCCTAATAAGATTAATCCAACTGTAAACCCTGCATCTTTCCCAAATGATAAAGAGAGCTGATGGTACATCATTATAAACAAAACGATGTTTACAATTGGGATAAGCATTAGTAATAACCACCACCAAGGTTTTCCAACAATCTCTAATAATACAATCAAATTGTAAATGGGAATAATGCATGCCCATCCTGGTTTCCCTGCTTTCGTAAAAATAGTCCACATTGATGCAATCAAGAAAATACTGAAGGCTAACAAGATTAGAATAAAAATAGTCATGGCAATAAAATTTATTTCCTACTCATATGGCTTTTCGGGAACGCCCGTTTTTATAGTGGTTTCTAGCTCCACTTACTCTTTTAATTTAATCAAATAAATTGGCTATAAAGCTGATCAGCGCTGCATTGCAGATTGTGTGTAAGGAATTGACGAATTTGAGTGATGCAAATTATATAATGCAGAGTTGTTTAGAATAATAGGGTGGAGTAAAATTCTTAGCGAAGTAATAATGTATTAAATTTATAGAAAGAGTAAAACATTTTCTTGGCCACTAAATATGCATTAATCTCTTGCTGCTACTTTTTTAAAGCCATTAAAATATTTATATGAAATACATATTAGCCATTGTTGTTTTAGCAATATTGTATGCATCAAATCCAAATTTAGATGAACATCAAAGATCGGTAAAGGATAAGGTAAGTCAGTTAATAAGGAGAGAAGTATCATCGAGTGGAAAATCATCTAGTTCGTATGGTGATATTGGAACTGAATTAGGAGTGATGTTTGGTTCTTCACTAGTTGATGGTATTATTACAGATGTGGTAAGAAGAAAAGATTATTTCTTCTTTTCTTTAACAAGTGTGGAATATAATGGAAATAATAAAATTATCGGAATAGGTATTCTTGGGAAAGTATTTATTAGCGATGAAGTTGATAAAGAACTAAATAAAGGGACGGAGAAAGTAAAATCTGTTTGGAATGATTTAACAAAACCCTCCAATGAGAACCGGATAAGTAATAATACCATTGATACCAATATTGCTACTGATAATTCTAACCCATCAAGTTCCACCTCATCTGCTTCAAGCGAATATTATGTAAACGCAAGCGAATCAAATCAGGTGCATTTTTATAGTAGTCCAAATTATAATAGCATGCGAAATTCATATTTTAATTCAAGAGAGAAAGTTACAGCGCTTAGAATTGAAAATGGATTTGCATACATTGAATTTATCAATACAGATAATCAATCTAGTAAGGGTTGGATTTCATTAACTGACTTAACTCCTATCACAACTTATTGAAGTCTTTCCCAAACAGGTTTGATTCATTGTGATTTTATTGAATTGTTACTTTTTTTAAATAAAATCCAAAAGGATCAACAGTTGGTGGCAGGTTACTTTTCACTTTAATGCCATCCTTACCAATAATCATCTTTTCTTTTTTTCCATTGATTAAGATATCAAAAGGCAGGTCCATGAAATAATTATTGACTTTAATCTGGTATTGCTGGTAACCAGTTTCTTTTACAGATACTTCCAGCACATTGGTAGTTCTTAAATAGAAATCGAAAAATGACTTTAAGGAATAACCCGCTGCTTTGCTGAATAATTGTTCCACATCAGTGCTGGTAACAAAATTATCATAGGTAGTGGAAGGGTCGGTAGCTAATTTTTTTAATGCCGGGAAAAAAATCTCATCACCTAATAGATATCGTAAGCTATGCATGAAGAAAGATCCTTTTACATAAATATCGTTCTTGGCATAAG
>JBAXHC010000171.1:0-3046 GCA_037139075.1 Bacteroidota bacterium
CGTCAACATATTTAGAGCTTAGTTTTTCAATACGTTCAATAGTTCCATTCTCCACAATTGGGAGTGGTTGTGCATGAAGTACAACTAATGAAAATACAAAGTTGATCAAAATAAATAGCCGGCTCATGATTGTCGTTTTATTCATATTATATTCTGGTGCTTATTTCAGTTTAATGAATAGTTTTTATAAAAATGCTATAAGATCTTGAAAGCCTTTAATCCAAATTTACCATATACTTATATTATATTCCCATTGAAATAGATTTTAAATTAATACTATTTAAGAGAAAATTAGACAATATCAGTCCAAAAATGCAAGGACGCTAAATATACTGGTTAAAGATTGTTCAGGCAAGATTCGACTCCCTATGGAATTATCATCCTGAATATGAAAGTACTTACTTCTAAGTGATATTGGCAGAAGATTGCTGGGCGATGAGATCGAAAAAAGAATGTTATAAATCAATGAGGATACAATCATTAAAAAGGTTAATGGATTATAGAACTCCTGAATGATCCTGCAATGAAAAAGAGGATACAAACAACAGTTTTTAGAAGGAGTTAAAATCAAGCAAAGTGTTCAAAATAATTTCAATAAAATATAATGATTTTTAATTAAAAAATAAAATTAATGGGCATAATTAAAAGAAGATTAAAATATCCTTAATTCAGATTTAGAAATTTTTCAGTTCCTTATTTTATGATAATTGTCATAGTTATCACATACAAATAGGAACAGCTTTGTTAGAACTTAATGTTACGACAATGAAAAATACAACCCTCTCCAACCGGAAAAATAGCGCTGAAATTATATTTACAGTGTTATTATTACTGTTCGTTTTTTTTAATATTTATACAATTAATGCACAACCCCCTAAAAAATGGGTCTCGCCAGCTGCTGCTGAACAATTAAAAAATCCAATTCCTTCAGATCCTAATTCATTAAAAGAAGCAAAAAAACTCTACATCTCAAATTGTTCACCATGCCATGGCAATGGTGGTAAAGGAGATGGAATCGCTTCTGCTTCAGTTAATCCAAAGCCAGCTGATCATACTTCTGCAGCAATTCAAAAGGAGTCAGATGGCTCATTATATTGGAAATTAACAGAAGGTCGTTCACCAATGCCGTCTTACAAACAAGTTCTTACAGATGCACAAAGGTGGCAGCTCATCAATTTTATACGAACCTTAGCGAAAAAATAAATATCTGTTTTGTTTCAATCAAAGATATGTTGACTTGATAGGGACTTTTTAAATATTCACCATAAAAACCAACAAAATGAAAAACTCATTTTTATTTAAAAGTTTGGTTCTAATTTTTGTTATCATTATAATAACTGCATCTCGAACCAAATTAAATGCACAAACACAAAATGTTACTGACTCTGCATTATCTGAGAGAGTGGCAGCACTAGAATTGCAAGCTAACTACAATAAACCCGGAGATGATCATCTATTGGTTGTAGGTCTAGCAACTTTCGGTTTCGTAAGTAGTAAAACTACAAATACAATTGATGGTATTAGCACAATAAGCAAATCAAACGGCTTCCCAGATGCAGACCATTTCGAATTTAGTCCAATGTTTTTATGGAGACATGGTACAAAATTTCTAATGGAATTTGAACCCTCATTTAGTAATAACGGTCTTGGAGTTAATTGGGCAGATATCTCATATTTTGCTGCACCAAATCTTATTATAAGAGCAGGTTATTTAGTAGTTCCTTTTGGCACCTATTCAAAAAGGCTTGCAGCTGGATGGATTAATAAATTAGCTACTGATCCCATGGGAGTTGCAGATATGGCTCCTGCTGATTATGGTATAGAGGTTGCAGGTGGTTTACCCTTAGGAACGATGAAAATGAATTATGATTTTGCATTAACGAATTCTATGAATCTTAATAGCGATGGCACTTTAAGTTCTGGATCACTAGGAGATGTCAATAATAATAAGTCATTTACAGGTAGATTAGGCATTCTACCATTTTCAAATTCGACATTAGAATTAGGGGTTTCAGGAATGTTTGGGAAAGTAGGTACCCCTGGAACTGCTTTTGCAAATGCAAAAGGACAAGCTTATGCTTTTGATCTTAATTATGTAAATACAATTCATCCTTTTTTAGTGAATATAAAAGCTCAACATAATATTCAAAATATTTCGGATGTTAATTATATTAGCCCCGTTGATTCAACTTCCACTTATACTTTCACCAATCATAGTACTGCAACATTTATTCAATGTTCATTAAGACCTACTACAGCGAATAATTTTCTTCACGATATTGAGTTAGCTGGCAGATATACAGAATATAATACTCCTTCTAATTCTACATGGGGAAGTGATCAGCATTCATATTCTATAGGCTTAAATTATTGGTTGAGTTGGAGATCTGTGGTACGACTTACCTATGAATCTTATACCGGCAATAGTACAGCACCAAAAGCATTGGATGCATACACTGGAAAAACAATTAAAAATAGTTGGTATTTACAATTTGCTATTCAACTTTAAATATTAATATCATGAAAAAGTTACCATTCATTCAGAAAATATCTATAGCATTAATTATGATTTTTGGATTGATCGGAGTATTTTCTTTAAATAGTTGCGCACCAACAAGTGCAATTGCTGGAAAATCAGGTGTGCAGTTATGGGGCGAAAACTGTCAACGTTGTCATAATACTCCATCTCCGATGACCTTTTCACCAGAACAATGGGAAACAATTGGTTTGCACATGCAAAGCAGGGCTTTGTTAACCCAGGATGAAAAAAATAAAATAATCGATTTTTTGAAGTCGAGCAGATAAAATAGGTTTCATATTTTACACTAAAAGGCTAAAATAAGAGTATTCTTTTACTGGCCTTTTTTTATTTAACAAATTCAAAGTAAATATTTGTGTTTTCTAAAATTGCAATATGATATTTTTGAATAAATGATTGAAATATGATAAATAGAATTACAACAGCTATTATTATTACATTTTTAATAGTTGCCTGTTCTAGAAATACAATCACAGGGCGAAGCCAATTAACGCTTGTTCCGGAAAG
>JBAXHC010000172.1:0-2999 GCA_037139075.1 Bacteroidota bacterium
AAAAACACCCCTCCTGCCGCTTGCGGATAGGAGGGGAAAGTCGAGCGACTGAGCGATGACTGGGGTGGTTGCTCTCTTAACTAAAACTAGTTGTTCAAAGCCGCTTCTTCTTCCGCTTTAATTTTTAATTCCCAAGCCCAGGCCGTCCGCATCATATCTTTTAAATCGTATTCGATTTTCCAGCCGAGTTTATTTACAGCGGCATCGTTATTGGCATAGATCGCAATTACATCGCCGGGGCGACGTTCTGCAATTTCGTAGTTAAGTGATACACCAGATTGTTCTTCAAATGTTTTAATGGCTTCTAAAACTGTAACACCTAAGCCAGTTCCTAAATTAAATACATCACAATGCGATTCGTTTTTTCCCTGCTCTAAATATTGAATAGCCAAAGTATGTGCATGAGCAATATCACAAACATGAATATAATCGCGAACACAAGATCCGTCGCGAGTGGGGTAGTCGTTGCCAAACACTTTCATTTTCGGTAATTTACCAATGGCAGTTTGTGTGATGGCAGGAACTAAATTTTGTGGACGACCGATGGGTAGTTCACCCAATATCGCGGTAGGATGTGCACCTACTGGATTAAAGTAGCGCAATAAAATTACATTACATAAGCCGTTCTTGGTAAATGCCTGCAACATTTCCTCACCCATTTGCTTGGTAGCACCATATGGTGATTCAGCTTGTTTAATGGGTGACAATTCTGTAACTGGAATGGTGTCAGGGTTTCCGTAAACAGTGCAAGAAGACGAGAATACAAAATTAGGGACACTAAATTCTTCTACACATTTCAACAAATTAACGAGGGAGAAGATATTGTTTTCGAAGTATAATAAAGGAGCACCTACCGATTCACCTACTGCTTTGTAAGCAGCAAAATGTATTACACCTGCGATATCAGTGTTCTCTTGAAACACAGCTTGTGTTTCGTCGAAGTTTTTTAAATCAACTTTATAGTTCTTGATTTTCTTACCTGTGATTTGTTCAATTCCTTTAATAGAAAAATTGGAAGAGCGTGAATTGTCATCAATCGAAATTACATCATAACCATTGTTCAAAAGATCAACAATAGTATGAGATCCAATAAATCCGCAACCACCTGTAACAAGTATTTTTTGCATAATTCATTATTATAATTCAAATATAAATTGAACTATTCAATAACTAAGCTACTGCGAAGAATTAGATGAAAATTTTTAATATATAAAATACAACTGCAGCCATTATTGCAGATATTGGAATCGTAATAATCCAAGCCCATAATAGGTTAATGGTTACGCCCCATCTAACTGCACTCAAGCGTTTTGTGGCTCCAACACCAATGATAGAACCAGTTATGGTATGAGTAGTTGAAACGGGAATTTTAAAGTGTTCAGTTAAAAACAAGGTAATGGCACCAGCTGTTTCTGCGGCAACACCTTCCAAAGGAGTTACTTTAGTAATTTTTGTCCCCATTGTTTTTACAATTTTCCATCCACCACTCATCGTACCTAAACCGATACATAAAAAACTGGTAAATGGAACCCAACTGTATTCGGTTGCAAACTGATTAAAATCTATATGGTGCCCCTTTGTTCCTTCGTAGTAAATCATTGCTGCACCAATAATTCCCATAACTTTTTGTGCATCATTACCACCATGTCCAATACTGAAAGCCGCTGAGGAAACCAGCTGTAATCGTTTAAACCAATTTTCTGCTTTATAGGGATTGGATCGTTTAAATAGATGAACAATTCCTATCGTTATAAAGAAAGCTATAAACATTCCAATTAATGGTGCCAGGAAAATGAATAAAAAAGTGGGAACTACTTTCGCATAGTTGATTACGTCTACACCAGCCATGCTAAACCCTTTTGCATTGGCAAGTGCAGCACCAATAAATCCGCCCATTAATGTATGTGATGAACTTGATGGAATTCCAAACCACCAGGTAATAAGGTTCCAAATAATAGCAGCAATGATACCTGCCAAAATTACTTGTAAAGTAACAAATTCAGGATGTACCCACTTAGCTACTGTATTACCGATACCGAATTCTTTAAAAATATATTTAGAAATAAAGAAAGCAGCAAAGTTGAAAAATGCTGCCCATACTACTGCTTGAAATGGTGTCAATACTTTGGTAGAGACGATTGTTGCAATACTATTTGCTGCGTCGTGGAATCCATTGATGAAATCAAAAATGAACGCGAGAATGATGATCAGTACTAGAATGGTTAACATATTAGCAGCTGTTTACGCGTATTTAATGATAATTGATTCGATAACATTTGCTGCGTCTTCACATTTATCAGTAGCAATTTCCATTACCTGATAAATTTCTCTCTTTTTAATGACTTCCTTGAAATCGTTCTCCTGCTGAAACAAAATTTCAATACTCATATCAAATACATCGTCTGCTTGATTCTCAATGCTATTTACTTTTACCATCGCCTCTGTCATGGCGCGTAAATTTTTCATATCACGTAAACCAAATACGGCTTTCTCAATTTCGATAGTCCCCAATAAAATTAGGTCTGCCATCTTTTGGATACCGATATCATTTGGATTTACATTATAAAAATTTATCTTCTTTGAACTTGCATAGATATAATCAGCAATATCATCTAAAGAAGATGCTAAATAATGAATGTCTTCGCGATCGAAAGGGGTAATAAAATTTCTACCCAATTCAGTAAATATGCGATGTGTGTTATCGTCGTTCTTATGCTCAAGGTCTTCGATCTGAGCTAATAAACCTACTCTCTTGTCGGCATCAGGCTCACTCACAAGCTCTTTTAATTTGATACCCATTTCATGTACTTTTCTAGCTACGTCTTCGAAAAGCTCATAAAAAACAACATTCTTTGGCATAAAAAACTTTCCAATCGAATTGATACCCATGGTTTAAAATTTGATGCAAAAATAAGGTTATGATTCCGGTATAAAAATTATGCTGTTTTGATAACAATTAGATAATATGTATATTATTTATTATTCACAACAATCTAATT
>JBAXHC010000173.1:0-2985 GCA_037139075.1 Bacteroidota bacterium
TATGAAAGGAATCATCGAAGTAGTTTCTCAGGAAGACTATGATCTATGGATGGCAAAACAGAAACCTTATTATCTATCTGCTTTCCCAGAAAAAGATCCAGAAAACGCAAAACCAGCAGTTGATAGCGCTAAAGCTGTTAAACCTGCTGTAGCAAAAATGTAAATCAAGAACAATCCAAAAGATTGTATTCATCATAAGAAGAAATTATAAAGTATCAGAGTATGAGTAACGAAGCAGTTCTGCACACACATTCGGGAGCACATGATGGTCATGGAGATCATTCTCATGAACACCATCATCAATCTTTTATCTCCAAATATGTGTTTAGTCAGGATCATAAAATGATCGCTAAACAATTCCTGATCACAGGTATGGTTTGGGCTGTATTAGGTGGATTCATGAGCGTTTTATTTCGCTTACAATTGGGTTATCCTGATACAAGTTTTCCTTGGTTAGAAACTATCCTAGGTAAATGGGCAAAAGGTGGACATATTACTCCGGAAGCATATTATGCATTGGTTACTACACACGGAACCGTGTTGGTATTCTTTGTACTGACTGCAGGATTGAGTGGAACTTTTGCCAACTTCCTAATTCCATTGCAAATTGGGGCACGTGATATGGCGTCGCCTTTTATGAATATGTTGAGCTATTGGTTCTTCTTCGCAGCCAGTATTGTGATGCTGTCTTCTATTTTTGTAGAGACGGGCCCATTCAGCGGAGGTTGGACGGCGTATCCGCCATTAAGTGCCTTGGGTGATGCTTCACCTGGTTCTAAATCGGGTATGGATCTTTGGATTGTGTCAATGGCATTATTCGTTGTATCATCTTTATTAGGAGGTTTGAACTATATCGCCACCATTTTAAACATGCGTACAAAAGGGATGAGCATGACCAGATTACCATTAACTATCTGGGCATTATTCTTTACTGCTGTATTGGGTGTGTTATCATTCCCGGTATTGTTGTCTGGCTTTATCCTTTTAATCTTCGATCGTAACTTCGGTACAAGTTTCTACTTATCTGATATTTTTATTAACGGTGTAGGTGCTTTGCCTAATGAGGGCGGAAGTGCTATCTTGTTCCAGCATTTATTCTGGTTCTTAGGACACCCAGAAGTATATATTATTTTGCTTCCAGCCATGGGTATGGTTTCAGAGATTTTATCTGTGAATTCACGCAAGCCCATCTTTGGTTATATGGCCATGATCGGATCTTTATTTGCAATTGCAATTCTTGCATTCCTGGTATGGGCGCACCATATGTTCGTAACGGGATTGAATCCTTTATTAGGATCTGTATTCGTGTTGTTGACATTGTTGATTGCCGTTCCATCAGCTATCAAGGTATTTAACTGGTTAACTACTTTATGGAGAGGAAATATTCGTTTCACTCCGGGTATGTTATTCGCTATTGGATTTGTAAGTTTATTTATCTCTGGAGGTTTAACTGGTATCTGGTTAGGTAACTCTGCTTTAGATATTCACTTGCACGATACTTATTTTGTAATTGCCCACTTCCACATTGTAATGGGTGTTGCATCTATGTTTGGAATGTTCGCAGGTATCTACCACTGGTTCCCTAAAATGTATGGCAAATTCATGAACAATACTTTGGCTTATATCCACTTCTGGGTAACAATAGCTGGAGCGTACATGATTTTCTGGCCAATGCACTACGAAGGTTTAGCTGGTATGCCACGTCGTTATTACGATTATAGCATCTGGGAAAGCTTTAAACAATTCCAGGATTTGAATCGATTCATCAGCTTAGTAGCGATGGTTGTATTCGCAGTACAATTCTTGTTCTTGTTCAATTTCTTCTATTCTATTTTCAGAGGAAGAAAAGTAACTACTCAAAATCCCTGGGAGTCAAATACATTAGAGTGGACTGCTCCAATTAACCCAGGACATGGTAACTGGCCTGGTGAAATCCCGGAAGTGTATCGTTGGGCATATGATTATGGTAAAGACGGTGTTGACTTTATTCCTCAGACCACTCCAGTTGGAGCTGATGAAAGTGTTGAACATTAGAAAATAAAACATACCTGACAGATCAGGATGGTATGGGAAAAATTGCTGCAATGCTCCCGATCAAATCGGGAGCATTGTTTTTAAAAAATGATCATCAGATAGAAAGTGCGGATGATTAGTAGGATCTGGTAATCTTTTATAAAATGACAGGAACAACAAACAGTATTGAGCATAAATTTTCTTTTGCCGCTAAAGCAAAAGATTATTATCAACTAATAAAATTCTCACTGAGTTTTATGGTTGTGTTCTCTTGTGTGATCTGTTATTTGCTGGCACCTAAAATAGTTGATTTCGATTGGGGCATGATTCTTCTTTTAACCATTGCAGGAATGCTGGTTACAGGAAGCGCAAACGCCATCAATCAGGCAGTTGAAAAAGACACTGATGCGCAGATGAAGCGAACCAGTAGCAGACCCGTTGCAGCAGGAAGAATGTCGCAACAAGAAGCATACACTTTTGCAGTGATATCGGGTTTGGTGGGATGTGCAATGATGTGGTACTATTTTAATTTGTCGGCAGCTCTTTTATCGGCTTTTAGTTTGTTCCTATATGCGTTTATTTATACGCCGTTGAAAAAAATAAATTCAACAGCAGTATTGGTTGGTGCATTTCCGGGTGCATTTCCTTGCCTGATTGGTTGGGTAGCTGGAAACGATGATTTCGCAACAGGGGGATGGATCTTATTTGGGATACAATTTCTTTGGCAGTTTCCTCATTTTTGGGCAATTGCTTGGGTGGCACATAACGATTATAGCAAAGTTGGTTTTAAATTGTTGCCATCAGATAAAGGACCTACTAAATTTACGGCCTTACAAGCTGTGATGTATTCGGTTCTGATGATTCCGGTGGGAATACTACCGCATTATTTTGGTTTAACCGGACAGACAAGTATGTATGTTTTAATTGCCTGCAACTTGTTTATGGTGGTTCAAAGTTTAAGGTTGTATCAAG
>JBAXHC010000174.1:0-2933 GCA_037139075.1 Bacteroidota bacterium
ATTTTTGTTAAGATGTCGTTCATGTTTTTTGATTAGGTGATTAATTATTGATAATAATTACTTCCACGGATGTTATCATGCTCAGGCATGGAAGCGGATTCAGGATCTTCGTCATATTTATCTATATTATTTTTAAGGATATCTTCGATGATCTTGTAATTGTAATAACCGATTTCATGAGCACGCTTACAGGCTTTGATAAGTCTGTTATTTCCAACCCGTTTCCCAAAAGATAAAATACCCATACAGGATTTATATGCCTGTTCAGGATGTTGCTTTTTTGCAAGCACCTGAGAGATGTAATATTCAACAACAGGATCAATCACTTTTGCTTTCTCCAAGAAAAAGGTTGGACTCCATTCAGTAACATAGCGGTGTTGGGGTGGCATGTGCGAAGGATCTGTAGTGTAGTTGTGCGGACTGCGTATTCTTTTGTGTGTAGCTACAAGTTCATATTGTAGATATAAATCTACCACAGAACGAGAGTATTGCATCTTAAGCTTCTTGCCAATAAGTTCGTGCGGAACGCTATAATAATGCTGATCCTCGTTAAGATAAATATGTCCATTTTTCATAACTGTTACTTGCTTTATTTTTCGCATTTCATAACTTGATTCTGCTAAAGGATGCAGTGATGATAGTTCCATCATCCATTGATCAGTTCTTGAACATTCCCTTCCTGTAAGTGCAGCGTCATTGAGTACTGCAAGGTGTTGTTGTATTTGCGTATTAAGTTCTTTCAAAGACACAATCTGGTTCTCCGGGAGGTTTGTATAGATATTCTTGTAGGATAGTTTTACCATATTCTCAACATGGGCTTTATCTTGCGGTTTACGAGAACGAGCAGGAAGTATGGCTATTCCATAATGCTCTGCAAAGGCTTTGAAGTTCTCATTTACGATTGGTTCATAACTGCTTGCTTTAATCACTGCGGACTTTAAGTTGTCAGGTACAATAGCCAAGGGTACACCTTTAAAATAATGCAATGCATTTTCGCAAGCCGCAATAAACTCTTCGATTGTTTGATTCTGCATAGCTTCTACATATGCATATTGACTCCATCCGAGGATAGCTACAAATACTTGCGCCTCCTTTACTTCTCCCGTTTCTATATCTACATATGGCAATGTTGCTCCGGCAAAGTCAACATACATTTTATCACCAACCTTGTGCTCAATGTGCATGGTAGGGTTCACTTTTTTACGCCATAAATTGTAGTAATAGTAAAAGGATGTTTCGCCATAACATTTAGGGTGTAATAACTTGAACTCTTTATATTGAATTGCAACAGTCATCCCACGTCTTCTTAACTGCTTTTCCATAACTGGGAAAAAGTCGTATAACTGCTTTAGTCGTTCATTAAACAGGATGTCTTTTGGTGGATGAAATAGTTTGTTCAACTCAAAATCAGTAAGCTTGAATAACTCATCTTTAGTTGTGTTTAGCGAATGGAAATGATCAATGTAAAGCTTTACGGTGTGACTGGACATGCCAAGTCGTTCTCCGATTTTTTTCTTGCCCATTGACTGGCAAAATAATTTGATGATCTGTCTTACTTTACTCATACTTATTGTTTTATTCGCCATCATTTCTTAAGTTTACTGATGCGTATAATTACAACATCAAAAACTAAAAAATGAGCTTGCTAAAACAGTATGATCAAACACAAAATGGTGGGGGCTATTTGCTCCGATCTTCTGGGGGCACTTTGCTCCGGTCAAGTGGGGGCTATTTCATCCGATCAAGTGGGAGCTGTTTATCTGGAATTTCCACTCTATACAAAAATGAGTCATGCGCTCTATTGATAATGAGGAATTTTATACATTAAGTTTGATAGTTGGTATTTTAGGATGATAGATAAAGAATTAAAAACAAATACATTTGAGTAACAAAAAACTCAATTATGAAAACTAAACTCACTGCCATATTAATTTTTGCAATCGTATTTTCCATGTATACTATTTTATCTTCATGCCAAAAGGATAAACCTTGTGTACATAATACAACAGAATTAGGCATATCATCAAGTGATTTTGCAAAAGTTCCTTACACAGATACCTCTAAACTTACTTTCGTTCGTGTAAGCACTAATGATACTTTTACATTTACTGGGCATGGCTGGGTTATAGATTATGGGACACTACAAACTGGTTACGAAGATGGATGCTACCAGAATTACAATCTCCAAAGAAAGCGAATAGCATTTACTAGTCTTATATATCCTCTACCAATAACACTTGCTTTTCAATATTATAGTGCAGGGATTGATTATTTAGAAATTGATTTTAATAAAACATCTTATATAGTAGGTCCCGGTGGGATTAGAAAACCATATGAATACGATTCATTATTAATTCAAAATAAACATTATTATAATATCAGGTATTTTAAAAATGAATATAAACCTGAATATAATACTCCATATGGTTGTTATTATAATATAACTCAAGGAATTTTAAGAATGGAGACAAGTGATAAAGACAAATGGGAGCTAATAAAAGTGGAATAAAAATAAACACATAAAACTATGAAAACAAAAATTTTATTATTCGGACTTATCTTATCTATAAGTTTATCCGCTTCTTCCAAATCATTCTTAATTAAAGATTCAACTGATTTCGATTCCGCTTTTTTCCTTACAGGATTTGATAGTGATATCTTGCTCTTAATGGCAAAACATTCCAAAACAAATAACAATAATGATACATCAATTTTAGATTTAAACAATGAAGAATTTGGAAGTTTAAGAAATAACATTATCCATCAAAGGGCAAACTGGTTGAGTGCCGCTTTGGATGCTATTGGTGCAGGATTTGAGGCTTTTGCTCGTTTATGGCAACCCGTTTGGGGTAAATATGATGAGTGGGCTGCAAGCCATTGTATGTCGTCAAACTAATTTGAACTTTTCCTTAAGGAGTGTTTTTTAATTCTAA
>JBAXHC010000175.1:0-2740 GCA_037139075.1 Bacteroidota bacterium
AAAAGCAAAAAAAATCAATACGATTCATATTATTTCAGAGGATGAATTTTTACAACTGATCCAACAAAATCAATCATAATATGCTACAGCCCACCACATTAAAATTCTTACAGGCTCTTAAGAAAAATAATAGTAAGGAATGGTTTGATGTAAATAGAAAACAATATGAATCTGCAAAAGCAGATTTTGCGGCTTTGGTTGATGCTATTATACATTCTTTTGGAAAAAAAGATCCGAGCATTGCAGGATTATTGGCAAAAGAATGTGTGTTCAGAATTAACCGCGACGTACGTTTCAGTAAAAACAAAGATCCTTATAAAACCAATATGGGTGCAAGTATCACGGCAGGAGGTAAAAAAGTGATGATGGCGGGTTATTATTTTCATTTTGAACCGGGTGGAAAAAGTTTTGTAGGAGGCGGTCTATATATGGCTGAGCCTGATAAGCTTAAAAAAGTTCGACAAGAAATTGATTATGGTTGGAATGAATTTTCAAAAATCATTCAACACAAAAAATTCAAAGAAAATTATACTGATTTAGATAGGTCGGAAGGAATGAGTTTAGTAAGAGAGCCTAAAGGATATGAAAAAGACAATCCCGCTATCGACTATATTAAATTAAAAAGCTGGATTGCATTAAAACCTATTTCGGATAAAGAACTTATAGAAAAAGATTTGGTTAAAACTATCACTACTTCATTTGAAGCATTGTATCCATTGATTGTTTTTTTAAACACAGCCTTATCAGAATAAACAGCATATTTAATTTTCAAATGCTGCTAAATCTTTAAAAGCTTTTCCAATACATTCAATCGTATCGGAAGCAAGGAGAGATTCTGCTGACTGATTAACCAATGCAATATCAGCCGCCAGGCCGTGTAAGAAAACACCAAGAACAGCTGCAACTGCTGAAGCATAATCTTGTGCTAATAATGCTGTAATGATCCCACTCAATGTATCACCGGAACCCGCTTTTGCAAGGCCAACATTACCTGTATTATTAAACCATGCCTTCCCTTTCGCAGCAATTAATGTATGATGTCCTTTTACCAAAATTATTAATTGATATTTTTCGGATAACTGAACTGCTTTCTGCCATCTTTCAAATTCATTTCCTGAGGCTCCAAATAACCGATCAAATTCTTTGGGGTGTGGAGTGAGTATCGAGTCAGGGCTAATTCTAGAAAGCCAATCTGGATGTTTTGAAAGAATAGTAATTGCATCCGCATCAAGCAGCATTGGCTTTTTAAAGTTTATAAGTACATGATGCAAAACTGCGGCAGCATTTTCATCTATACCTAAACCCGGACCAATGCCAATGGTAGAAAATTTTTCAAAATCAATTAAAAGTTCTTCCCTAGGCAATATCATTGCTTCTGGCAATGTTGTATGTATTTCAGTGTCTGTATTTGAAGGGATTGAAATAGTAAGCATTCCTAATCCTGAACGCATTGCAGCTCGTGCCGAAAGAATTGCGGCCCCCATTTTACCAATACTTCCGGCAATTAATAAAGCATGACCAAATTTACCTTTATGAGAAAAATCATTTCTTGGTTTAACCACTAATTTGACTTTCGCTTTTTCCAATAAAGAATAATCGGCTTCTACAGTTTTCAAATAATCGGGTTGTAATTGGATATTCAAAACCACTACTTTTCCAAAGTATGCAGCATTCTCTGCTGCTAGAAAACATAGTTTCAATGCCTGAAAACAGAGTGTGGTATTGGCTTTTATGATTGTATTTCCAGAAGATGACTGATCTACAAATAAACCTGATGGGATATCAATAGAGAAAATAGTGGCACCCGATAAATTCATGAATTCAACAAGGGCCTTTGGCAAATCAGTTAACACTGCATTTAAACCAGTTCCATATAATGCATCAATTAACAGGTCAGTATCATGAATGATTGGGAATGCTTCTGTAGTCTGAATAAAATGAATCGAAGTGGTACATGAATGCAGTCGATGTAAATTCGCTTGAAAATCGATGCTTCCAATTTTACCCAGCTCTAAAATATACACTGCAACATGATAGCCTCTTCCTATTAACAGTCTTGCAATTGCTAATCCATCCCCACCATTATTTCCTTTTGCACAAAATACTTTGATAGTTTGATCGATAGAAAAGTCTCTGGCAATAGTTTCAGTGCAAAGCAATGCTGCACGTTCCATTAATTCAATGGAGGCAATGGGTTCATGGATAGTTGTATAGGCATCCCATTCTTGAAACTGTTTAGCCGAGAGCAATTTCATAGCATCAATAATTACTTAAAGTTACTAAGCATTTCACTAATTACAACAAAACAAGGCCCCATTCGATGGGGCCTTGAAAAAAGAAGCTCTTATAACAAACCTTTAGAAATCATGTATTCCGCAATCTGAACGGCATTGGTTGCAGCCCCTTTTCTGAGGTTGTCGCTCACAATCCACATGTTTAATGTTTTATCCTGTGTTTCATCTCTGCGCAATCTTCCTACAAATACCTCATCTTTCTCATGTGCCCATAAAGGCATCGGATATATTTGATTGGCATCGTCTTGCTGCAATATGATTCCAGGAGCCGCGGCTAATAAAGTTTTTACTTCTTCTAAATCAAATTCTTTTTCAAACTCTACATTCACGCTTTCGCTATGTCCGCCTACCACAGGTATACGTACAGTTGTTGCAGTTACACGAATACTATCATCCTGCATGATCTTATTGGTTTCTTTCACCATTTTCATTTCTTCCTTGGTATA
>JBAXHC010000176.1:0-2560 GCA_037139075.1 Bacteroidota bacterium
TTTCAAGATGTTTTCTATGCAAATCGGCTTAAACTGTCTGCAAAATGGCATTTTACTTGTTACAAGGCTTGGGCAAAAAAAAGAGAACTAATTTCTTAGTCCTCTTTCAATTCGGCATGACTGAAAATACCATCAGCCTTGACCCCCTATTTCCATTTAATCAATTTGATAGGGATTTTTTATGCCCCCTAGGGTAGGTTATGGAGTATAGTTTAAGCGTAAGTAACCTTTAAGTTAAGTCTATGATCCATAAAGAAGTTAAAGCGATTATATTTTAACTTGACGAAAATTTAAAAAATGGAAAATACGAATCAAACAACCCCATCATCTGAAGAAAGCTTATTACAGTCTATTCAAGACAAAGCCAATGAATTGAAAGAATTGGCAGGAGATTCTTTAGAAAATATTCAAGAAAAAACAGAAGATTTAATTGAAAAAATTAAATCAGGCGAAATGATTGAGGAAGGAAAAAGCATGCTGAACAACTTAATGTCTGGAGATGCGAAAGACAAAATTGGGAATTTAGCAGAAGAAGCTAAAGGTCTATGGGATAAAATTACGGGGGGAGAAAAAAAAGCTGAATAATACCGTATCTAATTATTCCCACAAAGCCTTTCGAAATTTCGAAAGGCTTTTTTTTGACTACTTTATTTCTTTTTTAGCTGCTGCAAATAAGACAATAAATCTGCAAGGTCTTGCTTACTCATAGATTTATATAAACCTTCTGGCATCATGGATTCTTTGAGTTGAGTGGATGATTGCAACTGACTTGTTTTCAATTGTTGTTTCGCGCCACCTGGTAGTTTCAGATCAATATCCGTTTCAGTTTTACTAGCAATTATACCAGTTACTGATGACCCATCTTTTAATTTCAAGGTCCATCCCTCAAAACCAAAACCTATTCCTTCTGAAGGATGCAATATCGCATTGAGTAAACCTTCTTTTGGATATTTAGAACCTATCTCAGAAAGCTTCGGTCCAAAATCATACCCTTCTGTATTTACCTGATGACACAATGCACAGGAATTTGTAAAAACAGTTTTCCCTTTAATCGCATCACCGGTTAATGCATTGATCTCAGATAATGTAGGCATGGCAGCAGTTATTGTAGAAACATGGCCAGGCAAATAACTTTCTGCTTCAGATCTTACGGAACCACGCCATGCACCGCTAACACTTGCCACAACATCTGGTATTAAATCCTGTGGTACTTTTTTGCTTTTTAAAATGGCAAGAACACGCTCTTCTCCGTTCCAGCTTTTTCCTATATTTCTGGCCGCATCTTTACGAATGCCTGTTGCATATTTATCTGATAAAGCAATAGTTTGAACCATATCGATCGATTCTTTACTTCCTACCTGACCTAAACTGCTGATTAACGATTTTACTGCTATAGTATCTTTCTCATTTATTACAGACCATATTTGCTTACTTCCTCCAAAAGAAAGCAACAAACCAGTGGATTGCTTTCCTATATCTTCATTCTTTTTACTGATCGCTAATTGAAGTAGGTTATTGCTCTCTGATTTTACCTGATACCTTTTTACAAGATCAATATATTCATGTGTACCATTTACAGATTTGATAACAGCTTGCAATGCCTGTTTTGCAATTGGTGATTGATTAACCGATTTATTATCCAAAGCGAATAATACTAATTTATTCAGCGCCATGTCATTGCTTTTGTTATCTGCAATCATCTTTAATAATAGGCCAGATTTTAATTTACCTGCATTAAAATCAAAGGCACGAAAATAACGAAGGCGTTCTTTTAATGCAACCTGATTGTCTACTGCAAGTTTTGCTAAATATGGTACTGCTTCATCAGTTCTTGCACGCCAAACAATATCTTTCCCTGCAGCATCTTTCAAAGGATCTTTTACAAGCGATAGGTATGATTTAAAAAATGAATCCCATTGACGATCTGCACCAATACCTAATGCCTCCAGGTACCATCGATCTTTACCATCATATTTACTGGCAAGAGTTGCCCAGATGGTTGCAGCTTCAGTTGATTTATTATGATGTAAAACAATTGCTATTTCTCTTCGCACTTGAACATCTGTATCATTCGCTAATGATTTGAATACAGGAATCAGATTTTGTTTCAATTCTTCCGCTGCTCTGATGGCTACTATACGCAAATTGGGATTTTGATCTTTGACTGCTTGATCAATATATTTTTTTGCATCAACATGGGGCAATTTTACCAAAGCCCAAAAAGCCCTTGCGCGCAATTTTGGATTAGCTGTTGATTTCCATAATTTTTCAAGCTCAGGAATTGATTGATTGCCAAAAGTCTGCAATGCTATAAATGCATGGTAGCGCACAGAAAGATTTGGATTTTGTAATGCAACCACTGCAGCAACAGGGGTTGAATAATCTTGTTTAGAAATTTGATAACTGGATGAAGTTGGTGGTGCTACACGATAAATACGACCTCTTGTTTGGTCGCCCGCTTGGTGCCCCCCAACACCCGGATCATACCAATCGGCTATGATCAAGGATCCATCTGGTGCAATACAAACATCTGCAGGACGGAACCATTGGTCTTTATCCC
>JBAXHC010000177.1:0-2528 GCA_037139075.1 Bacteroidota bacterium
CCTTTTTATCCGATTGAAAATTGTCCTACTTGGTTCGATATTACCAGAGAACATACCCCGTTTATTGGCAAGCCCGATATTGATTCAGATTCATTAGCATGCATCATTTATACTTCAGGCACAACTGGGCAACCTAAAGGAGTAATGCATACTTATCGTGCCATGAATTTTGCAGTTGACGCATTTCTAAGAGATAACCCAACCATTCAAACTGAAGTATTCTTTTCTTATTTACCGCTATGTCATGTAGCTGAAAAAATGTTGGTTGAATGTGGTACCATTTTTACTGGTAGCACCATGTATTTCGTAGAATCTATGGACCGTTTTTCAATTAATCTGCGGGATACACAACCCACCATGTTCCTTGCCGTACCTCGAATATGGGAAAAAATGCAAGAAGAGATTCTTAAAAAAATGCCACAGAAAAAATTAAATCGCATTTTATCCATTCCAATTGTATCTGCTTTTTTCAAAAAAATTATTCGTAAAAAATTAGGACTATCAAAGGCACATTTTATATTCACTGGTGCGTCTCCTATCAATAAGGCATTGCTTCTGTGGTATGAAAAATTAGGAATCACTATAATGGAAGCTTATGGTATGACAGAAAATTTGGCCCTTTCTCATGCAAATAGGAAAAACAATACCCGATTCGGTACTGTTGGAAAATCATATACTGGTGTCCAAGTTCGATTATCATCAGATCAAGAAGTACAAGTGAAAAGCGAAGCTTCTATGAAGGGTTATTATAAAGAACCAGAATTGACAGCAACCTGTTTTGAAGATGAATTTCTCCGGACGGGCGATCAGGGCTCAATTGATTCGGAAGGATACTTAACAATAACCGGTAGAATTAAAGACCAATTCAAAACAAGTAAGGGAAAGTACATCAGCCCTGCCCCTATAGAAAATCAATTATTGGCGCATCAGTATATTGATCAGGCTTGTGTTGTTGGCCACGCAATGCCCCATGCATTTGCACTCTGTATTTTATCTGAATCCGCAAAAATGCTAGATAAAATTCAACTTACCAATGATTTGATTGAATTTTTAAAAGCCGTGAATGAAGAATTGGAACATCACGAAAGAATAGCAAAACTCATTATACTTTCAGAAGAATGGACTATAGAAAATGGCATACTTACACCAACCTTAAAAATAAAACGAAATATAATTGACAGTAAATACCAAAACAATTACGTAGGTTGGAGTATTGCTCATGAATTAGTAATTTTTTGCGACTAACCTTTTTCATAATAAAGGATTTATGAAATCATAGAATTATTACAATTTTTGTTGCAATTTTACGTTTAGAATCTAATCAACAGTTTAAAACAAACAGATATGAAATTTAGAAACTATGTTGGGCTTTGTTTGAGTGCATTAATGTTGTTCTCTTGCGTTAGCCAGAAACAAATGAGACAAGCTGAAGCAAAGTATGGCGAATTAAATGGTGCTTACCTTGAATTACAAGGTAAATATCGTACGCTACAGGATGAACAAAATAAGTGTAACAACCAAGTAAGCGAACTTAATACCAAGAAGTCAGCATTGGAATCATCTAACACTGATTTAAAGAATCAAATCGATTACCTAAAACAAAACAATAACAATGTTTTGAGTCAATTGAAAGACCTTTCAGTTGTTACTGGTTCTCAAGCAGAAAGCATTAAAAAATCTTTGGAAAATATTGGCTCCAAAGATATTTATATCAAAGACCTACAAGGATCAATTGCTCGTAAGGATTCTTTGAATATGGCTTTAGTTATGAACCTGAAAGGGGCGATAGGTAACCTAGATGATAAAGACATCAATATCAAAGTTGATAAAGGAGTTGTGTATGTAGATATTTCTGATAAACTTTTATTTAAAAGTGGTAGCTACGATGTAACAGATAGAGCTAAAGAAGTATTAGGAAAAGTAGCTAAAGTATTAAATGCACAACCTGATATCGAATTCTTGGTGGAAGGTCATACAGATTCAGTTGCAATTAAAAGCAATGGGATTATCGATAACTGGGACCTTAGCGTAAAACGCGCTACTACTGTTGTTCGTATTTTACAAAACACTTATGGTCTGGATCCAAAACGTATGACAGCTGCCGGTCGCGGTCAATATCTTCCACTTGCTGATAATACAACTAATGAAGGACGTGCTGCTAACCGCAGAACTAGAATTGTGATCCTTCCTCAATTGGATCAATTCTTTAAATTATTAGAAACTAAGAAGTAATAGATAGGCTAACCCAAATTCTACTGCCACCCTAAAATTAGGGTGGCTTTTTTATTAAAAGGGCGTAACGATTTTATTATAAGTATAGCAATTAACTAAAATGTTCTTTAATTTTATTATTTTAAACTTGGCTTATCAAGCTTATTTTAATTATCATTCTTTATGTGGTTACTAATTCGAGCAAATAGGCCAAAAATTAAGGCAATTTTATTGCTACTTATCTTTCTATCTGCAAGCTATTATTCTAAAGCCGACAATCTTCCAATTGCAAAAAAAGCAGTACTTGATTTACGTAA
>JBAXHC010000178.1:0-2468 GCA_037139075.1 Bacteroidota bacterium
TACAAAAATATCCTGATCCTCTAGATGATAATAACAAGTTTGCGGTTGGTGTGAAGGCAGAACTTCAAAAAAATATAGATTATTATACCAAACCTCAGGGTAAGAAATAATGAGAATAGACGTAAACAATATTATTTATGTCTTATTTCTTAAGAATTATAAAAGAAAAGCTCCCCTATTTTGGGGAGTTTTTCTTTTATATCTATTACAGGCTTATTTTTGCAGCACTTTAAACGCTACTCATGAGTTGGATTTCATTTTTATTGGATGTTAACGAATCAAATTCTGCAGCAAATTACCTCCCCATTGGGATTCAATTGATTTTTGCATCCGGTTTTGTGGCTGCTATGATTGGTCTTTCTGCTTGGGTTGGGCCGAAAAGGAAAACAAACGACAAGCTCGAAAACTTTACCAGTGGGATCGAAACACATGGAAATGCCCGTCAACCAATGGCGATCAAGTATTTTTTAGTGGCAATCTTATTTGTGTTGTTCGATGTGGAAGTGATTTTTTTCTATCCCTACGCAGTTAATTTCAGGGAATTAGGTTGGGCAGGCTTTAGTGCATTGCTCATGTTTGTAGGATTTTTCTTGGTGGGATTTATTTATATCCTCAAGAAAGGGGCTTTGAAATGGGAGGACTAAGGTTTGCTATAAATAGCTGACTTCGAAATGAACTTAACATTGTTTTTGAGGTTATTTTACTAACGTTCTTTTGATTTTTGAATTTTTAATTTTGAATAATATATGTCTCGTCCGGTAAGATTTAATATACATCCCACTGAATCTAAAATTTCGGAGTCGATTTCAATGACAGAAGCGCCCGAAGGCTATGCTGGTGAGGGTTTCTTTTCTGCACGTCTGAGTGATGTGGTGGGTTTAGCTAGAAAAAATAGCTTATGGCCCCTGCCTTTTGCAACTTCTTGCTGTGGAATTGAATTCATGGCCACCATGGCTTCCCACTACGATCTGGCTCGCTTCGGCGCAGAAAGAGTTGGATTCTCTCCTCGTCAGTGTGATCTGTTAATGGTAATGGGTACGATCTCAAAAAAAATGGGACCAGTTGTTCGTCAGGTATACTTACAAATGGCGGAACCCAGATGGGTAATTGCCATGGGTGCTTGTGCTAGCAGTGGCGGTATTTTCGATACTTATAGTGTATTACAGGGCATTGATCAGGTGATTCCTGTAGATGTTTATATTCCTGGATGCCCTCCACGTCCCGAGGCTGTTCTTGATGGATTTATGAAGATTCAGGATTTAGTAGGACAGGAGAGTATCAGAAGAAGAAATAGTGATCAATACAAAGCGTTGATGAATAGTTACGGAATAGAATAATAAAAACGAAATGGCATTAACTCAAGAACATATTCAATTAAGACTATCAGAAAAATTTGGAGACCTGGTTTCCAATTTCCAATCGCCTTATGGCATGCTTAGTTTTGAAGCATCCAAAGATCAGAATCTGAAAGTATTACAATTTTTATACGACGAAGCGGATTTGAATTTTCAATTCCTTACAGATTTAACTGCGGTTAATTACCCGGATCAACCTGGTCGCGAATTGGCAGTGGTATATCACTTACACAACTTGAAAGACAATGTGAGAATACGTTTAACAGTGTACACTGATATTCTTTCTCCAGATGTTTTTACAGCTAGTAAATTATTCTCATCAGCCAATTGGATGGAAAGAGAAACCTATGATTTTTTTGGAATTAATTTTGTAGGACACGAAAATTTGATACGTATTTTAAATGTGGATGAAATGGATTATTTCCCACTAAGAAAAGAATACCCATTGGAAGACCAAACACGAATCGATAAAGACGATCAAATGTTTGGAAGAGGTTAAATAAAGCTGATTAAATAAAATAAATAAGCCCCTAGGGGTTTGGATATGACAGAACATCACCAACACCATATTAAATTACCAGAAGGTTCTATTGAAAAGCAGACCACTACTTTAAACGTAGGTCCTACACACCCTGCTACACATGGTGTTTTTCAGAACATTATGGAACTCGATGGGGAACAGATTATTTCTACGGTACAAACAGTAGGATATATCCACCGTGCTTTCGAAAAACTGGCTGAACGCAGACCCTTGTATCAAATTACAACTTTGACGGATCGTCTGAATTATTGCAGTAGTCCCTTGAATAATATGGGCTGGCATTTAACCTGCGAAAAATTATTGGGGGTTCAAACCCCGAAACGTGTTGATTATCTGCGTATCATCATTATGGAATTGTCAAGGATCTCTGATCACTTGATTTGTAATTCCATCATGGGTGTGGATACAGGAGCCTATACTGGCTTTATGTACATCATGCAATACCGCGAATTAATTTACGAGATATATGAAGAAATATGTGGGTCCCGTCTTACTACTAATATTGGGCGTATTGGCGGCTTTGAAAGGAATTTCACAAATACAGCGTTTACGAAACTCGAGAAATTCTTAAA
>JBAXHC010000179.1:0-2410 GCA_037139075.1 Bacteroidota bacterium
TATTTTTCTACATAACCAAAAATACGGTGGTGTACCGACCAGTAATAACCCACAATGCAAAAACTAATGACAAATCCCAATAATTTCCAGGCCATTTCTTTTAAAGAAGCCCATAAAGCCTCATCTGTAGCGTGTTCTAGGACCGGTACCTTAAATTCAATGACTAATAAAGTAATGGCGATGGCAAAAACACCATCTGTAAAAAAAGAGATGCGGTCTAATTGAAAATGTGTCTTATTTGCACTATGCCCTGCTTGTGCCATTTTTTATTGTTTTAATTTGTTCTTGAATCAATTTTAATCTTTCTTGTTTTTTTGATTCTCTAGTATGTATAGAATTTCCAGTAAAATAATGATGGGCTCTTAAAAATTTATCTTGAATGGTAAGCCATTCTAATTCGGTAATTTTTTTATTCAATTGTATTTCTTGTAATAAGCGATTGCTGTTTTCGATATAATCTGCTCTGCCTAAATAATCTAAGTCGGCATCACAAACAATTTCTTCGTATTTATTTTTAGGGGATTGTGGAATTTTGGTCGCTAAAATAATCCCAGTTATTTTATTAATTTTTGCTTTGGGGAAGTTTAAGGCCGTTAATACAGTGGTGGCATATTCTGCCCCTCTGGCCTCATGTCTGGTGGGCTCCCAGATATACCCAACATCGTGTAACCAAGCAGCCAATTTGATGTCCTCTATTTCTGCTTTGGACATTTTTTCTTTTTTTGCAATTTTTTCGGCCTGTTCTACTACATCTCTGATATGATGAATCGTATGATAAGTATATTTAGTTGGTAAATGCGTAATTAAAAAGGCTTCAATTTTTTCAAAGGCTTGCTCGTAATGAAAGGCAGGTCGATGGTACAAAATCTCTTTAATTTGTATAGGTTTTACCTTGCCTTTCACTTTAACAGGACTTAGTTTTTTCCCTTTAAACAATTTATTGTCTTTTACTTGTTTCCAAACAGCGTCAGACACAATAATTTCATCTGAAGCCGCTACAGAACACAAACGCGAAGCCAAATTCACAGAATCGCCAATCACCGTAAAGTTCATTTGTTGTCTAGAACCAATATTTCCGCTAATTACTTTCCCTCTATTGATGCCAATGCCAATAGTGATGGGTAGTTTAGAATTGATAATTCTTAATTGATTGAATTCTATTAATTTTTCCTGCATTTCAATGGCCGTAAGCACCGCATTCTCTGTGTCTTTGTCTGTGGAATTAGGCGCGCCATAAATCACCATTAAGGCATCCCCAATAATTTTGTCTAAAGTACCATTGTATTTAAAAATTATTTCAATCATTAAATTAAAATAATCATTTAAAGTTTCTACGACATCCGTGGGAGACATAGTTTCCGACATGGAAGTAAATCCCCTAATGTCAGAAAATAAAATGGTGGCTTCTTGTTCTTGGCCACCTAAGTTTAACATCTCCTCATTTTCCAATAACTGATCCACAATTTGTTTGGAAACATATTTTTTAAATGTAGATTTTAATTTATCTAAATTGGATAAATCTTCCATGGCTACCACCGATCCAATGGGTTCATTTAAATCATTCAACAAGGGAGATACAGAAATATTGACCGAAGTGGATTTGCCATTGCAATCAATTTGAATTTGAGTTTCTGAAATAGTGGCTAAAACTTCCTCACATTTTGAAATTAGTTGATTGATGATTTCATTGGATTCAAAAACATAGTCATAATGATTGCCAATCACCATTTCTCTTTCTAAATTAATAATGGCTGCGGCTGCACGATTCACATGATTAATTTCTCCCATTAAATTAGTCGTAAACACGCCTGTCACAATGGATTGCATAATGTTATCATTGAAGGTTTTAGCTTCTTTGATATTTTCCATTAATTTGATATTGTTATAGGCTACCCCTGCCTGAGAAGCAATGGCAGAAAGCATATTGGTATCCGAATCATCAAAAGGAGAAATACCCGCTCTTGATTCTTTGTCAAACAAAACAATCACACCCACTAAATCCTTTTTATCTAACAAGGGTGCAATTAAGCCATAAGTGCAATTGGTTCTAGCTAAAAAATTATCATTCGCGATCTGAATATTTAATGGCTTTCTATTTTGATTGACTTCATTAAAGAAGCCTTTCTTTTTATTAAAGATAATACCCTTCAATGCCTCTACATCGATATTAAATTCGGCTTCAATTTGAAATAAGTCAGAATTGTTGTTCTGCATTAATATCAAACCCGAAGACGCGTTTAAAACTGCACAGGATTTAATAAGTATTTCTTGTAATAAAACAGAGACGTTTTCAAATGAGTTCAACTCATTGGTAATGTCTAATAATGTTTCTAATTCAAGGTACTTAAGCTGTAATTCGTTTATATTAAACTGCTTATTCATTACAATGCGCCTACTGCTTCTTCTTCTG
>JBAXHC010000180.1:0-2242 GCA_037139075.1 Bacteroidota bacterium
TACTTCCCAACAATGTAAATACAACCACAGATGAAAGAGGTAAATTCAGTTTTATAAACAATTTGGGTAAAGTCGTTTCCATTCAAATTGCTTCAATTGGGTTTGAAACAAAAACTATTGCAATAGCATCTTTCAATTCATCTGAACCGTTGATTTTATCACATCAAAAAACATCTTTACAGAATGTAATCGTAACTGCAAATGCTGGACAAGAATACAAAACCATCAGTAAGATGGATATCAAGATGCGTGGAGTTAGTAATTCACAGGAAATTTTGAGAATGGTGTCAGGTTTATTTATTGGTCAGCATCAAGGTGGTGGTAAAGCAGAACAAATCTTTGTACGAGGTTTTGATTGTGATCATGGAACAGATATAAATATTATGTCAGATGGTATGCCTGTAAATATGGTATCCCAAGCACATGGCCAGGGTTATGCTGATATGCATTTCATCATTCCTGAAACAGTAGAAAATGTAGATTTCCAAAAAGGAACCTATAATGCTAGCAAAGGAAACTTTACCACCTCGGGCTTTGTTGATTTAAAAACTAAAAATGGATTAAGTAATAATTTGGTGAAGTTGGAAGGTGGGATGTTTGATACCTATCGAGCATTAGGAATGTTTAATTTACTTAACGAACATGCTAAAGAAAAACAACAATCTTGGTATGTTGCTTCTGAGTATGGTTATTCAAATGGGTCCTTTGACCACCCACAGGATTTTAAACGATTTAATTTCTTTACCAAATACAATGGTAAAATTACCAACCATACTTATTTAATACTAACGGCTTCAACCTTTAACAGTAAATGGAATGCGTCTGGTCAAATACCCGACCGTGCTGTAGAAAGTGGATTTATTGGTTTCTATGGGGCACTCGATTCAACAGAGGGAGGAGAAACATCAAGAAGTAATATCAATGCTCAATTCGTGACTACTTTTAAAAACAGTAGTTTCATCAAGAACCAATTTTATTACTCAAACTACTATTTTGACTTACATACCGACTTTACATTTTATTTGAATGATCCGATAAATGGTGACCAGATCCGCCAAAAGGAAACAAGGAATTTGTTGGGATATAATGGAAGCTACCATCACCAATCGAATATTGGTTCATCACAATTGAATACTGAAATTGGGGTTAGTTTAAGACAGGATTTTACAACTAATTCAGAATTATCACATACTATTGATAGATATACTTTATTGAATAGAGTAATGTACGGGAATATCACTGAAACTGATGTTGCAGCATATATAAACGAGACGATTAAAGTAAATGAAAGGTTTAGTATCAATGGCGGATTAAGGATTGACCAATTTTTTAATCAGTACAAAGACCATTTGAAAAGCGATAGTTTATTTAAAGCAAAAGCGGCGACTATTAACCCAAAGATTAGTTTCAATTATCATAAGAACAATACCACACAATTTTATTTGAATTTGGGTAAGGGATTTCATTCAAATGACACCCGTGTTAGTGTTATTGAAAATGGGAGAAAAGTTTTACCAGGAGCTTATTCGGCTGACCTTGGTACAATTATCAAACCCACTAAAAATCTTTTAATTCAAACGGCTTTATGGTATTTATATTTAGAACAAGAGTTTGTTTATAATGGTGACGATGGTTCTCCTTCTCCTTCGGGTAAAACAAATAGAAAAGGTTTTGATTTTTCTATTAGATATGAACCCATACCATCAGTATATGTAGATGCAGATGTTAATTATGCACATGGTAGATTTATTGATGAGGCAAAAGGACAAAATTTTATTCCATTAGCACCTGTATGGAGTAGTACAGGGGGGATAACTTATAAAAATAAGAATGGTATTAATGGAAGTCTCCGTTATCGTTGGTTGAGCGATAGACCCGCAAATGAGAATAATTCTATTATAGCAAGTGGTTATTTTATAAATGATTTTGTGTTGAACTATACTCAAAAAAAATATGAAGTAGGACTTACAGTCAATAATATTTTCAATGTAAAATGGAAAGAGACCCAGTTTGATACATTGACAAAATTGAAAAACGAAACAACCCCAGTGGAAGAAATCTGTTTTACTCCTGGAACAAAACTTGCAGCGAAATTGAGTGTAAGTATATTCTTTTAGAAATCATAATACATTTCACTTATTATTTGATGTGAGAATTTCTTTATTGGCTATAATTTAGGTGGGGTAATAACTTATAGAATCAACCCCCCATTCTGCTTCACATCCTGCTACACAAATAACAA
>JBAXHC010000181.1:0-2229 GCA_037139075.1 Bacteroidota bacterium
TTGCCAAGAATTTAAATGATATGGCAAGACTTGGAAAACTGGATCCTGTGATTGGACGCGATGAAGAAATCAGGCGAACACTTCATATTCTAACTCGCAGAAGTAAGAACAATCCAATCTTAGTGGGTGAACCAGGTGTTGGTAAAACTGCCATTGTGGAAGGACTTGCTATGCGTATTATTAATGGCGATGTTCCGGACAATCTAAAATCAAAAACCATTTTTGCATTAGACATGGGGCAATTGATTGCTGGTGCAAAATATAAGGGAGAGTTTGAAGAGCGATTAAAAGGAGTTGTAAAAGAAGTTGCCGGAAGTGATGGAGAGATTATATTGTTCATTGATGAAATCCATACTTTAATTGGTGCAGGTGGTGGAGAGGGAGCAATGGATGCAGCCAATATTTTAAAACCAGCTTTGGCACGAGGCGAGTTAAGAGCCATCGGAGCAACAACCTTAAATGAGTATCAGAAATATTTTGAAAAGGATAAGGCATTAGAACGCCGTTTTCAGAAAGTGATGATCGACGAACCTAGTCAGGAAGATGCTATTTCTATTTTGCGCGGATTAAAAGATCGTTATGAGACACACCACCATGTGCGTATCAAAGACGAAGCGATTATTGCAGCTGTAGAATTATCGAGCAGATATATAACGGATCGTTTTTTACCTGATAAAGCCATCGACCTTATTGATGAAAGCGCTGCAAAATTGCGTCTTGAAATGAATTCAATGCCAGAAGAGCTTGATAAATTAGAAAGACAAATTCGACAGCTCGAAATTGAAAGGGAAGCTATTAAGCGGGAGAAAGATGAATCATTATTGAAAGATCTGAATATTGAAATCAGTAATCTTAGTGTAGAAAGAGATACGCTAAAAGCTAAATGGCGGGAAGAAAAAGAAATCGTTGAAAGGATCCAAAATACAAAAGCCAATATCGAAAAACTGAAACTGGAAGCTGAACAAGCAGAAAGGAATGGTGATTATGGTAAGGTGGCTGAAATACGTTATGGCAAAGTAAAAGAGGAGGAATTGCTGATTGAAGAAGCTACTAAACAGTTGAATACTTTAAGTGCCCATAGTAAACGATTGATGAAGGAAGAAGTAGACGCAGAAGATATTGCCGAAAATGTAGCAAAAGCTACTGGTATCCCAGTTTCAAAAATGTTGCAAAGTGAGCGCGAAAAATTATTGCACTTAGAAAATGAATTACACAATAGGGTAGTGGGTCAGGAAGAAGCCATAACTGCAGTTGCAGATGCGATTCGTAGAAGCAGGGCTGGATTGCAAGATCCTAAAAAACCTATCGGATCCTTTATTTTCTTAGGAACAACAGGTGTTGGTAAAACTGAATTAGCAAAGGCCTTAGCTGAATACCTGTTCGATGATGAATCAATGATGACGAGGATTGACATGAGCGAATACCAAGAGAAACATACCGTTTCTAGATTGGTAGGTGCGCCTCCTGGATACGTGGGCTATGATGAGGGTGGTCAGCTTACAGAAGCTGTTCGCAGAAAGCCTTATAGTGTGGTTTTACTCGATGAAATTGAAAAGGCACATCCAGATGTATGGAATATTTTATTACAGGTTTTGGATGATGGTAGGTTAACAGATAATAAGGGAAGAGTAGTGAATTTTAAGAACACCATTATTATCATGACAAGCAATATCGGTAGTTCCATTATTCAGGAAGCATTTGAAGATATTGATGAGAATAATGTTGATACCATCATTGAAAAAACGAAAATGGATGTAATGACTTTATTACGCCAAACGGTACGTCCAGAGTTTTTGAATAGAGTTGATGAAATCATCATGTTCCAGCCTTTATTGAAAAAACAAATTCAAGGAATTGTAAAAATTCAATTGGAAGGTCTTCGCAAATTAGTATTGGATAATGGTATTCAGTTAAGTTATAGCGATTACTTGTTAGAGTTTCTTGCAGAACAAGGGTATGATCCACAATTTGGGGCAAGGCCATTAAAAAGGCTGATTCAGAAATTAATTGTGAATGATTTGAGTAAGAAAATTCTATCTGGACAAATTGATAAAACTAAAAATGTGTTGGTGGATGTGTTTGATGGGGTGGTGGTTTTTAGGAATGAGTGAATAGTAAAAAGTGAAAAGTGAAAGGTGAAAAGTGAAGAGTGAAAAAAAGTAAGTATAAAAAAATAAGGTTTCCCCTCCATCGCATGCGATGGAGGGGATGCCGATTACGCGACCGCGG
>JBAXHC010000182.1:0-2223 GCA_037139075.1 Bacteroidota bacterium
AGCGTTTAAAACAAAAAAAAACACCCCTCCTGGCGCTTGCGCTAGGAGGGGTGGCTGGAGCGACTGAGCGAACAGACGGGGTGGTTGATCTCTTCAAACAAACATTCATGTTTCTCTTAAAGACAACCACCCCGCCGTATGCCGTAGTCACGGCATCGGCTGCCCCTCCTATCCGCAAGCGGCAGGATGGGTACTTTTTATTTTTCTATACATCTTTCACCTTTCATTCTTCACTCTTCACTTTTATCTCTTATCTTAAATCAGCTCTATCGCATTTCTATGCAGTATCACCATATTTCTTTGCTCCATTTTTTTAAGTAATCGGGAGATTACTTCTCGCGAAGAGTTTAGCTCTTCGGCAATTTGTTGATGGGATAAAGCAATGGTATTTGTATTATTAATTTTTGCATGACGCTTTAAATAAAAATCCAATCGCTCATCCATATTTCTAAATGCAACCTGATCGATCAGGGTTAGCAATTCATCAAATCGATTGCGATAAGTACTCAACACAAAATGATACCAGGATTTATATTCTAACATCCATTTGTCGATCATGCCTAATGGAACCATCAGTACCGTTGTTTCTTCTACAGTTTTCGCCATGATCTGACTAGCTTCTGATTTGGCAGCACAGATAATAGAAAGTGCACAGGCTTCTCCCGGTTGTAAATAGTACATCAAAAATTCACCACCGTCTTCATTTTCTCTAAAAACTTTAATGGATCCTTCTATTACTAACATGGTACTTTTTATAAATTGACCCGTTCGCATCAGCGTTTCTCCGGCAGGAATAGTTTTGATCACACCATTGGCAATGATCTCTTCCATTAATGCTGGTTCAAACTGTGAAAATAAAGCGGCTACATTTTCCATAAATTATTGAATAATTTTTTCCATTTGCATACTGCGAGATCCCTTCACTAATAAATAAGCATTTTCAAATGCTTGATGATGGAACCAATGTTTTGCCTCTTCCGAATTATTGAAATAAGTAAATTCTTGTTTTATGTTTCCAAAATCTCCGCCCACTAAAACAACAGCATCCCATTTAAAAGTTCTGATCAATGCAACGATCCATTCATGTTCTTGAATACTTTCTGTTCCAAGTTCCATCATTCCCCCTAACATTAATATTTTTTTCTCAACCTGCATTTTTGCAAAATTGATGATCGCAGCTTTCATGCTGGTTGGGTTTGCATTGTATGCATCTAAAATAATATGATTGCTTCCTAATTGCATTAACTGCGAACGACTATTTGTTGGCTGATAACTTTCTATTGCAGCCACAATTTTTTCTTGCGGTACTTTGAAATAGACACCAACTGCAACGGCACATAAAACATTCGGCAAATTGTAATCACCAACTAAGGATGTTTTTATGATAGTTGGAGAAACCCCTTTTGAAATATTTACAGATAGAAATGATTCACTGTTCTCAATATTTCCAACCACATCAGCATTGCTGGTGCCGTATTCAAATCGGTTTGAAATGCCAACACTCATTTCATTTAAGTATGCATAATCATTAAAGAGAAATACTTTTCCATTATGCGCTCTTAAATAATCATACAATTCGCCCTTGCCTTTTCTAACTCCAGCCTCGCCTCCAAATCCTTCCAGATGTGCTTTACCACAATTCACAATAATACCATGTGTAGGCTCCGTATATCTGCAATAGCTTTCAATTTCTTTTTGATGATTCGCACCCATTTCAATCACCGCTATTTCTGTGTCGCGCTTAATTTTTAAAATCGTTAAAGGAACACCAATATGATTATTTAAATTTCCTTCAGTTGTTGCCGTTTTGAAATGAGTTGATAAAACAGCCGACACTAATTCTTTTGTAGTGGTCTTTCCATTGCTTCCGGTTATTGCAATAAATGGTATCGTAAAAGTTTCGCGATGAAAGCGAGCAAGCTCTTGCAATGTAGTAAGCACATCTTCTACAAATATCAAACGGCCAGTAATATCTTCCAGTGCTTCATCTACCACAGCATAGGCTGCACCTTTTTCTAAGGCTTGTTTTGCGAATAAGTTACCATTGAAATTTGGTCCTTTCAAGGCAAAGAATAAATCTCCTTTCTGTACTTTTCTTGTATCGGTTTGAATGGAGGGAAATTCTAAATATATCTTGTAGAGGTCTGATAATTGCACAGGCGAAAGTTTATCTGTAAAAATAAAGTATTAGAGGGAAAAGATAAGAGATAAGAGTGAGGAGTG
>JBAXHC010000183.1:0-2115 GCA_037139075.1 Bacteroidota bacterium
GGTTGACGAATCATTTCAATGTGATCGATTCCGTCTTCATCATAAATATCACTGCTTTGTACAAAACCCAGTGATTCGTAGAATTTCTTTAAATAGAGTTGGGCCCCAATTTTAATAGGACCATTTCCAAAATGCTCGATGCATTTTTCAATGCTATATTCCATAAGTTCTTTTCCTAAACCCAAACCACGATAATCTCTACTATTAACCACACGACCAATACTATGATAATCCGGGTAAGAAACGCCCTTGGGTACTAATCGGGTACTTGCCACCAAGTTTTTACCATCCCATCCCATGATGTGGTAGCAATATTGATCCTTATTATCCTGATCCAGAAATACACAATTTTGTTCCACCACAAAAACATCTGAACGTAGCCTTAATAAGCTGTAAAGCTCATCAACACTTAGTTCTTGAAATGTTTTACATGTCCATTGGTAGGTGTTTTCGCTCATAAAATGTTTATTCGGCCTTAAATTAAGTGATTAGGCTGCAAAACTAATGGTAGAACCACCATTATTTTACATCTTTGCAACCTTAATTGCAAGTTTTACAATTACTTGAATCAATTCTATGCAGAAAAAAGTTGCCATTATTGGAGCTGGACCTGCTGGTTTAACCGCAGCCTATTTATTGGCTAAGGAAAATCAGCAAGTGATGGTTTTTGAAAAAGACCCAAAATATGTGGGCGGAATTTCGCGTACTGAAACGTATAAAGGATACAGTTTTGATATTGGTGGTCACCGCTTCTTTTCTAAATCCAAAGAAGTGGAAGATTTCTGGACAGAAATATTGGGCGACGAAATGTTAGAACGCCCCCGTTCTTCCCGAATTTTTTACAATAAAAAATTCTTCTCTTACCCGTTAGTGGCTTTTGAAGCTTTAATGAAATTAGGAATCTGGGAAAGCTTTTTATGTGTGATGAGTTATTTGCAGGCAAAAGTTTTCCCGGTTAAAAATCCAACCAACTTTGAAGATTGGGTTACCAATCAATTTGGAAAAAGACTCTTCAATATATTTTTCAAAACCTATACCGAAAAAGTATGGGGCATTCCTTGTAATGAAATATCTGCAGATTGGGCTGCGCAAAGAATTAAAGGACTTTCCTTAAGCAGCGCCATTTGGAATGCTTTATTCAAACCAAAAGCTGCGAAGGGCGATAAAGATAAAGTGATCAAAACTTTAATTGATTCTTTTAGGTACCCTAAAAAAGGCCCTGGAATGATGTGGGAAGTTTGCACTCAGAAATGCATTGCGATGGGAGTTCAGGTGGAAATGAATACAGGGGTCAATGGAATTAGTCAGGCTGATGGAAAATGGACAGTGCAAACCTCCGATGGTAGAACACTTGATGGTTTTGATTATGTGTTGTCTTCTGCACCTATGCGTGAATTAATACCTTCAGTTGCTCCCCAGTTTCCTGCAAAACCTTTGGCATCCTCACAACAATTAGGGTATCGCGACTTTGTTACTGTTGTTCTGATATGTAAAGATGAAGATGCATTTAACGATAACTGGATTTATATTCACGACCCTAGTGTAAAAGTGGGAAGGGTTCAAAATTTTAAATCCTGGAGTCCGTATATGGTTCCTGATCCAGAAATGGCTTGTTATGGATTAGAATATTTCTGCTTTGAAGGAGACGGTTTATGGACCAGTTCCGATGAGACCCTAATCAGCTTAGGAAAAAAAGAAATTGAACAAATTGGATTAACGAAAGCTTCAGCAGTTGTTGATGGTTATGTAGTTCGTCAGCCTAAAGCTTATCCAGTTTATGATCATAGCTACAAACAAAATGTAGAAGATGTAAGAGAAGCCCTGAAAGCTTATCCTGGACTGTATCTGGTAGGCCGTAATGGCATGCACAAATACAATAACCAAGATCATAGTATGATGACGGCGATGCTTGCTGCAAAAAATATTATCGCTGGTAAAGAGCTATACGATTTATGGGATGTAAATGAAGACGCAGAATACCATGAAGGTGGAATGCGAGGAGCAGAGGAAGAACAGAAAATTGCAGAGCGATTAGTACCCATGAAAAGTGAAAAGTGAAAAGTGAAAAGTGAGGAGTGAAAAGTGAAGAGTGAAAAGTGAAGAGTGAGAAGTGAA
>JBAXHC010000184.1:0-2093 GCA_037139075.1 Bacteroidota bacterium
TGTTTTACAGCTGTTTTTTTTGTAGAACAATCATCCTCTGTAACCCAATACCAGTAAGGGATAGCTCAGAAAACCGTTACATAATGAAAGGATAGTTATTAGTATAGCTAATACAGATAGGTAGATCAATCAACATTTTTGTTTTTTTTCCACCATTACCAAATAACGTAACCTATTGCTGTTTGTTATTTTTTAATATTTCCTTCATTAAGACTTTTGCAACAGGCATAGCTTTTTCATCTGCTAATACAGGATTGTACATAAACTTGGCTTTTCCTAAGTGTTTTTCTTCTAACGCTGGTATGAATTCTTTTCCATAGGCCATAATAAATAGTGGCTTTGTTTTAGGGTGGTGCTTTTGTACATCAATTAATATGGCTGAAACGTGTTTTTCAACAGATTCTAAGCACAAATCCATTTCAACAGCTATTCCATAACAAAATTCAGAATAATTATCTACAGACATTAATACTGCCACTTTCCCTTCCATAACGGTAGAAGTGGTGATATATGTCATGTGTATGATTTCAGCAGGTTTACTGGCTTTCATTGTTCAAAAATAGGAACAATAATGAAAGAAATCCGCCAGTATAAAACAATAAATTTTAACCAAGACAGCCGATTAAAACTTACAGGCTATTAATGCTTGCATTTTGTTAAACTAGGTATGGATATAAAAAAAGACTCATTAAAATAGTGTCTTGGCACTATAATTATAAAAGGGACAAGTGCTTAACCAAGTCATCTAATATTTCAAATGCGGTTTCGGCCATTTTGTTTCCTTTATTATCCAAAAGCGGGTTAACCTCGGTAAATTCAACACAACAAACTTTTTTTGTTGTAATAATTAGTTCAAATAACTCTTTTACTTCACCAGAAGTAAATCCAACAGGTACAGGAGTTCCTGTTCCATAGGAAACTCGATCGCAATCTAATGAATCAACATCAAAAGATATATAAATTTGATCGCAATTATCTAATCGAGTAATTGCTTCCTGAATACATAACTTTAAACCCTTTTCTCTGGTTTCTGCAACTTTGAAAAATAAAATTTCGTGCTCATCAATAATTTTCTTTTCAGCAGGCTCAAAATCACGCAAACCAAAATAGACTAAGTTAGTAGCAACTATTTTTGATCCCGTAATACCTATATTTTTTAATTCATTCCAATATTTTGTAGTGATTTCACTAGGGTCATTAATTTTGGCAGCTATATTATCCATATTTAAAGCTGCAGCAAGCGGCATACCATGAATATTACCTGAAGGTGATGTATACGGAGAGTGTAAATCAGCATGTGCGTCAACCCAAATAACACCGATTATTTTTTCAGGATTTGCCACCTTAATACCACTCATGGTGCCTAGTGCTGATGAATGATCTCCAGATAATACAATGGGAAAAGTGTCTGATATAATTGTTTCCCTTACTGCGTCTGCAACCCGTTGACATTGTTTTTTGACATGCTCAATACGCTTCGCAAAATTATTCTTGGTTTTATGATAAATAGATTCGTTATGTGTTTTGACATCTACATAAGGATGACGATGAAAAAAATCATTATTCTGATTTATTGCTGCAATTTCAATTGCATCAATCCCCATATCCGAACCTCGCGTACCTGCGCCAATATCAGATCTGTTTTTAATAATTTTAATGTTCATAAAACTTTACGAAACTACTCAAAAATATAAGCCCCCAACTAATCTTTTTAAGTAGGCGTTACTAATGCTTCCCGAAGCGTTGCAGGGTAAGTAATATTTCCTTTTAAACTATGACACAATATTTTATTAAACTCAAAGTCATTGTTACTATCCTCCACAACAAAATTCAATTTTTCTGATTTTTGTTTGTCATTGAGGTTGTTTTACCTCTAAAACTGTAAACCTATATCCGTATAAGACCAATGAATTTTTTTATAAATTTTGCTTTTATTATTCTACTTCAAAATCATCATCTTCATCCTCTTCGAATAACAAATCGTATTCTTCTACTTTTTGCTCACTTAATTCCTCTATGATTTCAAAGATACTATCACTTAATTTTTTCCAAACAATGGATTCAACATCTTCATGTATTAAAATTAAAACACA
>JBAXHC010000185.1:0-2067 GCA_037139075.1 Bacteroidota bacterium
ATGCAAAAAACCATTTTAGTTACCGGTGCAACATCAGGATTTGGAAAAGCAATTGCAGAAAAATTTGCTTCTGAAAAATGGAATTGCATTATTACAGGAAGAAGAAAAGAAAAACTAGACGAATTAGCTACTTCACTACACAATACTTATGGCATCAAGGTTTTACCCTTAGTATTTGATGTGCAAAATAAAGAAGCGGTATTTAACCATCTTGGAAATTTGCCAGCAGAATGGCAATCTATTGATGTATTAGTTAATAATGCAGGTTTAGCATTAGGAAGGGATAGTTTTGAATCTGCCAATTTAAATGACTGGGAAACTATGATCGACACCAATGTGAAAGGTGTGATGTATGTTACCAAAGCGGTACTGCCCTATTTAACAGAAAGAAAAAAAGGACATATTATTAATATTGGATCCACCGCAGGCAAGGAAGTTTATAAAGATGGAAATGCCTATTGTGCAAGTAAGCATGCTGTTGATGCTTTAAGTAAAGCCATGAGAATGGATTTGTTACCCTATCAAATTAAAGTAACAGTAATACACCCAGGTGCTGCAGAAACTGAATTTTCTTTGGTACGTTTTAAAGGAGATGAAAACAAAGCAGAATTAGTGTATGATGGATACAAAGCATTACAAGCAAATGATATTGCAGATATTGCTTATTACACTGCTACTTTACCCGCACATGTTTGTATCAATGATTTAGTAGTTACTTGTGTTGCACAAGCCAACTCTTTCTATTTACATAAATAAATCAAAAAGGATTAGATACTGCAGCAGTAAAATCGTTCCATATTTCTTGTACGATTGCTGCTGCAGGTTTTATTTCTTTGATGATGGAAGAAACTTGCCCGATTTCTAATTCACCTTCTTCCATATTGCCCTCGAACATTCCTTTTTTTGCTCTTGATTTGCCAAGCATAGTTTGTAATGTTTCTATACTGGCCCCATTTTTTTCGGCCTCCAAAATAGCAGTAGAAAAGGGATTCTTTAATAATCTAACTGGCACTAATTGTTTAAGGCCTAATTGTGTATCTCCTTCCTTAGATTGAATGATCGCTTCTTTAAATAAATGATGTGATGAGGCTTCTTCACTACACACAAATCTACTTCCAATTTGAACGGCATCTGCACCTAGCACCATTGCGGCAAGCATTTGCCTTCCAGTTGCTATTCCCCCTGCTGCAATCAGTGGAATCTTGATAGCTGCTTTTACTGCAGGTATTAAAACCATACTCGTTGTTTCCTCTTTTCCATTATGACCTCCTGCTTCAAATCCTTCAGCTACTACTGCGTCGCAACCAGCTGCTGCTGCTTTTTGTGCAAAAAAACTACTACTCACCACATGCACCACAATAATTCCAGCCTCTTTTAATATTGATGTATAAGTCTTCGGGTTTCCAGCACTTGTAAAAACAATCGGAACTTTTTCAGCAATGATAATATCGATATGATCTTTGATATTGGGATATAAAAGCGGTAGGTTAACTGCAAATGGTTTTGAAGTGGCGGCTCTAGTTTTTTGTATATGTTCTTTCAATACTTCGGGATACATACTTCCCGCACCCAGAATCCCCAACCCTCCAGCATTCGAAACAGCACTAGCCAAACGCCAACCACTTGCCCATACCATTCCTGCTTGTATGATTGGATACTCAATCTTAAAAAGTTGAGTGATTCTATTGTTGATTAAAAAAGAAGATTGCATCTTCATTGATTTTGTAATAATTGAAAAAATATAAAATAACCCAGGCTCTGAGACTGGGGATTCAAGTCCCACAGCGTTAGGGCTAAAGCCCAAAATCAGTAAGTATCTCAAATCCCTAGGCTGAAGCCTAGGGTTAACTATAAAACAATATACCTGTTGACCCGGCCATTAAGTTGGGAACTGAAATATGTTAACCCTTGCCTTTAGGCTAGGGATCTGAAATATATTAACCCCGGCCTTTAGGCTAGGGATCTGAAATATATTAACCCCGGCCTTTAGGCTGGGGATCTGAAGGCAAGAGCAGAATTGGGCTTTAGCCCTTACGCTGTGGGACTTCTTAATAATACACTATAATC
>JBAXHC010000186.1:0-1982 GCA_037139075.1 Bacteroidota bacterium
TCCAATGTAGCTTTTGGATTTTTTTGCCTTACTCTTTTGACTGTTTGGTACCAGACTTTTTTCTGATCTTAATTTTTAGGTCATCTTCGGCAACCTTTATCATTGTCTCTAGTGTAATAACTTTTAGCTCTGATTTTGCTAGTGCCGATGATAGCTCTTTGATCTTTTTTGACAAAGCTAAATGCTGTTGATTTTCATTCATAATTGATGCTAAATCTAGTGAATGACTACCAACTATTTGCTTTGTTGATTGTTTTAAAATAAATAGCTTTAAAGTGTTCCGATTAACACCATACTTTCTACAAGCTGTTTTTTTAGGTAGGCCATTTTCATGGATCTCTTTGACAATCTGTAACATCTCAGTCTCGCTCCTTCGTTTGTAGGGCTGGCCGTTCTTTGCGCTTGGGTTAGGCTTTTTTTGTGCTTTTACTGTCATTCTGAATAGTTTTTTGACAAGCTATATCAGGACTAGACATTGTGTTTTTAAAGGGAAAACAGGGGTGAATGTAGGTGAAGTTGTGGAATTGGAGGGACCTGATTAAATGTTAGATTATATATATTATTTTTAGAAAAATTACTCAATATGGAAGTACATCACCCACACCACCCAACACATAAAAAGAAATGGTCAGAATATATTATTGAGTTTGTTATGTTATTCATTGCTGTTACACTAGGATTTTTTGCGGAAAACCAAAGAGAGCATTTTGTTGAAAAGCATAGAGAAAAACAATATATGGAAAGCTTACTCTTGGACTTAGAGAAAGATAAGATGGAAGTAGAAGCTGCTAGAAAATTTACAAATACTCAAATAGCTAATATTGATACTGCAATTGTGCTAATAACAAAAGGTATTTGGAGCAAAGAAAACTTAAAAACAATGTATAGAGTTAGTTTAAAAACAGGCGGAAATAGACCTATATCTTTTGTCGAAAGCACCTCTACACAGTTAAAGACTGGCGGAATGCGATTAATTGAAGACAAAAATATAACAAAGTTAATTACAGATTATTGGCAACTTTTAGCGCAAATGAATCAAGCTCAAACTAACTCATTTGATACTTGGAAGACGAGTATAAAGAATATGACTTATAAAATTTTTGATGGTACTAATTATATTGATGTTAAAAATAAAATCATAAATGACAATGCTGTATTAATGACATACGACCCCATATATTTGAAAGAGTACAATAATAGGTTATTGAATTTGAAATTTGATTTGAAGAATTATCTAGTTGATTATTTCTATGATAGAATTGACAGTACAATTTTAGCATTACAAAAAGAAATTAAACTCAAATATAACATAACCGAAAAAATAGAATAAATTAATATTTAAAGTAATTTAATGAATAATGTTTACTATGTAGTTATTAGTGAGCATTTTTGCTACACGAAAACTCGGTCAGGTTTTGTGTTTTTAAAGGGAAAACAGGAGTGAATGTAGGTGAAGTTGTGGAATTATTGGAACCTGATTAATTTAATACTGTTAGAATAGGATAATGATCACTAAGTTTATTTTCAAATACACCTAATTCAGATAATACATTTGATGATGTAAGGTTTGAAAACAATCTTTCAGAAAGAAAAACGTGGTCAATTTGATGTATTATTTTACCTCCATTAGGATTTCTAAATGTTGGTACGAGTTTTTTATTATATTCATGAAGTGATTCTTTTAAATTTAATGCATATAACCTATCTATAATTTCTTGACAACCTCTGGGACCACCAGGCCATAACGTATCAAAAGTTGGGGATGAATTAAAATCACCCCCTATTATCCAATGTTCATCTACTGTAATTTTTTCATTTATTAATCCACTATATAAAATTTCGGTTGGCCATATTTGTTTTGCTAATTCTAGTTTTATCCCCTTTATTTCAGAATAATTTATGCTGTCAGGATTTACAATCCATGCTGGACTAAATATCATTTTAAAAAAGCACTCTAAAAACTGTAAAGTAAAACACGTACG
>JBAXHC010000187.1:0-1967 GCA_037139075.1 Bacteroidota bacterium
GTTGATCCGCAAAGAGATTCCGTTTCTGTATTAAAAGACTATGCCGATAAATTTAAGGTAAGTCACGACAATTGGTGGATGCTAACAGGTAATAGAGATTCTATTTATCAGTTTGCATTTGAAGAATTAAAAGTAGATAAGTTTAGTATTGAACCAATTAGTCCAGATTTTGTTCATACTAGCAGGTTTATATTAATTGATAAGGATAGGTATGTAAGAGGGTATTATAACGGCTTAGATTCTTCCTCCATTACAAAGCTGGCAAGAGATATTGGCTTGCTGATGTTAGAGAAAGATAAGAAAGCTCCGAGTAACGTATTCAGACAAATTATTGATCTGAGCTGGCTTTGGTTATTGATTGTGTGTACTGTGATATTTTTTATGGTGTATATGAATGGGAGAAGAAAAATTAACGGATGATAAAAATTCACAATTCAAAATTCAAAAGTCAAAAAAAATTCAAAAGCCATTTTTATTATCATAAATAAATAGTTTCATGCTAGCTGCATCCATTACCAAAAATGACAAAAAAGCCTACTGGCTAATCGGAATCTTCTCTGTTGTAGTTTTCATAGCAGTGAGTGTTCTAACCAAAATAAAATTAGAAGTAGACCTAGGTTTCGATGTGCATTTGTTTGCATTGTTCAATGCTATTATCAATGCCACAATTGCAATTCTATTAATTGCAGCTTTAGTTGTGGTAAAAAAAGGAAATTATCAGTTACACAAGAAATTGATGATGGAAGCATTGATTTTATCAATCTTGTTTTTAGTTTCTTATATCGCACATCATTTGTTTGCGGGTGAAGCAAAATTCGGCGACATCAATCATGATGGAATTGTAAGTGAAGAAGAAAAAACTTTAATAGGTGGAATACGTTTTGTTTATTATATAATTTTAAGTACTCATATTTTCTTAGCAACAATTATTTTGCCTTTTATTTTATATACGGCTTATCGTGCATTAACTGCAGAATTTGCATTACATAAAAAAATCGCAAAAATCACCTGGCCCTTATGGCTTTATGTAGCCATTACTGGACCCATTGTTTATTGGATGATCAAGCCTTATTATCTTTAATCGAGCGAAAGTTCAATTGCGGGATCCCAGAATTTTTTGGCGAAATCGATGATGATATCATCTTTCACAAACACTTTTTCTTTAGCCAATAGTTCTTCCATTTGTGTGGAGGTATCGAAATGTGCTTTGCCACTGAGCATGCCATTGCGATTTACCACACGATGAGCAGGAACTTTGGGTGTTAGTTGATGAGCACCATTCATGGCCCAGCCAACCATGCGAGCACTCATTTTTGAACCTAGAAAAGCAGCGATAGCACCATAGCTCGTTACCCGTCCTTTTGGGATTAGGCGGGCTACTTCATATACCTGTTCAAAAAAACTGCTATCTTTTTTGCCACTGGGTAAAATGATTTTGGGTTTATCCTGGTTGCTTTTTTTCATTTAATAAATAGGTTCTCTTTGGCTCGGGAACTGATTCAAATTGATAGGGGCAATGTCTGCAGCCATGTCCGCAACAATAGCCTTTTTCTAAATGATATTTTTCTGTGAAAACGAATAATCCGTTTTCATCAATATAGTAATCAAGGTTGTTATGCTGTGTCTGACTCACTAAGTATTTGTTTTAACTGGGCATCCTTCTCCAGCGGAATTTCCTTGTCTAATTTAAAACGGAGGTAATGAATTCGGTTGCTTTTGGCAATATCCAATCCCTCATAATGCGTTTTAATGAGTAGCTCAGGTTTGATTACTGGAAGCGTATGCACATTTTCTGCATCCTCTAACACAGAAAAAGCAAATAAGTTTATAACTGTTTTAGTAAAATGGTATAAATCCGGACTATCCGTCTTTAAATTCACTATTCCATCCTTCGCCAGGATCTCCTGATACATTCTCAGGAACTTGGGGTGGGTAAGTCTTTTCTTTGCTTTTGAGCCCCTTAATTG
>JBAXHC010000188.1:0-1940 GCA_037139075.1 Bacteroidota bacterium
GAATTACATAACTGGCAAAATATCTGGTTTGTTCCAGCTTATATTGCATTTGGTGTACTAATTTTATTCTTGCTTTTCTTTAAAGAGAAAAAAAGCCTGCAAACAAGCTAAATTAATTTTTGACTTTTTTACTTTTAAATTTTGAATTTTTAACTACCAAAATATAAATATGCAAAACATAGCCATGCTCGGTTCCGGATTTATCGGAAGATTTTATGCTGATGCTTTACAAGGGTATCGATCAAAAGATAATGTAATAAGTATTTATTCTCGTCGCGAAGAAAGTGCCAAAAAATTTGCGGAAGACTATCAGTGTAAACATTGGACCACTAATATGGAAGAAGCAATTGCCAATCCAGATGTAAGTATTGTGTGTATTGCTTTACCTAATAATTTACACGAAGAAGCAGTAATGCTTTGCTGTAAACACAAAAAAGCTGTAATGACAACCAAACCACTCGGCAGAAATGCCGCAGAGGCAAAGCGTATGTTACTGGCCGTTGAAGAAGCAGGTATTTTTAATGGTTATTTAGAAGACCTGGTATACACTCCGAAATTCATCAAAGCAGAAGCAAGTGTTCGCGAAGGTGCATTAGGCAGAATTCTATGGGCGAAGTCAAGAGAAACACATCCTGGCCCTCATAGCGAATGGTTCTGGGATATTGAACAAGCAGGTGGTGGATGTATTCTTGATCTTGGTTGTCATTGTGTAGAAATTTCAAGAAGCTATATTGGAAAAGACATCAAACCCATTGAAGTAATGTGCTGGGCAGATACGCAAGTAAAACCTATTGATGCAGAAGATCATGCCATAGGTTTGGTCAAATATGAGAATGGTGCGATTGGTCAGTTTGAAGTGAGTTGGACCTTCCGCGGCGGACTAGATCTTCGCGATGAAGTAATGGGTTCGGAAGGAACTATTTGGATCAACAGTTTCTTACGTACTGGTTTTGAAATGTTCACCACCGGAAATGGTGGCGATTATATTGCTGAAAAAGCAGAAAGTAATACTGGCTGGTTGTTTCCAGTTGGTGATGAACTGAATGAATTAGGATATAACCATATGTTTATGGATATGTTCAATGCCATTGAAAAAGGTGTAGCTCCAAAGGAAACTTTTTATGATGGATATGTGGTGAATGCCGTTTTGGATGCCGCATATAAATCAGCAAAATCAAAACTTTGGGAACCTGTTCAATTAGATATCTGGAGAGGAAAATCTGGATTAACCAAAGAAAGTCATTTAACAGAACATGATGCAGACCATTGGTTGATCAAAGAAGAGATGACGCATTTTGGTGCGAAGAAATTGATCTTAAAAAATAAGACTACAGGGAAAATCACGGAGCAACTTATTTAAAATTAAAAAGTGAAAATTAAAAAGTAAAAAGTTTGATCGCCTCAAAAGATGAGTGCCCGAAGGACGGGTGGGTAAAATCAACCTAAGTTAACCCCACCTATTTAGGGTGGTATGTATTAAAGGATTTACATTAACCCCGCCCTTTAGGGTGGGGCTTAATCAAGCTTACTTATTTGGGGCTTTAGCCCTAGTGCTGTGGATGACCTTAGGATTATGCATAGCTTCACTTGAAAATTTTTCAAATCCCCTGGGCTGAAGCCCAGGGTTAACATTACTATAAAATTAAAATCATGCTATCACAAGACTTGTTTGTACACCATGTATATTTTTGGTTAGAAAATCCTGAAAGTGTTGCAGATCGCGATGCTTTATTGGATGGATTGAATAAACTAAGCACGGTACCTACGATATTGCAGTTCCATATTGGAGTTCCAGCACCCACTGATAGAGACGTTATTGATAGAAGCTATGCTTGTTCCTGGTTAGCGCTTTTTGCAGATGCGGAGGATCAGGCATCATATCAAACAGATCCTATTCATTTACATTTTATAGATACTTGTAAGCATTTATGGAAAAAAGT
>JBAXHC010000189.1:0-1849 GCA_037139075.1 Bacteroidota bacterium
GTAAAAGCCAAATAAATAATAGCTGAATTGAGGGCTTTCCCAGGCCCCTCTCCTAATTGAGATGCGGTTTTGGTGCAAATGGAGCATTGTGCCAAAACAGTCTGGTTTTGAAACAGCAACAACATTAAAAATCCAAAAAACACCCAAATATTTTTATTCATCTCCAAAATTTCGGCTCAAAGATAGCGTGTAAAACTTCTCATTTTTCCTTAACTTTCTTGTTAAACCTAACAAACGTGAACGAAAGAAGGGCTTTTTTACAAAAAATGGGGCTGTTAGCAGGAGCTTTTTCGGCGAATAGTCTTTTTAACGAATTACATGCAGCCAACTTTGCTGCTGCGCAGCAGAAAGTACGTTTATTAACCCCAGAACAAGCTGCTGCTGATGAAGATTACTGGGCGGTGATACAGCAGAGCTATACTGTGAACAGCAATTTAATTAACCTGAATAATGGGGGTGTAAGCCCTGCTCCAAGGGTAGTACAGGAGGCTGTAGCCAGATATAATGATCTTTCAAATCAGGCGCCTTCTTACTATATGTGGCGTATTTTGGACCAAGGGAGAGAGCCATTGCGTTACAAGCTGGCAGAATTAGCGGGTTGTTCCTCTGAAGAAATTGCCATCAATCGTAATGCCACAGAAGCATTAAATACTGTAATTTTTGGGTTAGACCTGAAAGCAGGCGATGAAGTAATCGGCACTAAACAGGATTATCCGAATATGATAAATGCATGGAAACAAAGGGCATTGCGTGAGGGTATTATTTATACGCAATTGAATTTCAAATTTCCAATAGAGAACGATGAAGAGATTGTTTCTGCTTATGAAAGAGCTATTACTTCAAAAACAAAAGTGGTTCACATAACGCATATCATCAACTGGATCGGACAAATTTTGCCAGTTGCGAAAATTGCAAAAATGGCGAAGTCGAAAGGTTGCGAAGTAATTGTAGATGGAGCACATAGTTTTGGATTGTTAGATTATAAAATCCCTGATCTGGGTTGCGATTATTTCGGAACCAGTTTGCACAAGTTTTTGAGTGCTCCTATTGGAAGCGGTATGTTATGGATCAGTAAAGAAAAAATCTCTAAAGTTTGGCCGTTGGTTTGCAATGATAATCCTCGCGGAACTGACATCAGAAAGTTTGAAACCATTGGTACACGTAGCTTTCCGATTGAACAAGGCATTGGCGAGGCGGTTAATTTTCAAATGGCTATTGGGTCAAAAAGAAAAGAAGATCGCATCCGTTATTTGAAAAACTATTGGGCCAATAAAGTTGTAACTCATCCTAAGGTTAAAATTCATACATCATTTAAACCTGAGTATTCCTGTGCTATTTGTGGCGTAAGTATTGATGGGATGACTCCTGGAGAATTAGATAATGCACTACTCAATAATTATAAAATACATACCGTAGGAATCGTTTGGGAAAATATCAGTTGTGTGCGAATTACGCCACATGTATATACCCGAATTCAGGATTTAGATAAATTGGTATTTGCCATTAAAGAGTTGGCGGATAAGCAGAAATAAAAAAAAACAGTCCCTTCCGAGTTTTCAGAAGGGACTGATTTCAAAAAAGAAATACATAAATAATTATGATGACTGTTTAACAGAAAGCTTCTTTGATTTAACTCCATTTGCTGGTCTGCTTTTGCCAAAAGAACCTTTAAATCTTTTGCCCTTTGCGGTTTTTTTATCGCCTCTTCCCATTGTAATATTTTTTGAATGAATTAATTGATGAGCTGCAAAAATAGAAAAACCCCCGCATATGCGGAGGTTTTTCTATTTAGGGCTAAGTAATTAAACTTTTGAAGCCAATTCTTTACCAGCTTTGAAGCGAGCAACTT
>JBAXHC010000190.1:0-1838 GCA_037139075.1 Bacteroidota bacterium
GGAATATCTGTTGATTCAGGTATTCAACCCTTTCGTGGAAAGAATGGTTTGTGGAATGAGAATCCTACTGCAATGGCTAGTTATGAAAAGTTCTGTAACGATCCTGCACATTTTCTGAGTTGGTACTATCATCGCTTTGTGAGTTGTAGAGATGCATTGCCAAATGCTACTCATGAAATTTTAGCAGCTAATCAAATTCGTGTAATCAGTCAGAATGTAGACAATCTGCACATTAAAGCAGGGCATGATACAAAGAGATTAATCGAGATACACGGCAATATCAATTACAAACGAAAGATTCCTGTTACGCATCGCGAAGATCTGGTGTTGGCAAACTGGGATGCTGTAAATGGATTAGCAGAGAATACAAATCTTTCTACAAAGCCAAGTATAAATGACCCGCTTGTACAAGGATTGTTTGAATTATTTCATATTGGCAAAAATGGAAAGATCGATTTTGAACATTCTTATCGTCCGCATATTTTACTCTTCGATGAATATTATAGCGAACTCTATGAATCTGAGATTGCGTTAGACTGGGTTAAAGAAGCAGAGACTGTAATCTTCATGGGAACTTCCAATTCTGTGGGCATCACGAATATGGTATTAGAATCTGCAATGCGAAGAGGCAAAGAAATAAAAGTAGTGGATCCAAATCCAGCACCTTCCTTCCATTTTCCTGGAATAGAAATTATTGAATCATCGGCCATGGATTTTTGTCGACAGTACTTTACATAAAAAACCCGACTCCATCGAATCGGGTTTTTACTTTAAGCTTTTGCAGCTCCTGCTTTTAGTGCTTCCACAACCTTCGTCATTTCTTGTACGGTGCCGATACTAATTCTTAACCAAGTACTATTGTCCTCAAATGACCGTGCTCCGATAATATTATTTGCTTGTAAAACAGCAGGTACATTTTTAGGATAGGTCTTGGTATCGAAATACACAAAGCTGGTAAAGGATTCGATATACTTTATACCCAGATCATTAAAGCCTTTGTACAAAATTGCTTTTGCTTTGATGTTCTCTGCTTTTACATAATCAACAAATGCTTGATCATTAATCACACCCAATGCTCCTTTCATGGAAACGGCGGAAGGCCCGGCATTAGCCCAGGCCATAAAGGAACTTAATTCTTTAATGGTATCTGGATGTGCTAAAACATAACCCACTCTGGCACCCGCCATACCATAGGTTTTAGAAAATGTTTTAGCGATGATCAGGTTCGGATTTTCGTTTACCATATGCGCCATAGAAGGACTATCATAATAATCGGTATACGCTTCATCCATCAACAAAATAGTTTTAGCAGTTACTGTTTTTACAAATGCCTCTAATTCAGTTTTAGGCGATACGGTACCTGTTGGATTATTGGGATTACACAAGTAAACCATTTTGGTATCTGCATCCATACTACTTGCCAAAGCATTTAAATCATTATGCTTGCTAGTGGTTAATGGAACCAATTTGGTGGGTAATCCTAATTTTCTTGCTGCAGGCAACCACACTTTAAAAGTGGGTTCTGATGCTACGATATTTCCTTTTTTATAAGCAGTCCATGAAGTAACAACTCCCAGTAATTCTGAAGAGCCGGCGCCAAGTAAAATATTGTCTTTATTATGTCCGGTTAATTTTCCAATGGCTTCACGTAATTGAGCATTGGTATCGAACTGATATCTGTTGGAAATGATCACCGCATCAATCATGGCTTTTTTTGCTGATTCAGCCGGGCCATGCGGATTTTCGTTGGAGCTTAATTTGATGATGCCACCATTAGAACCTTCGAAACTTTTTTGCATCCCTTTTTCGGCTTGTGTGGCAAACATTTCTTTTGAAAA
>JBAXHC010000191.1:0-1797 GCA_037139075.1 Bacteroidota bacterium
GGAATGCGCCCCTGGTTTATCTCGCCAACGCCATTGAAGCCTTGAAATATAAAGTAGGATTTGTATTGAAATAAAATAGCATTCATTCTTTTAATTAATTATATTTAAAACAGGGTACTTGATAATTAAGTACCCTGTTTAATTTTTAGTTAAACTGCTATGTTTAAAAACACTGCCAATCATTTTAAAACTTACCACAGTTCCTGGGTAAAAATTTCTCATTGGGTGGGCACGCTGGCTTTTTTATTACTCCTATTTACTGGAATTGAAATTTTAATGGTGCATCCAAGATTATATTGGGGCAATGTTGGGAATGATCTAACCCCCGCTTTATTTGAATTGCCCATTAGCATAAACTTTCAGCATGGGGGATGGGAAAAAAGTCAGGCATTTTTTAATCAACCCAACTCACCTGTATCAGCGGGTCGTACCTTCGATATATTTAATCAGAATGGCTGGGGCCGAAGTCTCCATTTTTTATCTGCCTGGATTTTAGTGCTGATTGGTATTTTTTATTTGGTGGTTGCTTTATTTTCAGGCCACATAAAAAATCAGTTGCTTCCAAAATTAAAGGAGCTCACGTTTGCAACATTTTCAAAAGAGATCAAAGAGCATTTAAAGTTAAGTATCATGTATCTGAAAGGTCCTCAATATGGGCTGATGCAGAAAATTAGCTACCTAATAGTGATATTCTTTTTGCTTCCTACGATTGTATTAACTGGATTAACGATGTCACCTGCCATAACAGCTTCTCATCCCTATTTATTGGATCTGTTTTTTGGAGCACAATCGGCAAGAACCATACACTTTTTTGCAGCGGTACTTCTATTATTATTTGTGTTAATTCATGTATTGATGATTGTTAAGTCTGGTTTTAAAAAACAGATGAATGGAATGTTGTTTAATAAATAAGTGTTGACTATTTAAAATTTAAAATGAAAAAGAAGCATATTATTACTAGAAGAACAGCCATTATTTCTGGGCTTTCTACAATAGGTGCTGTTTTATTAAATGGTTGTACAAAACCTGCACCGCCTACTTATGGAAATATATTAAGGATGGGCGATCTTTTTACTTATGAAGCTCAAAGGGCACTGCTTGATAAACGAGCCCTTTCGAAAGAATATAATCAGGGTGATATTTCTTCTTTTCCTGCAACAGGTTCCATCAATCCTGCAGATGCATCAAAACCAGGATTTAATAAAGACTATGAATTGTTGCATAAAAATTTATTTTCTACCTATCAACTTTCGATTGAAGGTAGTGTAGCAAGACCAGGACTTTATTCCATTGATGCATTGCAAAAATTTAAATCGAGAACGCAAATTACAAGACATACCTGTGAAGAAGGTTGGACAGCGATTGCAGAATGGACGGGTGTTCCATTAGGTCTATTATTACAACATGCGGGTATTTTGCCCAATGCCAGATTTGTAAATTTTTATGGTTACGATAATTATATGGAAAGTATTGATATGATTGATGCATTTCATCCTCAAACAATATTAGCCTATGGCATGAATGGTAAAAATTTGCCCATTCAACATGGAGCTCCACTGCGTGCCAGAGTTGAAACGCAGATCGGATATAAAAGTGTAAAGTATTTAAAACGCATTGTTATATCTGACCATTTTATAGATACCGGCGATAGTGGATGGGCTTGGTATGTTGGTATTTAAAGCAAGAATTGATTTTATTATATTTGATCGATGGATAATCGGATAGTAGTTGTTGCTGGAGCAGGAATATCTGTTGATTCAGGTATTCAACCCTTTCGTGGAAAGAATGGTTTGTGGA
>JBAXHC010000192.1:0-1786 GCA_037139075.1 Bacteroidota bacterium
TTCAGTTGTCGCTAAGTTGGCACTATAAAAAATTTAGTGAAATTAAATCCCTACCTATATTACAAGAAGTGTTGCGGTAAAAATCTTGATAAAATAACATAGTTTAGTTTATATATAGACTTTATTTTATTTATATTTAAGTTCATAAAATTTATCATGGAAGTACATCATCCCCATCATTCTCCCAATGGAGCACATTTAAAGAAAAAATTTAAAGAGTATATTTTTGAGTTTCTGATGTTGTTTCTGGCAGTTACACTGGGTTTCTTTGCCGAAAATAAAAGAGAATTTTTTGTAGAAAGAGAAAGAGAGCATCAATACATGCAAAGTTTTTATGAAGATTTAAAAAGAGATACAGCGGAATTAAATGCAGTAAGAAGAACTTATGTCAAGCAGATAGGCAGATTGGACACCACTGTAAATTATATTTTCGAAGGGAAGAATGATACCGTATCCATTGCTAAATTATATGAATTGAACCTAGGCACCCTAGGAAGTAGAGGCGTTAGATTAATTGAAAGAACGACAGCGCAATTAAAAAACGCAGGTGGTTTGAGACTTGTTGAAAACAGTAAGATTAGCGATCAAATCGCCGTTTATTGGCATTATGCCTCCTATATTCAAGCTTATGGCGAATCTACCGAAGAACTAAAAATACGCGCAAGAGAAAAGTCCTATTCTATTTTTAATAATAATTTTTATCAAAATCAGGAAAGAGGGAATAATAAATACAAAGTAAAACCAGGGTCTAAATTAATGACCAATGATAAAAATACTTTAATTGAATTTGCGAATCGACTCACCCACATCAAAAATGCGCTCAATAATGTTTCTATAGTACTTCTTGATTCCACTGAAAAAGTGGCCATAGATTTAATGGCAGCGCTTAAACAAGAATACCACGTAAAATAATATACTATGGAAGTACATCATCATTCACATCATCCAAAAAAATGGAAAGAATATCTTACTGAATTCTTAATGCTTTTCTTAGCAGTAAGTATGGGTTTTGTAGCAGAGAATCTAAGAGAAAAGCATGTTGAAAATGAAAGATCGGAGGAATTAATTCAGGCCTTTATCATTGATGTACAAGAAAACCAAAAACAATTAGATTCTATCATTTTAAAAAATCAACAACTTTCAACTTATTTAGACTCCTTGAGTATGAATCATGCAACAGTTAATCATACAATCAATTTATCTGATTTAGCTTATTCATTAAATTTTTGGATGTACCGTTTTATAAACCGTAAAACAATATTTGAGCAAATGAAAAGCTCAGGAGCTTTACGATATATTCAAAATAAAGAAATGTTAAAAGCCATTTTGCAATACGAGGAGCATGCTAGTCTTGCCGAAACAAGATCAATGGAGGCAGAAACTCAACAATACTATGATCAATTCAGACCTGGTATACAAAAATTGCTCCCCCCCTCTTTTTTTATTTTGAGAGGAATGGGCAAGTCTTCTATTAGAAGTATATCTATTGTTGTTCATCCTGGATTTTATAAAAATTTTAATCCACATGAACAGGAATTACGAAAACAGTTAGCCGAGACCAAGTTATCCATAGATCAAATAAGAGATTTATCAAAACTTTGGTTCCATAGAGAGGAGCGATTGGAGCTTAGTTTAATATCACAACTAGGACTTAAAAAAGAGGGGATAAAATTGCTTCAATTATTAGAACATTCAAAATAGTTAATCGTTGTTTTTACTTCTATGGTGTCGGCGCCACATGATAATTATTATTGCGAAGATGCCAAATAATATGGGGAATGTCATA
>JBAXHC010000193.1:0-1694 GCA_037139075.1 Bacteroidota bacterium
GCATCTAATCCCTAAGCTGAAGCCTAGGGTTAACATCCAACATTAGGGAATTTCCAGTTCTCATAGGCGGAAGCCCAGAGTTAACAAGTATTTTTTGGTTAAGACTTCAATGAAAACTCCTGCAGGCTTGCCTTTCGGGATGGAATATATGCGGCAAGTAAGGCAATGATAAATACAGTACCCCCTACTAATAGAAAGTCTGCAAACACCATTTTTACCGGGTAATAATTGATTATAAAAGTATCGCCGCCGAGTTTAATGATTTGAAATTTTAATTGGATCCAACAGATCAAAGCAGCTAATAACATTCCTGAAACACCTCCTATCCCTGCTAACAACATTCCTTCGCTTAAAAAAATGCTTTTGATTCGATTGGTATTGGCACCCATGGCTTGTAAAACAGAAATATCTTTTTGTTTTTCTAAGACAAGCATGGTAAGTGCTCCAATCATATTAAAAGCAGCTACTACTAAGATCAAAGAAAGAATTCCATAGATCACCCATTTTTCAATTTGCATCACGGTATACAAACTCTGATTCTGTTCGTAACGTGTTTGTACTTGAAATTGATTACCCAATAAAACTTGTAACTCTTTTTTTACATTATCGGCTTCAGCGCCTGCCTTAATATCCAATGAAGAAAACTCATCTGCCTGTAAGTCCATCATGAAACGAAGGAAACCAATATTGCTAAAAATATATTTGTTATCGAAATCCTGTTGCACCATAAAAGTGCCCACAGCTTGTACATTGAAAGCGTTAAGCGCATCTGTAGCGTTTAGGCTATTGGCCGACCTGTTGGGCATGTATAAAGTCAGAGGACCTACAGCACGCTCCACATCCACACAGGCTGCATTTTCAATACCTGCGCCAACTACTATTTTAGGTGACTCTGCAGTTCCTAGTTCGAATTTTCCTCTACGAATATGATTGGAAACTTTGCTTACAGAAGTGTACTGATCATCTACACCTCTTATATAAACAATGGAAGAACAATCCCCGTTCATCAACACTGCCTTTTCTTCCACCACTGCACTTAAACCTAATACCCCAGAGGTTGATCTTATCTTACTAAACTGATTCTGATTCAAATGAAAGGTCTTTCCTGTAGCTGGTGCTACGCGAATGTCTGCATAGAAATCTGAGTATAACCCTTTGACAAGATCTTCAAACCCATTAAATACACTCAATATAATAATGAGTGCTGCACTACCTACTGCAATAGCGGTAACACTAATCCATGCAATCAAATTGATGGCATTGGTAGATTTTTTAGATTTAAAGTAGCGCCAGGCGAATAAAAAATTCATAGTGGATTACTCAGTTTCACTGCTAGGTGTTTCAGTACCAGTTATTGGTTTTTCTTCCTTTAGTTTCTTGAATACTTCTTCCATTTTGAATACATAGTCCAAAGTATCGTCTAGATAAAAGTGTAATACCGGTATCCTACGTAAAGAATGTTTTACCCGGTTTGCAAGTTCTTTTTTAATCTCCCATGCCCTATTGTCGATCGTTTTCATCACAGCTTTCTCATCTTTTACTTGAAAAAGGCTGATGTAAATACGTGCTTCTAAAAGGTCTGGAGTTACTTTGATGGTTGAGATAGAAACCATTCCACCATCAATCATATTTAGATTTAATCTCCTAAAAATATCGTTCATTTCTTCCTGCAGGGCACTTGCCACCTGCCGTTG
>JBAXHC010000194.1:0-1645 GCA_037139075.1 Bacteroidota bacterium
CGGTCTCGCTACATGAAAATCAAGGACTTACGTTAAATCGTGGGTCCTTTTTTGTTTCTGCGTGAGGTTTGCGTGAGGTTTTGCGTGAGGTTTTTGAAAAAAAGAGACCCCTATTGCTAGAGGTCTCAGTCGTATTTTTACAAACTTAAATTGAACTAGTTATTTTTTTTGAGATGCCGCAGCTATTTCTAATTTATAAGTCGTAGGATCAAAAATTTTAGTCATAGTTGCAATTTTATCGCCATCCCATTTATATACGATATAAACAGGTGCAGTAATTTTAGTTTTAGTAATATTGCCAGTTCCAGTCCAAGTAGTCCAACAAGAAGAATATACACTGCCATTTTTAAATACTACAGTTTTAATATTATCTGTTGTCAATTTAATATTGCTAAATAATTTATGGTCCATATTTAGCCCATTAATCACTGCTTTTAACCCAACAAAATGAGGTTTTAATTCTCCATTTTCAACATAATCTGAAATAGCATCATAAAGTTTCACACTATCTGCAAAAGAATATGAATTATTTGAATCACCATTCATATACGCTTCAAATCCTTTTTTCAGTGCTATGGATTTAGCATCTACTGAAGTTATTGTACCAGCACCATCATCTATTACATCTGTACTAGCTGTTTTTGTTTCTTGGTTTGTACAAGCAAGCATGGCTACTGATACAATTAAACTAAATAATAATTTTTTCATGTACGTGTGGGTTTAGAAATAGATTATAGTCTATTTCAATGATTAAAATAAGAGACTGAGGAATGATATTGATTACAAGAATTGTAAATAGAGCTAATGCGTTAGTATTGCAATAGAGTGGGTGATTTACTTTTAAAAGGTAAGTAAAATATTAATATATGTTACAATAAACCTTTGCTTGAGGAAAACACCCCCTGAATTCGACTGAAATCACCTAATTAAAATATCACATTTAAATAAAGCAGTTAGCCTCACCAAATACGGTGGGGCTTTTTTATGTCCATAAACTAAATACCATGAATACAAGAAACAAAGTCCAATTAATTGGCACTGTGGTAAGTCCAACTGTAATTCGTTTGGAAACAGAATTGCTAAAAGCAACATTCAAAATTGAAACCCCTTCCATTTATTTAAATGATGTAGGAATCAAAACGAAGGGTGTGCATAAACACTTCTGCATAGCATATGGAAAGCTTGCTGAAATAATTGAACGTCATTTAATAGAAGAAATGGAAATCGCTATTGATGGAATCCTGGTTCAAGATGCACACACTGGTCAAACGCATGTTCAAGTGAATGACCTGCTACTATTATCCAAGAAACCAAATTAATAAATGCTAAACCAATATCACCTATGCCCAAAATAGACAACATTGAATTCATCAATCCATCAACATTATTAATTGTTTCTTCCATTGGAAACATTAAACAGCTGTATACACCTATTAGAGCTAAATGCACCAATCCTGTTGGACAGCTATTACTTGGTTCCACTGTCTATATAGAGGCTATAGGAACCCATCCGGAATGCCGCATATGCTATCAAATATGCCAATTGTGGTATCCATATAATTGCTTTGAGCTAGTACACAAATAATGGTATGTTTTACAGCTGTTTTTTTTGTAGAACAATCATCCTCTGTAACCCAATACCAGT
>JBAXHC010000195.1:0-1639 GCA_037139075.1 Bacteroidota bacterium
GCATCATTGCTTTTATTCAAGCGCATATTGAAAACATATTTCAAGATCCACTGAGAAATGTTTACAAAAAAGGTAGCTATCGGCTGAAATAAGGTATAAAAAAACTGCGCAACTGAAGAAAAGAAACTTAAAAATCGCTCACTTTTTGCTTTAAAAACAGCTTTTGGAATGAACTCACCAAATATTAAAACTACTATAGTGGAAATGAGCGTATCAACAATTAATTGAACAATATGATTCTGAAAATTGATGGGCCTCCAGGCGATGGACTTAAGAAACTCGTCGAAAAGTAAACCATAGATCACCAAAAAAATATTCAAGCCAATGAGGCAGGATCCGATAAATTTTGCCGGATTTTCCATAAAATTGGCGAGGATCAAGCCACTTTTTTTGCCTTGCTTTTTCTTGAGTTCAATGCTCAGTCGATTAGCGCTAACGAATGCAATTTCATAGCCTGCAAAAAAACCAATCATCACCAAAGTGCCAATGATAGAAAGGAGGATATACAGTTCAGACATAGTGGAAAAATAGGATAAATAATTTGTACTGCAAAGCTAGGGGAATACACCTAAAAAAGCTGCCCCCGTAAAACGGAGGCAGTAATATTATTTAAATGTCGGAAGAAACGAAAAGTTCAAACACCAAATAGTTATTTATTTAAAGTCAACTGTGCAATTTTGGCACTTTAGATCCAATTTAGCCCCTTTGCCATCCCCAACTGTGGCAGTGAAATGATTATCCGAGTTATTATCAAAATCAAATGAACCAGCAAATGCAAATGAGCCATTCACGGTAACAGACTTCATATCGCTGTTTTGATTGCCCTTTTTACCAGTGGTTTTAGTTTCCTCTTTTTCAACTACTGACTTCTCAACTACCGGCTTCTTTTCAAAGTTTGCATATACAGTGCTATATGCTCCCTGATAAGCTACACTATAATTTTTTACATTACGCATGGGCAATCTGATATCAGCGTATTTATTATTTATTTTAATGGATTCAACACCTTCACCAATGTTTCGAATTTTTACATCAGCATTAGTACCATCTAATTCCATAGAGTTGATGAGTTTAGTGATCCTTAAGTTACCATAGTTTTTACGACAAGTAATGCTACCTACTTCTTCCATTTCATATTCATCATTGGTACTCCGAATCATTAATTTTTTAACAGAACCGGCTTCTATGGTTGCATATTTAGTGTCTAGATCTAAGTCATCAGCATCCTTTGCAATAAAACGTCCATTGATCAGCTCCACTTCGCCGGATTTGATATTGCCCACATTTACATTCGAATATTTTGATCTGAGAAAAAGCTTGTTCACATCACCTAAGTCTAAACCTCCATTCGTAATGTCGACATTTAGTTTATTCAAATTTCCATCAATTGAGATTTCAGCATATTTCGAATCGATATCCAGGTTGTTTTCCTTTGGAACATAAATGGTTACAGACTTCTTTCCTTTTCCTTGAACAGAGGCTAAATTATTTGCGTAATCTACATTTGCTCCTCCCCAGGAAACGCTATTGCCATTAACGATATAAAAATTATTGCCGTTTGCGCCAACTTTAATTTTGATGGAATTGGCAGTGCTGCGAAAACTAAAGTTCATTTTCTCGAACCATTCTGCATCAGTTA
>JBAXHC010000196.1:0-1625 GCA_037139075.1 Bacteroidota bacterium
AATTCAAAAATAAGAATCTTTTTATTCATTATTTTATTCACTTGTTTACATTATCTGGAAAATCCACGCAAATTGACCCCCTAAAACCGGCGTAACTGACCCCCGTTCGCCAGCACAATGACTTGTCCTGAAATGGGTTTACACTAAAACCAGTGTAAAATGCACAAAACAATCATTTTAAAATCAAGTGGATCATTTAGTGAATTTGAGAAGCATGAGATCATCAAGGATTATCTTTCAAGTGGGCAACCTAAGGATGCAATATGGCGAAAGTATACAGGTCGAGCAGATCATGGATATTTAGTTAGGTGGATGCGTGATTTAGGTTATTTGACTTCAAGTCAACAATTAATGCCTAAACTTGCGTCAAAAGGTTTTATCATGCCTAAGAAAAAAGTTGATCCTGGACTTCCAGAAGATCAGTTTGAGCAACTTCAATTAAAGAAGCGCATTGCGGAGTTGGAGAAGCAACTGAAGGAAGCAGAACTCAAAGCCATCGCATTTTCTACCATGGTAGATATTGCTGAGAAAGAGTTTAAAATCCCCATTCGAAAAAAGTTCAACACCAAACAATAGAAGCAATGAAAAGCGATTTTCCACACATAGCTATGGCCAAGCTATGCGGATGGTTTGGTATTACAAGACAGGCTTATTATCAGCAAAACAAGGAAGATATACAAAGCACCATCGAGGAAGAATTAGTTATCCAAGAAGTGCGAAAAATTAGAGAAAAGCATCCTAGAATGGGAGGGCGAAAGTTGTATCATTTGTTGTTGTCTTTTATGCAAGAGCATCGTATCAAAATGGGCAGAGATGCTTTATTTACAATGCTCTCAGAGAATCATTTATTGGTACGCAAACGCAAAAGAACAATCAGAACAACGAACTCTTACCATCGATATAAGAAGTATCCGAACCTGATTAGAGACTTTATCGCCACGGCTCCAAATCAATTATGGGTGAGTGATATTACCTATTGGAGGATACATACAGACAAGCATATTTACATCAGTTTTATTACAGATGTTTATTCTCATAAAATTGTGGGGTATCATGTAGCCGAGACACTAGCGGTTGTGGAAACTATCCAAGCTTTGAACATGGCGCTTTTGGCTTTAGGGCCAACACGCCCTGTTCAGCTCACACACCACAGCGATAGAGGTTTTCAATACTGTAATCCAGGATATGTAAAGCTATTACAGGATTACAATATTGGAATCAGTATGACAGAGAATAGTGATCCACTTGAAAATGCGCTTGCAGAAAGAATCAATGGTATCATCAAGGATGAATATTTAGAAGCATACGAAGTAAACAATATTAAAGATGCTAAACGTGTACTAGCTTTTGTTATTGAATTATATAATAATGAAAGGCCGCATATGAGTATCGGAAACCTTAAACCAAATCAAGTACACCAATCAAATGTGCCTATAGAAACAAGAAGATTATGGAAGAACTATTATCAGAAACAACTTACGTTTGTAAACCAATCCTAGGATTAAGAAGTATCTGTCAACTTATCCTAGGATTAATCTAAAAATCTGTAAACTTTTATTAGGACGAGTCATTTTCCCCACCCCGTCTGTTCGCTCAGTCGCTCCAGCCACCCCTCCATCGCATGC
>JBAXHC010000197.1:0-1618 GCA_037139075.1 Bacteroidota bacterium
CCGTTATCAGAAAAAGAAAGTTGCACACCATTATCTTTTATATCGCTGGATATTTTGATATGTGGTTTAACACCTGGCCTACTATATTTTAGGGAATTAGTAATTAAATTCAAGAAAATACTTTCTAAATATGCAGAATTGAAACGTACAGAATTAACTAATGAAAAATCAAAATCTATAGTTGCTTCAGAAACTTTTATAATGTTCCCAATAGAATTCATTACTTTATTTAAATGCGATTCTAAATTTAAGATAGTTACCTCATGATTGGTATTCTCTTTAATAATTAGAATATTAATTAAATCGTCGAGTGTTGTTTTTAACGAAGTTGTTGAAGATTTAAATGCTTCTAATAAAATTCGAGTTTTAGGATCAGTAATGGTTTCTAAATCCAACAGTTTTAAAATACCCATGAGGTTGGTAAGAGGCCCCCTTAAATTGTGAGAAGTGATATAAGAGAATTGTTTTAACTCCTTGTTATTAGTAGTTAGCTCTTTAATCAACAATTCTTTTTCTAACTGGTCTCTTTTTCTTAAAGTAATATCTCGGATAATTTTTGAAATTCCCATCACCTCTTTAGATTCATTCAAAATAGGAGACATTGTTAGTGACACATCAATAATTTCTCCATTTTTCTTGATTCTTTTCGTTTGAATTTGCGTAAAAAAAATTCCTTTTCTGACTTTTTCTATTAAATTACTTTCATAATGAATAAGGTCAGTAGGAATTAACAGTTTTGACAAATCTCCAATTACTTCTTGTGCTGTATAGCCTAGTAAATTTTCTGCGCCTTTATTCCAGCTTGTAATTTTTCCTTCTATACTACAACTAATCACCGCGTCATTTGTGGAATCAACTATGGAAGCCAATAGACTTTGGCTTTCTCGTAATTTGATGTCCTCAGATATGTTACGCATATTAGAAACAATCGCCCTAATATTTTCGTCATGTAATAGATTGGTAAGTGTTCCTTCAAGCCATGTGTAATGTCCATCAACATGTCTCCATCTGAATTTATCGAAAATCTTCTGGCCTTTTATAGAGACTAAAGTTTTAATTTTTGGTTGCAAACGAGTGTAGTCATCTGGGTGTAGATATTCAAGTATGCTTTTAGAATTATTCAACTCTTCATCTTTTCTTCCAGTTAGTTCAAATGCAGCTGCGCTTCTATAAATTGTTTTAAAATTCTTATCATACAAAGAAATCATATCAGTTCCACTCTCTGTCAAGGATTTAAATCTACTCTCATTTATTTTTAATAGATCTTCCGTTTTTTTTCTTTCTGATATATTAGTGGCAGTTAATGATATCCCAGATATTTCTCCTGAACTTGTATAGAGTGGTGTAAATTGAAAACTCCACCATAACAAAGTATTAGGGATATTTATTATTTTATTTTTTGTTTTATTTCCATTCAATGCAATTAATGCATATTCTTTAAATTTGGGTTTAAAGAATTCAGGTAAAATTTCGAGGGCATTCTCACCTACAAACAAATTAAGTTGAAATAGACTTTTTGCATATTTCTGTGCTTGCTTATTAAAGGCATTTATTTTTAAGAGTTCGTCAAATAAAATAATTACAGATTCAGAGTTATCAAAATATGATTTTAGTTTTG